>CANQZJ010000120.1 GCA_947628315.1 uncultured Oscillospiraceae bacterium
ATGTACTTTTTCATTTTAGTTTCCTCCATTTCAGGTTCCCGGCTTTAACGCTTTGCGCCGTCAAAGCACAGTTCTTGTGCAGTATACCGCTTTACAATTTTCTTGTCAAGCAAAATCGTCACATTTTTTCCCTGGAAAACCGGTGAAATTCTGTCGTTTTCCCCCATTCCCGGTGTTGCAATCCCGAACGGATTTGATTATAATAAGTGACTGTGTGATTTTCAGACCATAAAATGTGAGGCATTTTTATGAAGAACGAGAAACTGAGAAACGTCGCCATCATCGCCCACGTGGATCACGGCAAGACCACCCTGGTGGACGAGATGCTCAAGCAGGGCGGCATCTACCGGGAGAACCAGGCCACCGTGGAGCGGGTCATGGACTCCAACGACCTGGAGCGGGAGCGGGGCATCACCATCCTGGCCAAGAACACCGCCGTCCACTACAAGGACGTGAAGATCAACATCGTGGACACCCCGGGCCACGCCGACTTCGGCGGCGAGGTGGAGCGCATTTTGAAGATGGTCAACGGCGTCATCCTGCTGGTGGACGCCGCCGAGGGCCCCATGCCCCAGACCCGCTTCGTGCTGTCCCGGGCCCTGGAGCTGGGCCACCGGGTCATCGTGGTATTAAATAAGATCGACCGGCCCGACCAGCGCGTCCACGAGGTCATCGACGAGTGCCTGGAGCTGCTGCTGGACCTGGACGCCACCGACGAGCAGCTGGACTCCCCCATGCTGTTCTGCTCCGGCCGGAACGGCACCGCCTCCTACTCCCCCGAGGTGGCGGGCACCGACCTGGTGCCTCTGTTCGAGACCATTCTGGACTATATCCCCGCCCCGGAGTGCGACCCCGAGGCCCCCTTCCAGATGCTGGTCTCCTCCATCGACTACAACGAGTTCGTGGGCCGCATCGCCATCGGCCGCATCGAGCGGGGCACGATCAAGCAGAACCAGGAGATCGCGGTGTGCAACTACCACTCCCCCGACGTGCCGCCCCGCAAGGCGAAAGCCGTCTCCCTCTACACCTTTGACGGGCTGAACCGCACCCCCGTCACCGAGGCGGCCGCCGGCGAGATCATCGCCATGAGCGGCATCGGCGACATCACCATCGGCGACACCATCTGCGCTCCCGCCGCGCCGGAGCCCATCGAGTTCGTGAAAATCTCCGCCCCCACCATGGAGATGACCTTCTCGGTGAACGACTCCCCCTTCGCCGGGCGGGAGGGCAAGTACGTCACCTCCCGCCAGCTCCGTGACCGGCTGTTCCGGGAGACGCTGAAAGACGTGTCCCTCCGGGTCACCGAGATGCCCAACTCCACCGACGCCTTCAACGTGGCGGGCCGGGGCGAGATGTCCCTGTCCATCCTCATCGAGACCATGCGCCGGGAGGGCTACGAGTTCCAGGTTTCCCCGCCCCGCGTCCTCTATCAGGAGATCGACGGCGTGAAGATGGAGCCCATCGAGCGGGTGGTCATTGACGTGCCCGCCGACAACGTGGGCGCCGTCATGGAGAAGCTGGGCGCCCGGAAGGGCGAGTTCGTCACTATGACTCCCATCGGCAGCCGCACCAAGCTGGAGTTCCTGGTGCCGTCCCGGGGCCTGTTCGGCTACCGCAACGAGTTTTTGACCGACACCAAGGGCGAGGGCATCATGGCCTCCGTCTTTGAGAAATACGCCCCCTACAAGGGCGACATCCAGCGCCGGAACACCGGCTCCCTGGTGGCCCACGAGACCGGCGAGTCCGTCACCTACGGCCTGTACTGGGCCCAGGAGCGCGGCGCCCTGTTCATCGGCGCGGGCGTGCCCGTGTACGAGGGCATGGTGGTGGGCGTCTGCCCCAAGCTGGAGGACATCACCGTCAACGTGTGCCGGAAGAAGCAGCTCACCAATATGCGGGCCTCCGGCTCCGACGAGGCCCTGCGGCTGGTGCCGCCCCGCCAGATGTCCCTGGAGCAGTGCCTGGAGTTCCTGGCGGACGACGAGCTGCTGGAGGTCACCCCGGAGAACCTGCGGCTGCGCAAGCAGATCCTCAACCACGAGAACCGCATGAAGGCGCTGAAACGGGGACAAAAGTAAATCGGGTATACAAGAGCCGCCCCCGGTGGGGGCGGCTCTTGTCGTATATCTCTCAGAAAAAATAGTTTGCGGTCAGTCCAGGCCGAATATCCGGTTGAATTCCGCCAGATTGGCGTCGCCTTCAGCGGCCAGCCTGGCGAAATCACAGCTCAGGTAGCTGGGGATGGAGGACAGATCCACCGACTGCTCCACGTCCCTGCGGACGGAGACCAGGTTGTGGGCCACCAGGATCTCCTGCCCCTTTTTGGAGAGGATGAAGTCGTAGAGCAGTTTTGCGTTGTCCACGTTGGCGCAGTTGGCCACCAGGCCGATGGGGCTGGCCACGGTGACGGTGTTCTCCGGGTAGAGGAAGGCCACGGGGGAGCCGTCGGCGGCAAGGCCGGCGGTGACGTAGTCCACGCAGACGCCCACCTGGTAGACCTGGGATGCCAGCTGGTGATGGGTGGCGGTGGTGCCGCTCTCCAGCACGCAGCCATTGTCCCGGAGCTGCTGCATGTAGCCGGCGCCGTACTGGTCGGAGCACATCATGGCGTTCATCCAGTACTTCGTGGTGCCGGCGGCGCCGGGGTCGGACATGACGATCTGCCCCGCCCACCTGGGATCCAGCAGATCCTCCCAGCTCTTGGGGGCGTCCTTGGCGGGCACAGTGAGGGTGTTGTAGGCGATGCCCACCCCCACCAGGCGGGCGGCGGTGTAATAGCCGTCGGCATCGACATAAGCGGGATCCAGACCGGCGGCCTCCGGGGAGGAATACTTCTGCAATATGCCCCGCTGTTTGATGGCGACATAGTCCACGGCGTCGCCCACCCAGATGACGTCGGCGTTGACCTGGCCGGCGTCGGCCTCGGAGAAGATCTGCTTCTCGATGGCGCTGGTGCTGCCGAACTGATAGGTCATGGTGATACCGGGATAGGCGGCCTCGAAGCCCTCTTTCACGGCCTGGAGCTGATCCTCCTGCATGGAGGAGTACAGCACCACCTCGCCGGAATAGGGCAGCGTCGGGGCGGGCTCGGCGTCGGGGTCGTCGACGGTCACGCCATCCGGGGCCTCACTGATGTCGGTCGCGGGGGCGGAGGGCCGGAGGGCGCCGGCGCTGCAGGCGCACAGCGCCAGAGCCAGAACAAGCGCAAGGATCAGGGAGATGGCTTTTTTCATGGAGTCAAATCCTCTCTTTATATGGCAGACCTTTTGGATCACTGATCGCTGACCAGCGGGATGGCCAGGTCGTCAAAGACCGCCTTGACCCACTCGTAGGTGGCGAGGATGGAGTGGTTGTCCTCCAGCCGGAACACGGTGCCGTCGGTGTAAAGGGCTTCTATTTTCGCCTTGAGGGCGTCCGCGTCGGCGCAGGCCGCGCCGTCCACGGTGACTTTGTCCTCCTCGATGCGGACAATGACCACGTTCTCGTCCCGTCCTTCGGTGGGGGCGGCGCTTTCGGCGGGCTCCTCGGTCTCGACCACGGGGGGATCGGTGGGCGCGCCGCCGGCGCCGGTGCCGTGCTCCAACCACAGGCCCACGCCCTCATAGCCGCCAAAGAACAGCAGGGCCAGGATGGCGATGACGCCCACACCCTTTACCGTCCGCCGGACGAATTTGCCCTTCTTGCCCTTTTCCTCCGGCGCCTTGGGTTCCTCGGCCCCGTTTTTCAGTTCGTCACTCATTGCTCTTTCCTCCTTATCCTTCCTGTGTCTGCTTCCAGAACACCTCTTTGTGGCCGCGCTCCAGCGCCGTCATGGTGTTGACGATGGCGTTGTAGTCCGTGGTGTAGATGTGCTCCCGGTCGCAGTAAAAGACGATATAGATGGGCTCGTTTTCGGCCTCGGCCAGATAGCCGTCCACCTTCTGCTCCAGCCAGCGGGCGACGCGCCCGGCGCCGTCCTCTCCCAGGGCGATGGCGTCCTCGTCCGACCCCCGGCTGATGGTCAGCCGGCCCTCAACGTTCCGCAGGGTGACGATGACCGCGTCGCGGTCGTACTCCTCGTAGCTGGCCAGCTGATCCTCGTAGCCGGCGATCTGCTGCTCCATCTGGTCGATTTGCTGCTGCTGCCGGTCAGACAGCCCCTGCCCCGCCAGCAGCGAGATGAACAGGATGGAGAAAAGCACATCCAGCAGCGGCGTCAGGTTGATCTCGTCGGAGCCCCGCCGTCTCCGCCGCCTCACGGGGCACCCTCCCCGTCATCAGCCGGCGCGGAGCGCCTGGCCTCGTCGTTGAGGACGCCGTAATCCTTTTCAAACAGGTCGATGCCGTCGTCGATATAGCCCACAATGGGGGCGGTGGTGAAGATGTCCAGCGCCTTGAACACCACCGCGCCGATGATGCCGTACACGGTGGAGGACAGGGCGAAGCCGATGCCGGCGTAGGACAGGCTCTCCCCTGTCTCCATGGTGGCGTGGAGGGCGATATACAGCCCCGCCACCGTGCCCAGGATGCCCAGCAAGGTAAATATCTGGATCAGCGAGGTAAAGGTGTCGTAGCTGCCGATGTGCTTCTGGTAGTCCTTGCGGAAGGCGGTGTACTCCTCCCAGTCTTTTTCCCGCAGCAGAATGACCCGATCCCGCACACCGAAATTGCCGGTGCGCTGGGCGCCGGACACGCTCCTGATCTCCCGGTTGAGCTGGTCGAACCGGGGCTTGAGCTTTTTCAGGTTCCAAAAGGACAGAAACCACAACCCCAGTTCAAAGCATCCGAGGGCCAGGATCATCCAGTTGAGCACCGCGGCCAGGATCTTGCAGATCGTCAGCACGGACATACACCTCCAGAGGACGCCAACTGTCGTTTTTTGCTATTTTATGTAGTATACCATACTTCTGCCGCCGTCGCAAGAAAAATCAAAAGGAAAAGGCGTCCCGCCGTGGGGACGCCCTTTCTCACTGCTTTTCAATCGTTTCCGGCCCGCTTTTAATGACAAGCGGTTCTCCTTTACAGGGCAGCTTTCCGCCGTAAACTTCAACCGTCTGGCCATCCGCCAGATTGGTGTAGGATCCGTCGGGCGCCTCTACCTCCACCAGGGCGGCCTCGCCCCGCATGGAGAACACCCCGGTCAGCGTGCCGGCGGCGCTCTTGTGGACGGCGCGGATCACATCATGGCGCAGGGCCTTCACGGTGTAAGTGCTGTCGGTCAGGATCGGGTCACGCTTCAGGGCGGCCAGCCGTTTCAGGGTGGGGCTGATGTCCTCTCCCCCGTTCCAGTCTACGGGATCCCTCTCGAACAGGTCGGGGCGGTGGGAGGCGGAGACCTCCTGGCCGCCGTAGAGCAGGGTCATGCCCTTCTGGAAGTAGAGGAACGCCGTCCAGTTCCGGCGGGCCCTGTCGTCGGGAATGGCGAAGGCCGCCCGGGGGTTGTCGTGGTTCTCCAGAAAGCGGAGCTTCACGTAGTTGTCCGGGTATGCGGTCTCCTGGCGGCTGACCGCCTCGGCGTACCGCCCCAGAGGGGCCTTCCCCGCCAGGTACGCCCGCCAGTCATCTACGATGTCGTAGTCGTAGCACAGGTCGAAGGCCTGGTACAGTTCGGCGTCGGACAGGGCGTTCATGCCCTGGCTCCGGCACCAGGCGATGAATCCCGGCTCCACCGACTCCGCCAGCCACAGACAGCCGGGGCGGACGGGCTCCACCTCTGCCCTGGCTTTCAACCAGAAGGCCAGCGGCACCAGGGGCGCCACGTCGCAGCGGAAGCCGTCCACAATGGCGGCCCACTGTTTTAAGGTCTCGATCTGGTAGTCCCACAGGGCGGGATCGGAATAGTCCAGGTCGATGACGTCCGACCAGTCCCCCACCCGGTTGCCGAAGGAGCCGTCGGCCC
>CANQZJ010000121.1 GCA_947628315.1 uncultured Oscillospiraceae bacterium
GGAGCGCATCGCCGCCGCCCTCGCCCGGCAGAGAGAATACCTGCGCCAGACAAACGGTTAAAAGAAACGGAGCGCGTTTTGCGCTCCGTTTCTTTTTGTGATTCGTTTACTCGATGCCGGCCTTCTCTTTCAGTTTCGCGGCCTGCTCCTCCAGGGCGGCGGTGTGCTCCCCGGCGGCGGCGATGCCCCTGGCCTGGATCATCAGGGCGTCCATCCCCTGCCGGACGGTGTCGTACTGGGCCATCACGTCCCCCAGCCACCGGCGGGCGTCGGTTTTGATCTGCTCCGCCTGGCCGTTGGCCTCGTCCACGATGGACTGGGCCTTCCGGTGGGCGTCCAGCTCCACGGTGGCGATGCGATCCTTCAACTGGCTGTAGTTCTCCGCCAGGGGGGCCAGCTCTGTCACCTGGGCCTGGAGCCGCTGGAGCTCGTTCCTGGCGACAGCCAGCTTTGACTCGGTCTCAGTCTGCTCGCCCCGCAGCCGGGTCAGCGTGCGGGTGGAATCCTCCAGGGACTGGCGAACCCGGGCCTCCTCAGCGGCGGCCGCGCCTTTGGCGTCCTCGGTGCTGGCCAGAGACTCCTCCAGCTCCTTCTGGCGGGCGAGGGCGTTCTCCAGGGCGGTCTTCAGCGCGGCGATCTCCTTGCGGTGGGCGGCGCCGGTCTGCTCGATATATTTCTGCACGTCCTTGCGGTTAAAGCCGCCCAGAGCGGTGCGGAACTGCTGAATGACGGGTTCCATGATGGCATTCCCCTTTCCGGTATCATTCACAGGCTTTTTGACATTCTATCACATTTTTCGGCGAGTTACAATCCCTTTCTTGGCGGGGAGCCCGCGGAATTTGCTGACGGAGGGGCCGGGGCCGGATTTCGCCGGAAATTTACAGTTTCTTCTTCCATATTGGCACAATATGTGGTATAGTATCATTAGAATGTCCCCACGACTTTGAGAAAAGGACGTGACGCAATGAGCAGATACGACGCGCTGGTCATCGGCGCGGGCTACGCCGGCGCCGTGGCCGCCCGCCGCCTTGCGGAGGACGGCGGCAAAAAGGTGCTGGTGCTGGAGCGCCGGCCCCATGTGGGCGGCAACGCCTACGACTGCCCCGACAAGGCCGGGGTGCTCATCCACCAGTACGGCCCCCACATCTTCCATACCAACGACCGGCGGGTGTTCGACTACCTCTCCCGGTTCACCGGATGGCGGCGCTATCAGCACCGCGTCATCGCCAATCTGCCCCGGGACAACCCCGAGGTGATCCCCGTCGGAAAGACGACGGACGGCCGGTTCTTCTTCCCCGTCCCCTTCAACCTGGACTCCATGAAGGCCGCTTTCGGGGAAAAGGAGGGCGCCCGGCTGGGCCAGAAGCTGCTGGACGCCTACCCCGCCCAGTCCCAGGTGACCATCCTGGAACTGCGGCAGAATCCCGACCCGGAGATCGCCGCCATCGCCGACTATGTGTACGGGCACGTGTTCGTCCACTACACCATGAAGCAGTGGGGCCAGACCCCCGAGGAGATCGACCCCGCCACCACCGCGCGGGTTCCCGTCCGCCTGTCCACCGACCCCCGGTACTTCCAGGATGCCTATCAGGGGATGCCGCTGGAGGGCTACACCCCCATGTTCCAGCGGATGCTGGATCACCCCGACATCACCGTGGAGCTGGGCCGGGACGCGCTGGAGCGGCTGGAGCTGGCGGACGGCGCCGTCAAGCTGGATGGGGAACCCTTCACCGGCCCCGTCATCTACACCGGCCAGGCCGACGAGCTGTTCTCCTTCCGCTTCGGCCCCCTGCCCTACCGGACGCTGGACTTCGGCTTTGAGACGCTGGAGCGGGACTGTTTCCAGACCCACGGCACGGTGAACTACACCGTGGACGAGCCCTATACCCGCATCACCGAGTTCAAACACCTCACCGGGCAGATTCTCCCCGGGATCACCACCATCATGAAGGAGTACTCCCGGGCCTACACCGGGGCGGAGGGGGAGATCCCCTACTACGCCATCATCAACCCTGAGAACAACGCCCTCTACGGCAAATACAAGGCTCTGGCGGAGCAATATCCCAACCTCCACCTGCTGGGCCGGCTGGCGGAGTACAAGTACTACAACATGGACGCCATCACCGCCAAGGCGCTGGAGCTGACCGACCGGCTGCTGGAAAAGGAGTAGGGGCCGCCCTATGTGGCGGCCCGGTCAATGCGGGGCGGCACATGGGCCGCCCCCTACGGCTGAGGGTTTTCCCTCTCCAAAAAGGACATACTACCAAACAGGAGTGATATTTGTGGACAAGCTCATCACCTTCGCCGTTCCCTGCTACAATTCCGCCGCCTACATGGACAAGTGCGTCACCTCCCTGCTCACCGCGGGGCCGGAGGCGGAGATCATCCTGGTGGACGACGGCTCCTTCAAGGACGACACCCCCGCCAAGTGCGACCAGTGGGCCGCCCGCTACCCCGACACCATCCGGGCCATCCACCAGGAGAACGGCGGCCACGGCGAGGGGGTCAACCAGGGCATCCGCAACGCCAGGGGCCTCTACTACAAGGTGGTGGACTCCGACGACTGGCTGGACACCGACGCGCTGGCCAAGGTCATGGCCAAGCTGCGGGAGTTCGCCGCCATGCCCGCGCCGGTGGACATGGTCATCGCCAACTATGTGTACGAGCACGTGGAGGACAACACCCGGAAGGTCATGGGGTACAAAAACGTCTTCCCCACCGGCTGCATCTTCACCTGGGACGACATCCGCCACTTCCGCACCTCCCAGTATCTGCTGATGCACTCGGTGATCTACCGCACCCAGCTGCTGCGGGACTGCGGCATCGAGCTGCCCAAGCACACCTTCTATGTGGACAACATCTTTGTCTACCAGCCCCTGCCCTTCGTCAAGACCATGTACTACCTGAACCTGGATCTGTACCGGTACTACATCGGCCGGTCGGATCAGAGCGTCAACGAGGCGGTGATGGCCGGCCGCATCGACCAGCAGGTGCGCATCACCAAAATCATGATCGACGCCCACGACGTGCTGTCCATCAAGGACAGCCAGCCCAAGCTGGGCCGGTATATGCTCAACTACCTGGGCATGATGCTGACCATCTCCTCCATCTTCGCCGTCATCGCGGACACGCCGGAGTCCCTGGGGATGCGCACCGAGCTGTGGGAGTACCTCCGCAAAAAGGACGCCGCTCTGTACCGCCGGCTCCGCTACCGGCTCACCAACCTGGGCACCAACATCCCCGGCTACCAGGGCCGCAAGCTGTCGGTGAAGATCTACCGGCTGGCGCAGAAAATCTATAAATTCAACTGAATCAAATACTGTAAAGGAGAACTGCTTTATGGCTGTTGAGACCATTACGAAGGAAAATTTTGAGGAACTGGTGCTGAAAAACGACAAGCCCGTGCTGGTGGACTTCTGGGCGTCCTGGTGCGGCCCCTGCCGGATGGTGTCCCCCGTGGTGGATCAGATCGCCGAGGAGCGGGACGACATCGTGGTGGGCAAGATCAACGTGGACGAGCAGACCGAGCTGGCCATCCAGTACGGGGTCATGTCCATCCCCACCCTGGTGGTGTTCAAGGACGGCGAGGTGCACAACAAGACCATCGGCGTCACCCCCAAGGACGAGATCCTGGCCCTTCTCACCTGAATTTGCCCAAAATGGTTCCCTCAGCCGGTGCTGGGGGAACTTTTTTGCCCGGTTGGCCTTTACAACGCTGATAGAGTGTGCTATACTATTTGCCGTGTTGGCCGACCGCCCTCCGGGCAAATCCATCCGGCCACAGGAGGTTATCCCACTTGGACGACCCATTATTGCCTAAGATAATACTGCTGCTCATACTTATTCTCATCAACGCTTTCTTCGCCGCGGCGGAGTTCGCGGTGATCTCCCTGTCGGAGACCAAGCTGCGCCGTCAGGCGGAGGAGGGCGACAAAAAGGCCGCTCTGCTGCTGAAGCTGATGCAGTCCCCGGATCGGTTCCTGTCCGCCATCCAGATCGCCATCACCCTGGCCGGGTTCCTGTCCTCCGCGTTCGCGGCGGACATCTTCTCCGACCCGTTGGTGGACTGGCTGGTCAACGACCTCCACGTGACCATCCTGCCCCCCGCCGCCCTGGATACGCTGATGGTCATCCTGATCACCATCGTGCTGTCCTATTTCAGCCTGGTGCTGGGCGAGCTGGTGCCCAAACGTATCGCCATGAAGAAGACCGAGAAGGTGGCCAAGTTCACCGTGGGCACCGTCTGCGCGGTGGCGGCCTTCTTCCGGCCGCTGATCTGGCTGCTGTCCAAGTCCACCAACGGCGTGCTGCGGCTGCTGGGCATCGACCCCGCCGCCGACCCGGAGGACGTCAGCGAGGACGAGATCAAGATGATGGTGGATCTGGGCGAAGAACGGGGCGCCATCGAGTCCACCGAGAAGGAGCTCATCGAGAACATCTTTGAGCTGAACGACACCACCGCCGAGGACGTGATGGTGCACCGCACCGACATGGTGCTGCTCCAGGCGGATGAGTCCCAGGAGGAGATCCTGCGGACCATCCGGGAGTCCGGCATCACCCGCTTCCCCGTCTACGAGGAGGACGCCGACGACATCATCGGCGTGCTGAACACCCGTGACTATCTGCTCAACGCCCAGGAGGAACAGCCCAGGGCCGTGCGGGAGCTGCTCCGCCCCGCCTACTTCGTCCCCGAGTCGGTGCGTACCGACGCCCTGTTCCGGGACATGCAGAGCAAAAAAGTCCACCTGGCCATCGTGGTGGACGAGTACGGCGGCACCTCGGGTCTGGTGACCATGGAGGATCTGCTGGAGGAGATCGTGGGCAACATCTACGACGAGTTCGACCCCCAGGAGGAGAAGGACATCGAACCGGTGGGCGACGGCCAGTGGAAGATCGCCGGGGCCTGCCCCCTGGATTCCATCGCCGAGGCGCTGGACATGGAGTTCCCCGAGGACGAGGAGTCCGACACCCTGGGCGGACTGGTCTACTCCCAGCTCACCGTCATCCCCGAGGACGGCAGCCACCCGGAGGTGGACGTCTGCGGGCTGCACATCAAGGTGCTGGAGCTCACCGACCGGCGGGTCGAGTGGGCGCTGGTGACCAAACTGGCGCCGCCGGAGCCCGAGGCCGGAGACGACAAAGACGAATAAGAGACTGAAAAGAGCGGCTCGGATCCGAGCCGCTCTTTTGCCGTGTTTTGATCACTGGATGGCCTTGTAGCCGAACAGGGTGGGTTTGACGTCCGGGGTGATGGCGGCGAAGGTAAAGCCCTCCGCCTTCAGCTGGCGGATCATCTCGGGCAGGGCCTCCACCGTCGCGGTGTGGGAGGCGCTGTCGTGCATCAGCACGAAGCCCCGGATCTTGCCGGCGGACTGCCCCACCACGTTCTGCACGATCTGCTCCGCCGAGATGGGGGTGCCGGTGGCGTCCTCGGCGGAGAGGTTCCAGTCGTAGGGCACGAAGCCCCGGCGGAGCATCTCCGCGATGATCGCCTGATAGGTGCCGTAGTTGTAGCTGTTGATGCTGCCGCCCGGGAAGCGGAACGCCGTGGGGGCGGCGCCGGTGTTGTCCCGGATCAGGGTGAAGACCTTATACATGTCGTTCAGGAAGTTCTCCACCGAGGCGTAGATATCGGTGTAGTTGTGGCTGTAGGAGTGCATCCCCAGGGTGTGCCCCTGGGCCACGATGTTTTTCATCCGCTGGATGCTGGCCTCGCTTTCGGCGTACTGCCCCACCACAAAGAAGGTGCCCTTCACGCCCTCCTGGGCCAGAACGGACAGCACCTCGTCGGTGCGGTCGGAGGGGCCGTCGTCAAAGGTCAGGTAGATGGTGCCCTCCGCCGAG
>CANQZJ010000122.1 GCA_947628315.1 uncultured Oscillospiraceae bacterium
GCGATGCGCTGGAGCCGGTAATCGCCGGACTTGTCCGCGTCGGCGGCAAAGTCCCTGGAGAGCTGGAGCTTGTCCTTGGCCTTGGAGATGACCCCCAGCACCGAGCGGGGCGGGAACTGTTTGTCGTCCACGCCCAGCTCCTTGAGGCAGTCCTTCATCACCCGGACGGAGTCGTCGGTGTCGTAGATGGTGAAGGAGGCGGGGAAGCCCAGCTTCTCGATGTCCCGCCGCAGGATGCGCACGCAGGCGGAGTGGAAGGTGGAGGCCCAGATGTCGTTGGCGGAGGGGCCCAGCATCCTGGCGAGGCGCTCTTTCAGCTCGCCGGCGGCCTTGTTGGTAAAGGTGATGGCGATGATCGTCCACGGCGCGGCGGGCTCTACCGCGCACAGCCGGTCGGCCTCGGCCCTGTCCTCCCTGCGGGGATGGGCGGCGTAGTCTTTCAAAAAGGCCAGGTCATCCTCCGTGACCCACTCGGGCACCTCATCGCAGTCGGAGCCCTGGCCGTAGCGGATGAGGTTTGCCACCCGGTGGATGAGCACGGTGGTCTTGCCGGAGCCCGCTCCCGCCAGAAGCAGGAGGGGGCCCTCGGTGGCCAGCACCGCCTTGCGCTGCTCCGGGTTCAGGTTCTGATAGTTCAGTGCGATGGCGGAGCGCCGGGCCCTGCAGAATTCAATTTGCTGATCGGGATTCAGCATAATGGGAAATCAGTCCTTTATGTGTAGTGCCTCCATTATATCAGAAGGAGGGTGGAAGGGCAATTTTTATTTTCGACCCGAGGGTATTTTGTGGGACATGGTATAAATTGCCTCCGGCCTGTCCACAATAGGCCCGGAGGTGTTATCAATGAACAAGAAACGCAACTGGCTGGAGGCATTTGGCGACTTTATCTCCGGCAAGGGCTTCTACCTGGTGGTGCTGGTGTGCGTGGCGGCCATCGCCCTGTCCGGATTCTATCTGATGCAGGGTATCCGGGGCACCCTCGGCGCCGTGGACGACCGGCCCGTGTCGGGCACAGCCAACATCACCGAGAGCGCCGCGCCCGCCGTCAAATCGACCCC
Organism: uncultured Oscillospiraceae bacterium; assembly: GCA_947628315.1. Lineage (GTDB taxonomy): Bacteria > Bacillota > Clostridia > Oscillospirales > Oscillospiraceae > Enterenecus. The sequence continues at coordinate 1,059 of CANQZJ010000122.1, forward strand.
GGCCCCCACGGTGAGGCCCACCGCCGCGCCCACGGCGAAGCCTACGGCTCCCGCGGCCACTGAGGCGGTGGCGGCCACTGATCCGCCCACCGCCGCACCCACGTCTGAACCCGCCGCGGCGGCCACCGAAGTGCCCGCCACAACCGCGCCCAAGCCCGCCACCCTGGTCTTTACATGGCCGGTGAACGGCAGGGTGCTGGCCGACTTCTCCGTGGAGGCGCTGGCCTATGACGTTACCATGGGCGACTGGCGCACCCACGCGGGGCTGGATCTGGCCGCCGATGTGGGCGCCAAGGTGAAGGCTGCGGCGGCGGGCACCGTCAGCTCCGTGGAAGATGACGACCTGATGGGCACCACGGTGATCATAGACCACGGCAACGGCCTGGTCAGCGTGTACGCCAACCTGGCGGGCACGCCCACCGTTGTAGAGGGCGACACCGTGATGACCGGCGACATCATCGGCGCGGTGGGCGCCACTGCCGCCGCCGAGAGCAGGCAGGGCAACCACCTGCACTTCGCCATGACCAAGGACGGCGAGCCGGTGGATCCCAGGGACTATATGCCCAAATAAAACGAGACGCCCGGCGTGGAAAACGCCGGGCGTTTTGTGCTGTTTGCCCCTTTTCTTTCCCCAAAAACGGTGCTATAATCCCTCTCAGACTTTTTAGAGAGGGGGTGTTTCCCATGGCGGATCGGCAAAATGACTTCTCCAGGGGGAGCATTCCCAGCAACATCATGAGGCTGGCCCTGCCCATGACGGCAGCCCAGCTGGTGAACGTGCTGTACAGCGTGGTTGACCGCATCTACCTGGGCCACCTGGCGGACGGCGACAGCCTGGCCCTCACCGGCATCGGGGTGGCCATGCCCATCATCTCCATTATCATGGGCTTCGCCAACCTGTGCGGCACCGGCGGCGCGCCCCTCTGCTCCATCAGCCGGGGGGAGGGGGACGACGCCGAGGCGGAGCGCATCATGGGCAACGCCTTCACTCTGCTGATCATTCTGGGCGCGGCGGTGACGGCCTTTTTCCTGATTTGGAAGGAGCCCATCCTCTACCTGTTTGGCGCCAGTCCGGACACCTTTCCCTATGCCGACGACTACATGACCATCTACCTCTGCGGCACCCTGTTCGTGATGATATCCTTAGGGATGAATCCCTTTATCAACGCCCAGGGCTTTGGCCGGGTGGGTATGATGACCGTCATGCTGGGGGCGGCGGCCAACATTATTCTGGATCCCGTTTTTATTTTCCTATTCCACATGGGGGTGAAGGGGGCGGCGCTGGCCACCATCATCTCCCAGGGGCTGTCCGCCGTGTGGGTGCTGGCGTTCCTCACCGGCAAAAAGGCCATTCTGCGGCTGAAACTCCCCTGCCTCCGTCTGGAACTGCGGCGGGTGAAGCGCATTGTGGCCCTGGGCCTGTCCGGCTTCTTTGTGAACCTCACCAACAGCCTGGTGCAGGTGGTGTGCAACGCCACCCTCCAGGCCTACGGCGGCGACACCTACGTGGGCGTGATGACCATCATCAACTCCCTGCGGGAGGTGTTCATCATGCCGGTTCACGGCCTCACCAACGGCTCCCAGCCGGTGCAGGGCTACAACTACGGTGCCCGGAAGTACGCCCGCGTCCGGGAGGCCATCCGCTTCAGCGTGGGTGTGACGGTGGTCTACTCCGCCCTGTTCTGGGCGGTAGCCATGGCCTTCCCCGGCCTTTTGATCCGGGTGTTCAACGACTCCCCGGACATCATCGCCATCGGCGTGCCCGCCCTGCGCATCTACTTCGGGATGTTCCTGTTCATGTCCCTCCAGCTGGCGGGACAGGGGGTGTTCACCGGCCTGGGCCGCTCCAAACAGGCGGTGTTCTTCTCCCTGCTGCGCAAGGCCATCATCAACGCGCCCCTCACCGTGCTTCTGCCCCTGTGGGGGATGGGCACCACCGGCGTGTTTGTGGCCGAGGCTGTGTCCCAGCTGGTGGGCGGGCTGGCCTGCTTCATCACCATGTACTTTACCGTGTACCGCCCGTTGGGGCGGCTGCCGGACGACGCCCTGCTGGAAAACGCATAAGAAAAACCCCGGAACAGTGTTCCGGGGTTTTCACATCCGTTTACCGCTCGCACTTCCAGTAGGCCACGCTGTACGGGGGCAGCTCGCTGCCGCCGCCAAAGTCGTGGAGCTGGCCGGTGATCAGATCCACCGCCCGGCCGCAGTCGGCGTCGAAGTGGGCGGTGTAGGGGTTCTCGTCGATGTTGATGGCCACCAGCACCCGCTCCGAGTCCGTCCGCCGCTGGAAGATGGCCTGCCGGTTGGTGAGGAGCACGTCCTGGAAGTCGCCGTAACACAGGGCGTCGCTCTCCCGGTGGGCCCTCGCCATAGCGGCGATGGTATCGGTGAGGGAGTTCCACTGCGGAGCGTCGAAGCAGGGCCGCAGGGCGTGATCCCCCTGGGACTTGTGGCCCTCCGTTCCCCATTCGCTGCCGTAGTACACGCAGGGGATGCCGGGCATGCCGAACACCAGGCCGTACAGCAGGGGCAGATGGGCGGGGTTGGTCAGGATGGAGGCCGCCCGGGTCACGTCGTGGTTGTCGGCGAAGCACAGGAGGTGCTTGCCCTTGTACAGCGTCCATTGCTCCGGGCCGAACTGCCGCTTCAGGCTGTGGACGATCTCGAACATATTATTGCTGTTGAGGCTGGACCACAGGCCCTTGTAGCACTCGTAGTTGGTGCAGCTGTGGAGAAGATCGTCCCCCACCCAGCGGTTGTAGTCCCCGTGGAGGGTCTCGCCCACCAGGAAAAACTCGGGCTTGATGGAGTTGGCAAAGTCCCGCAGCCGGCGGAGGAAGTCCGGCTCCAGGCAGTAGGCCACGTCCAGCCGCAGGCCGTCGATGTCAAACTGCTCCACCCAGAAGCGGATACAGTCCAGCAGATAATCCACCACCGCGGGATTTTGCAAATTGAGCTTCACCAGCTCATAGTGGCCCTCCCAGCCCTGGTACCAGAAGCCGTCATTGTAGTTGGAGTTGCCGCCGAAGTCGATGTGGAACCAGTCCTTGTAGGGGGAGTCCCATTTCTTCTCCTGCACGTCCCGAAAGGCCCAGAAGCCCCGGCCCACGTGGTTGAAAACCCCGTCCAGCACCACTTTGATGCCGTGGCCGTGGAGGGTGCGGCACACCGCCGCGAAGTCCTCATTGGTGCCCAGGCGCGGATCCAGGCGGCGGTAGTCCCGGGTGTCGTAGCCGTGGCGGTCGCTGTCAAAGATGGGGCAGAGGTAGACGGCGTTTGCCCCCAGCCTGGAGATATGCTCCGCCCACGCGCCGATCTTCTGGATGCGGTTGACGGTGACCCCGTCGTTCTCCTCCGGCGCCCCGCAGAACCCCAGGGGATAGATCTGATAGAATACGCTCTCATTGGCCCACATGGTATGGCGTGCTCCTCTCTATGGACAGGGCGCGGACGCGCCCGTTTGATCTCACACGTCCGCCAGTATACCACACCCTGGCCCCCCGGTCAAGAACAGGAGGGGCAGGAGCCGCCCATCCGCCCCAGCAGGGCGCGCATCTGGGCGATCTCGCGGGTCTGCTGGGTGATGATGTTTTGCAGGACAGGGGCCAGCTGGACGCACACCGGGTATTTCTGGGCGTTTTGCGCCATGCGGACGGCCCCCTGGTGGTGGGGAATCATCTCCCGCAGGTACACCGCCGCCAGCCGGTTGTTTTCCGGGGCGGCGTTCATGGCGGCGAACATCTCCCGGAAGATCAGTTCCATCCGCCGCTGGTAGAGCCGCAGATCCATAGGGGCGCTCAAAGACTGCTCGCAGACGGGCAGCATCTCCTCCATCTCCCGGATGCCGGCGGTCTGCTGCTCGATGATGGCACCCGCCAGCCGGCGCACCGCCTGGTTTTGGGTATACCGCAGGATGTTCTCGCTCATGCGGACTGCCGCCCGGTGGTGGGGGATCATCTGGACGATGAAGTTGTGGGAGATGCTCTGGGTGAGCCGGGCCCCGGTGACGCCCTGGATCATGTCGTCCAAAATCTGCTGAAAACAGCACAGGTAGGTTTTGCTCTCCTGGGTGAGTAAGTTGGAATTGGCCATAAGTCCGCCCTCCTTTTGTCCATTCTATGCGGAACGGGCGGCAAAGTGCAAAAAAGACCGCCAGAGCGAAAAAGCGCCGGCGGTCTCTCGTCATTTCACGATCTTGTAGTAGGTTCGGGCGGTGAGCAGATACATCACCAGATAGACGATGAGGAAGGCCGCCAGGGTCACCCCCGTGGAGATGATGGCCACCGACAGGTCTCGCACGTGGAACAACTGGAGCATCTGGGCCACCAGGTTGAAGTCGAACAGCAGGTGGACGGCGGCGGCCGCCACCGGCAGGAAGAACACGATGAGCACCTGGGTTCGGATGGTTCCCCGCACCTGCTCCGGGGTAAGCCCCACCCGGCGCATGATGGCGAAGCGCTCCTGATCCTCGTATCCCTCGGACACCTGCTTGTAGTAGAGGATCAGGGCGGTGGCCGCCAGGAAGATGGCCCCCAGCACGATGCCTAGGAACAGGAAGGAGCCCGCCGCCGCGTAGATCTGGTCGGCAGAGTCCTCCCGGCTGGTGTAGGACAGGGAGTAGTAGGAGCCGAACCCCGTGTCGCCGCCGCCCATGTGGCTCCACCAGGCGTCGATGACGTCGTCCCCGCTGCCGGTCACGTCCAGCAGCACCGTCCAG
>CANQZJ010000123.1 GCA_947628315.1 uncultured Oscillospiraceae bacterium
TTGAACTTGATGCCTTTTACCAGGACGCGCTCGTCGTCCACCACTAATATTCTCGGCATTTGCCTATCCTCCAGTCGTCACGTAGTCCAGCAGCCCCTCCAGTATCCCCTCGCCGATGCCCTTGACATTCAGCAGCTCCTCGGGGTAGCGGAAGGGGCCGTGCTCCGCCCGGTAGTCGACGATGGCCTGCGCCTTGGCCTCGCCGATGCCGGGGAGCGCCGTCAGCTCCTCCACGGTGGCGGTGTTGATGTTCAGCAGATCGCCGCCGATGGTCCCGCCGGCGGCAGGGGTCGCCGCCGCCGGGGCGATGGCATCCAGCGGAGCGGCGGGGACGGCGCGCAGCCCGAACACCGCCAGCATGACGGCCAGGGCGGCCAGAACGGCGGCGATCACGCCCTTTTCCCCTCTGGACAGGCCCATGGGCTCCCCTCCCCCGCTTTGATCCTTAAATATCCGGAAACCGGTTGCGCGGCGCAAAAAACTCTGGTATAATCACAGGCGGAACCATCCGTCCGCACAGATGAATTCATTATATCACACTTTTCGGGAGATTGATATGAAAAAAACTCGTTTTGCAGCGTTTTTCCTGGCGCTGATCTTATTGCTCTCCACCGCGATCCTCCCCGCCTCCGCCCTGGAGCCGGAGGTCGAGCCCCACGCCACCGCCGCCCTGGTGGTGGACGGGGACAACGATGTGGTGCTCTACGACTACCACGCCCACGAGAAGCGCTTCCCCGCCTCCACCACCAAGATCATGACCTCCCTGGTGGTGCTGGACGCCATCAAGAAGGGCCAGCTGTCCATGGACACCCCCATCACCGCCTCCGACGCGGCCGTTGAGGTGCCCTTTGGCAGCTCCACCGCCTCCCCGCCCATCAAGGCCGGCGAGACCATGACCATCGAGAACCTGCTGTACTGCGATCTGCTGCCCTCCGCCTGCGAGGCCTGCAACGTCCTGGCCGAGGCGGTCACCGGCCTCACCGGGGACGAGGCCACCGCCGCCTTCGCGGAGCTGATGAACGCCAAGGCCGCCCAGCTGGGCATGAAGGACTCCCACTTCACCAACCCCCACGGCCTCCACGACGACGACCACTACACCACCGCCTACGACATCTATCTGATGGCCCGTGAGGCCATGAAGGACGACACCTTCCGCAAGATCGTGGGCACCTCCTCCTGCACCATCCCCGCCACCAACATGACGGAGGAGCGCACCCTCTACAACACGAACGGCCTGCTCTGCGGCTTCTACGTGACCGGCTGTCTCTACTCCAAGGCCATCGGCATCAAGACTGGCAACACCGACGAGGCCGGCCGCTGTCTGGCCTCCGCCGCCGTGGACGAGGAAGGCCGCACCTTCTACTGCGTGGTGCTGGGCTCCGAGTACGTCTGGGATGACGACGGCACCCTCCACGCCTACTCCTTCACCGAGTCCAGCCGTCTGCTGGACTGGGCTTTTGAAAACTTCCACATGACCACCCTGCTGGACGCCGAGAGCGCCGACACCATCCGCTCGGTGCCCATCACTCTGTCTGACGAGGTGGATCAGGTGCTGGTGCAGGCCACCGGCTCCATCCAGGCGGTGATGCCCTCCGACTACGACCCCGATCAGGCGGTGCTGACCTTCGACCTGCCCGACGAGGTGGAGGCCCCCGTCAACGCCGGGGATAAGCTGGGCACCGTCACCTTTACATACGAGGGCAAGAGCTACGGGTCTCTGGATCTGCTGGCGGTGGACAGCGTGGAGCGCTCCCAGTTCCTCTACACCGTCCAGCAGGCGGAGAACCTGTGGAGCAAGTGGTGGGTGAAGGCCATCGTCATCACCGTGGCCGTGGTGATCCTGCTGGTGATCCTCCTGTCCATCTTCCGCCCCCGCCGGCGGCGGAGCCGGCGGTATGCCTACACCGGCGCGGGCGCCAGCCGCCGGCACCCCGCCAATCACTATCGGGGCCGGCGTTGACCGGATACGAAAAGGCCGCCCGGCGGAAACGCCGGGCGGCTTCCTGTTTTATTCCGCGCTCTTGACCAGCGCCTCGCCGGCCAGATAGATGTCGCCGGCGCCCACGGTCAAAATCAGGTCGCCGGGCTTCGCCAGCTCTCTCAGCCTGGCGGTGACGTCCTCCAGGGTGGGGCAGTAGATGGCGCCGGGGATCTCCCTGGCCAGGTCGCTGGAGGAGATGCCGATGTCGTTGTCCTCCCGGGCAGCGTAGATCTCCGCCAGAATGGTCACGTCCGGCTTTTTCAGCGCGCTCACGAAGTCGTTGAACAGGGCGTGGGTGCGGGAGTAGGTGTGGGGCTGGAAGGCGCACACGATCCGGTCGTAGTCCAGGGTCTTCGCCATGTCCAGCAGGGCGTTCAGCTCGTCGGGGTGGTGGGCGTAGTCGTCGCACACCTCCGCGCCGTGGTAGTCGCCCTTGTACTCGAACCGGCGACCGGGCAGCCGGAACGTCCGCATGCCGTTCTCCACCGCCTTGCCGGGCACCCCCAGGGCGATGGCCGCGGCGGAGGCCGCCAGGGCGTTTTTTACGTTGTGGATGCCGGGGACGGACAGCTCCAGATGGGCGTAGACCCTGCCGTCATGCACCACGTCGAAGGAGCCGAAGCCCCGGTGCATGGCGAGGTGCTCCGCGTGGACGTCGCCCCGCTCCACGCCGAAGGTGAGCACCCGTTTGGTCTCCCCCTCCAACGCCTCCATGGTGTTGGGATCCTCGCAGTTGGCCACGATGACGCCGTCCTCCGGCACCTTGTCGGCAAAGGCCCGGAAGGACTTCTGGATGGCGGCCAGGTCGGCGAAGTAGTCCAGGTGGTCGGCCTCCACGTTCAAAATCACCGCCACGGTGGGGAAAAAGGACAGGAAGGAGTCGCAGTACTCGCAGGACTCCAGGATGATGGTGTCGCCGCGGCCCACCCGGTGGCCCGCCTCCAGCAGGGGCAGGGTGCCGCCGATCATCACGGTGGGATCCTTCTCCGCCGCCATGAAGATGTGGGTACACATGGAGGTCGTCGTCGTCTTGCCGTGGGTGCCGGAGATGCACAGGGCGTTCTTGTAGTCCCGCATGATGGCGCCCCAGGCCTGGGCCCGCTCGAACACGGGGATGCCCGCGGCTCTGGCGGCGGCGATCTCGGGGTTGGAGTCGTGGACGGCGGCGGTGCGCACCACGCAGTCCGCGCCCTCCACGCTCCCGGGCAGGTGGCCGATCACGATGGGGATGCCCAGGGAGCGCAGATGGAGCACGTTCTTGCCCTCGTTCTGGTCGGAGCCGGTGACCTTCACCCCCGCGCCGTGGAGCACCTCCGCCAGGGACGCCATGGATACCCCGCCGATGCCCACCAGATGGGCCCGCTTGCCGGGGCGGAGATATTCTCGGATGTTGTCTGCTGACATATACATTACCTCTGTTGGACAAGCGCAGAAAGTGCTTGCGTCCGCGCTCGGGATGGTATATTCTAATCAGGTGGGGGCGGATCTGCCACAAAATGGGCGCGTTCCCCCATAAACGGTGATATTATACTGCATCGACGCGCAAATAGCAACAGGAAAATCCGGCTTCCCCGCTCTGAGATCCATCATAGCCCCTCCCGCGCTATTTTAGACGAAAGAAGGCCCCTCCCATGAGACGATCCCTCCTGCCGCCCCATGCGGCCCATGTGTGCAAAGTCCTCCGCCGTGAGGGCTTTCAGGCTTACCCCGTGGGCGGCTGTGTCCGCGACCTGCTTCTGGGCAGGGAGCCCGACGACTGGGACGTGTGCACCTCCGCCCTGCCGGAGCAGACCCAGGCGCTGTTCCACCGGGTGCTGCTCACCGGGGTACAGCACGGCACCGTGATGGTGCTCACCAAGGGCGGCTCGGTGGAGGTGACCACCTTCCGCACCGACGGGGAGTACTCCGACGGGCGGCATCCGGACGGGGTGACCTTCGTCAGCGATCTGGAGGAGGATCTGTTCCGGCGGGACTATACCGTCAACGCCATGGCGCTGGACGTGGACAACAGCATCATCGACCCCACCGGCGGCCAGGCCGACCTCCGCGCCAAACTCCTGCGGGTGGTGGGCGACCCGGAGACCCGCTTCACCGAGGACGCCCTGCGCATCCTCCGGGGGCTGCGGCAGGCGGCGCAGCTGGGGTTCGCCATCGAGCCGTCGGCTCTGGCCGCCATGGAGAAGTGCGCGCCCCTGGTGGAGCAGATCTCCGATGAGCGGCTGGTGATGGAGCTGAAAAAGGCCCTCCTCTCCCGGAATCCCGAGGGGGTGGGGGAGTTCGCCCGGCTGGGTCTGCTGGATCGCTTCTGCCCCGTCCCCAGGGACGCGGACTGGAATTCCCTCCGGAAAGTACCCGCCGAGCCGGTGGCGCGGTGGCGGCAGCTGGTGAAGCTCACCGACCTGCCCATCCAGAACATGCCGGTGGGCAAGCAGGTGAAAAACGCCATCCTCTACCCGGAGCGGGAGGCGCTGAAAAACCTGGCGATCTCCGGCAATGAGCTGTTCGAGCTGGGATACACCCGGCGCTCCATCGGCCCCACCCGGCGGAAGCTGGCCCGGCACATCATCCGCCACCCGGAGGACAATACGAAAGAGAAACTGCTGGCGTTTTTGGGGAAGGCATAAAAGGAGGCCCGTCCGGTCACCCGGACGGGCCTTGTCGTATTCAGCCGGTCACGGAGACGGGCGGAGAAGTGGGAACGATGGTGTAGATCCCGCTTCCGTCCTCCCCCTGGATGACGCTCACCACGATCTCCGGGTCGAAGGTCAGGCTGACGTCCCCCACGCTGGCCCGGGCGCTGAAGCTATAGCTGTTGCTGCCGACACTGTAGGAGACGCTGGAGCCGCAGTCCACGCCGTCCACCGTCACCGTGCCCACGCCGGTGTACAGGCTGTAGGGGACGCTTCTGTCCGCGCAGTACAGGGTGGCGCTGACGTCCCCCGTCTCCGCGCTCAGGTAGCTGTATCCGTCGGAGGCCGGCAGGCCGTCAAAGGACACGTCCCCCACGGTGGCGCCGAGGGAGAGATAGTCGCTGACGCCCAGGATCCTCTTGGCGGTCACATTCCCCACCTCGGTCTCCACGTACAGCTCATGACAGGGCTGGAGATCGCTCACCGCCGCGTCCCCGGCGCCGTTCACATACACGCAGACCTGGGCCAGCTCCCAGGACGCGGGGATGGCCACGGTGAGGGTGCCGGCGGCCTTGTAAGAGGACTCCCCGTTGCCGAACCAGTAGACGCTCAGATAGCCGTCCTCGAAATCCCAGCTCAGGTTGTCGCCGTCGGTGCTCATATCGGTTCGCACCGACGGGGTGTCGATGTCCTCCGGGTGGAGCTCCACGTTGACCCCCTCCACGCTGATGTAGACGTCGACGCCGCCCTCATCCACCACGGTCACCTGCTCGGAGGGCCACGCCGCCGGTGCCTGTTCCACCGGCACGGTGGTCACAAACTCCACCGGATCCCACACCGTCCTGTGGAAGCCTATGAGCTGGGCCAGGGGGCTGAAGGCCATCAGCGGGATGGCGACGGCCACCACGATGACCGCCCCCAGCAGGATCTGCCACATCCGGGGGCCCCGGCGCTCCTGGCCGTAGCCCCGCTCCTCCGCGATGCGGCGGGCCAGGGTGGCGGGGTCGCCCAGCTCCTGGATGACCGCCTGCTCGTTCCCCTCGCCGGCGTCTTTGAAGTATTCCTCATACCACCGCAGGATGTCCCACCGCTCCTGGTCGGGCACGTACCGCTCCAGGTTGTCGGACAGGCGGCTCA
>CANQZJ010000124.1 GCA_947628315.1 uncultured Oscillospiraceae bacterium
GTCTCGCCGTACTTTTTCAGCACCTTGGGCAGGTTCTCCGACAGGTTGGAGGACATCTCCCCGAAGGTCTCGCTGTCGGTGGAGTAGAACAGCTCGAACACGGCGTCGATGACGATCCTCCGCTGGTCGCTGGTGGTGGCCTCCAGCCAATCGGTGAGGGCCTTGTCGATGTCCTCGCTGACGTCGGTGTTCCCCTCAGAGTAGACCAGGTCATCCCGGGTGATCTGCCAGGAGTACACGTCGTGCTGGAGGATGCCCTTCTCCACGCTGTATGTCACCGCGATCTTTTCCCTGTGTTCCAGCAGCCGGCCGATGATGGAGTCCTGGGGGATGTAGGTTTGGATCTTTTCAAAGACCGGGTCGTCCCCATACTGGGCGATCATACTTTTGCTGAATCCGGGGCCGTCGTAATTGCAGACCTTGACGATCCGCGCCTGGACGTCTTTGGGCGCGGTGATGGCGGAGTAGATGGCCACGTTCCCGCCCTTGGAGTGGCCGCCGATGCGGATGCGCCTGCCGGGATAAGCTTCCGCCACCCGCTCCGCGTATTCCCGGCCCGCCACCTGGCAGGGGACGTGCTCCATGAAGCCCATGTTGAAGTCCTCTTTCCAGCCCAGGATGGTGCTGTCCGTGCCGATGTAGGAGAGGTACATTTCATCCTCCGACAAGTGGACGGTGACCGCGCCAAACTGCTCTTCCGTGGCCTTGTCGTTGTTCTGCACCCAGTCGGTGACGGCCATGTCCCGGAAGCGGCGGCTCCGGCCCAGGTTGGAAATGAGGTCTCTGTCCCCGTTGTAGCGGAACTCCCCGTCGGCGAAGCCGCTCATCTTCTCCGCGATGGAGGCGATGGTCTCCCGCGGCTCCATATCGATCCTGTGGAAGATCAGATAGGAGAACCGCGCCAGGATCAGGCTGTCCACCGGGTTGAAGGGAAATTCCTCACAGATGGGGATGTCCCCCCGCCAGATCAGGTAGTCGTTGATGTTTGCCATGGGGATCATCTCTTTTCACCACAGCGCGGGATGGACGCTGTGTTTTCAGGGACAGGCGTTTCCGCCGCTCAGAGTGACAGGACGACCTCCGTGATGTGCTCCGCGGACAGGCCGAACTCCTTCAGCAGCGCCGCCGCCGGGCCGGAGTGGCCGAACACATCGTTGACGCCGATCCGCTTCAGCCTGCAGGCCAGGCCTGCCTCGGCGATGGTGGTACAAACCGCCTCGCCCAGGCCGCCCACGATGCTGTGCTCCTCACAGGTGACGATCCTGCCGCACTCTCTGGCGGCCTTCAGCACCAACTCCTCGTCCAGCGGCTTGATGGTGGCCATGTTGATGACCCGGGCGTGGACGCCCTGTTCCGCCAGCAGCTTCGCGGCTTCCATCGCCTCGTAAACCATGAGGCCGGTGGCGATGATGGCCACGTCATCGCCCTCCACCAGCACCTCGCCCTTGCCGATGGTGAAGGAGTAGTCGGGCCGGTGTTCGAACACGGGCACCGGGGAGCGGCCCAGCCGGATATACACCGGGCCGTTGTACGCATAGGCGGCCTTGACCATGGCCCGGGCCTCCACGTCGTCGGCGGGGCACATGACCACCATGCCGGGGATGGAGCGCATCAGGGCGAAGTCCTCACAGCACTGGTGGGACGCGCCGTCCTCGCCCACGGAGATACCCGCGTGGGAGGCGCAGATCTTTACATTCAGGCGGGGATAGCCGATGGAGTTGCGGATCTGCTCATAGGCCCGGCCCGAGGCGAACATGGCAAAGCTGGAGGCGAAGGGCACCAGCCCCATGGTGGCGGCGCCGGCGGCCACCGCCATCATATTCGCCTCGGCGATGCCGCAGTTGAAGTGCCGGTCGGGGAATTCCCTGCGGAACATGCCGGTTTTGGTGGAGTCGGCCAGATCCGCGTCAAAAGCGACGATCTCAGGATGGATCGCGCCCAGCTCTTTCAGGGCGTTGCCGTAGCTCTCACGGGTGGCGATCTTTTTCACTTCGCTCATCTCACATTGCCTCCAGTTCCGCCAGCTTCTGGTTCAGTTCCGCCATAGCCTGCTCATATTCCGCGTCGTTGGGGCCCTTGCCGTGCCAGCCCACCTGATCCTCCATAAAGCTGACACCCTTGCCCTTGGTGGTCTTCATCACGATGGCAAAGGGCCTGCCCTTGGTCTCCCGGGCCTTGGCGAAGGCGGCTTCCATGTGGTCGAAGCTGTGGCCGTCGATCTCGGCTGTCTCGAACCCGAAGGCCACCAGCTTTTCCGCGATGGGATAGGGGCTCATCACCTGGTCGATGGGGCCGTCGATCTGCAGGCCGTTATTGTCGATGATGACGCACAGGTTGTCCAGTTTGTAGTGGTGGGCGAACATGAGCGCTTCCCAGACCTCGCCCTCCTCGATCTCGCCGTCGCCCAGCAGGGTGTAGACCCGGCAGGGGTTGCCCTGCACCCGCGCCGCCAGCGCCATGCCCGCCGCCACCGAAATGCCCTGGCCCAGAGAGCCGGTGGACATATCCACGCCGGGAACCATATCCATGTTGGGGTGGCCCTGGAGGTAACTGTCGATGTGGCGCAGGGTCTTCAGATCCTCCCAGGGGAAGAAGCCCCGCAGCGCCAGCGCGGCATACAGGCCGGGGGCGGTGTGGCCCTTGGACAGGACGAAGCGGTCGCGCTCCGGCATTTTGGGGTTGGCGGGGTCGACGTTCAGCTCCTTGAAGTACAGGTAGGTGAACAGATCGGCGGCGGACATACTTCCGCCGGGGTGGCCGGACTTGGCGGCGTGGGTGCCCTCGATGATCCCCATGCGCACCTTGCAGGCGTTGATTGCCAGCTGCTTTTTCTCACTCGCAGTCATGTTTTCCCTCTTTTTCATTCATTTTTGGCCGTAATAGGCGTTGGCTCCGTGCTTGCGGAGGTAGTGCTTGTCCAGCAGCTCCCGCTGCATCCGGCCCGCCTTGGGGTTGATGACCATGGCGTGCCAGTCCATAAACGCCACTTCCTCCAGCACCACCGCGTTGTGGACGGCGTCCATGGCGTCGGCGCCCCAGGAGAAGGGCCCGTGGTTGTTCACCAGCACTGCGGGCACCTGGACGGGGTCGATGCCCCGGCTTTGGAAGGTCTCGATAATGACGTTGCCGGTCTCCAGCTCGTATGCCCCGGCGATCTCCTCCGGGGTCATACGGCGGGTACAGGGAATGTCGCCGTAGAAGTAATCCCCCTGGGTGGTGCCCATGGCGGGCACGTCCAGCCCCGCCTGGGCGAAGGTGGTGGCCCAGCGGGAGTGGGTGTGGACGATGCCGCCAAGCCCCGGGAACGCCCGGTACAGCGCCATGTGGGTGGGGGTGTCGCTGGAGGGCTTCCACTTGCCCTCCACCACCTTGCCGTCCAGGTCGACGACCACCATATCCTCCGGCCCCATGCCGTCGTAGGGCACGCCGGAGGGCTTGATGACCGCCAGGCCCCTCTCCCGGTCGACACCGGACACGTTGCCCCAGGTGAAGGTCACCAGGTTATATTTCGGCAGGAGCAGGTTTGCCTCGCAGACCTGTTTTTTCAGCTCTTCCAGCATCTCAGAACACCTCCGTGGCCAGCTTCTCCACGGGCAGGGCCCGCTGATAGCGCTCCAGGAACGCGGAGAAGCCGGCGACGTCGCCGGGCTCCGCCATCAAGGTGGCGCTCCCGGCGGAGGCGAATACCTTGTGATCCAGGTAGTCCTCCAGCGTTTCGCCCTCATCCCTCCAAATCAGATAGGCCGCCAGCAGGGCCATGCCGTAGGGGCCGCCCTCGCCGGCCGTCTCCATCACGGACACGGGGACGCCCGCCGCGGCGGACAGCATCCGCTGGCCCACCTCCGGGGTCTTGAAGAAGCCGCCGTGGCCGTACAGCCTGTCGATGGGCACCTTCTCCTGCCGGGTGAGGATGTCCAGACCGATCTTCAGCGTTGCCAGGGCGGAGAGGATGTGGGCGCGCATGAAGTTGGCCAGGGTCAGCCTGGCGTCGGGGGCGCGCAGGAACAGGGGACGGCCCTCGTCCAGGTCGGTGACCCCCTCGCCGGAGAAGTAGTTGTAGCTCAGCAGGCCGCCGCAGTCCGGGTCGCCCTCCAGAGCCTTGCGGAACAGCAGGGTGAACAGCTCGCCCCTGTCGACCTTTGCGCCGATGGCCTCCGCGAATTCAGCGAGCAGATTGACCCAGGCATTGATATCGCTGGTGCAGTTGTTGCAGTGGACCATGGCCACCGGCGCGCCGGCGGGGGTGGTCACCATGTCGATCTCCCGGTGGACGCCCAGGGGGCGATCCACCACCACCATGGCGAAGTCAGAGGTGCCGGCGGACACATTGCCGGTGCGCACCCGGACGGAGTTGGTGGCCGCCATACCGGTGCCTGCGTCCCCCTCGCAGGGGGCCACGGGCGCGCCGGGGAGCAGGTCGCCGTCGGGATCCAGGAACGCCGCGCCCTCCGGGGTGAGGCTGCCCGCATCCTCCCCGGCGGAGAGCACCCGGGGCAGCACGTCCCGCAGTTTCCAGGAGTAGCCCCTGGGGGCGATGAGGGCGTCGAACTGCTCCACCATGGTCTGGTCAAAGTCCCTGCCGTCGGCGGCGATGGGGAACATGCCGCTGGCCTCTCCCACGCCCATCACCTTTTTCCCGGTCAGCCTCCAGTGGATGTAACCCGCCAGGGTGGTGAGATAGTCCAGCCGGGGCAGGTGCTCCTCGCCGTTCAGAATGGCCTGGTACAGGTGGGCGATGCTCCACCGCTGTGGGATGTTGAACCCCAGCAGGCCGGTGAGCTCCTCCGCCGCCTGGCCGGTGATGGTGTTCCGCCAGGTGCGGAACTCAGCCAGCTGATTGCCGTCCCTGTCAAAGGGCAGATAGCCGTGCATCATGGCGGATACGCCCAGCGCCCCCACGGTGGTGAGGGTGACGCCGAATTTCTCCCTCACATCCCGCTTCAGATCGGCATAGCAGGCCCGGAGGCCGGCGTGGATGTCCTCCATGGAGTACGTCCATATGCCGTTAACCAGCTTGTTCTCCCAGTCGTGGCTGCCGGAGGCGATGGGGATATGGTTTTCGTCGATGAGCACCGCCTTGATCCGGGTGGAGCCCAGCTCAATGCCCAGTGCCGTTTTCGTCAGATCCATGGTGTTACAGCTGCTCCTTGATTTTGGCGATCATCTCGTCGTACCCGGCCTGGCTGAGATAGGTCTGGCCGGGGTTCATCTGGAAGACGCCGCCCCACTCATATTGATCTCTGTACTTGGGCACCAGGTGCATGTGCAGATGGCAGCCGGTGTCACCGTAGGCGCCGTAGTTCACCTTGTCGGGGTGGAAGGCCGCGTGGATGGCCTTGGCGGCCCGGGCCACGTCGGCGAAGAAGGCGTCCCGCTCCGCGTCGCTGATGTCCACGATCTCGCTGACGTGATCCTTGTAGGCCACGATGCAGCGCCCGGGATGGCTCTGCTCCTTGAACAGGATCAGGGAGCTCACGCTCAAATCGCAGATGTAGATGCCGAAGGCGTCCAGCAG
>CANQZJ010000125.1 GCA_947628315.1 uncultured Oscillospiraceae bacterium
CGTAATACTGGGCGCCCTCGTCGCAGCAGCCGTCGGGGCCGTAGTCCTTCAAAAAACAGTCCAGGCTGTACGCCGCCCGCCGGATATAGGGGGGCAGGGATCGGGCCGGCAGGAATGCCGCCGCGGCGATGAGCACGTTCTGGGTGCACCAGGGCGTCCAGTTGCACATCCGCTCGCCGCCGTTCCCCATCCACCAGTAGTGATGGGCGAGGTAAGGCCGCAGGACGCGCCGCCTTACCTCCCCGCGGATGCGGGCGGGCAGACCGGGGGCAAAGCGTTCCAGCCGTGCGGACAGCAGGGCGTGGATCATGGCCAGCAGCGCCCCGGTCTCGGCGGCGAACAGGTCAATGATGGGCCGGGGGTCGGGCAGAGGGGACTGAGGAGCGTTCCTTATGTAGCTGTTGTGGGCGGGCACCTGCCAGGCAGCCTCGCCGCAGACGGCCCAGACATAGTCGGCGATGGCGGGCAGGAACCGCCCTCTGTCCTCCGCGCACTCCGCCATCGTCAGGGTACAGAGCGCCCTCCGGCGGGCAAAATAGGGCACCTCATAGCTGAGCCGGTCTCCGTTTTCGTGGAAGGCCAGCCACAGAGACAGGGGCAGCGGCGGGGGCTGAGGGGCGTCCCGGAGGGCCTGTTCCCCGGCGGCGATCAGGCGGGGGGCGCCGGGCAGGGCCTCCCAGGCGTCCCGGCGGGTGACCGGGGGGAACAGGGGCGGGCGCGCGGGGACATAGGACTTGTCAAGCAATTCAGTCAGCATAATAGCTCCTTTGGCGGACGGCGGCGGAAAATCAAAGCACAGGTCAAGCATACTCCGGCGGCGTGGGCGCCGTCAAGCAAAAACCGGCCCATCACGGTCATATCGCGGAGAAAACCGGGATTTTTGGCGGCAGGGCGGGTCACCGTGTTGACCATCCCCTCCTTTCGGGTGTATGATGATGGAAACCATCCGCGCACACCCTGCTTACATCATCATGTGGAGGGGATCGGCATGAGGACATTTTCCAATCCTGAGTTGACCGCCAATGAGGCGGAGCGGGCGCTGGACAGGGCCGTGGCCATCGTCCGGCAGAACCTGCCCCTGTTCACCCACCGCTGCCAGAACCACTCCAGCGTCCACGACATCTATCCCGCCTGCGACAACGTGCAGTGGACATGCGGCTTCTGGCCCGGCGAGATCTGGCTGGCCTGGGAGCGCACCGGCGACGACGCCTTCCGCGCCGCCGCGCTGACCCTGGTGGACAGCTTTTTGCACCGCATTGAGAACAAAATCGAGGTGGATCACCACGATATGGGCTTTCTCTACAGCCCCAGCTGCGTGGCCGCCTGGAAGCTGACGGGCAGCGAAAAGGGCCGTAAAGCGGCGCTGCTGGCCGCCGACCAGCTCTGTACCCGGTTCCAGGAGAAGGGCGGCTTCTTCCAGGCCTGGGGCGAACTTGGCGCGCCGGACAACTACCGCTACATCATCGACTGCCTGCTGAACGTGCCCCTGCTGTACTGGGCAGCCGAAGAGACCGGCGATGAGCGCTACGCCCGGCTGGCACACCGGCACGTGGCCACCTGTCTCGCCAACTCCATCCGGCCGGACGGCAGCACCTATCACACCTTCTTCATGGATCCGGAGACCGGCGCGCCCCGGTACGGCGCCACCTGCCAGGGCTACAGGGATGACAGCTGCTGGGCCAGAGGCCAGGCCTGGGGCGTGTACGGCATCGCCCTCAGCTACCGCTACACCCGCCGCCCGGAGCATCTGGACGCCTTCCGCCGGGTGCTGGCCTGTTACCTGGAGGGCCTGCCGGAGGACATGGTGCCCTATTGGGACATGACCTTTACCTCCGGCGACGAGGAGCCCCGGGATTCCTCCTCTGCCTCCATCGTGGCCTGCGGCCTGCTGGAGGCCGCCAGGTACGTGCCCGGGGACGAGGCCAACGATTACCGAAGGCTGGCCGCCCAGATGCTGGGCAGCCTGGTGAAGAGCTGCGCGATCCGATCCGGCCCGCAGGGGATCGGCCTGGTGCGCCACGGGACGTACAGCAAAAAGAGTCCCTACAATACCTGCACGCCGGAGGGCGTAGACGAGTGCGTCAGCTGGGGCGACTACTTCTACATGGAGGCGCTGACCCGCCTGACGACCGACTGGAAGCCCTACTGGTAAAGGAGGCGCCGCCATGGCGTGGGATAACAAACAGGAATTTGAGGCGCTGGCCCACCGCCTGCTGGATCCGCTGCTGCCGCTGTTTTCCCCCGGCGGGGCGCGGCTCCACGCGGGGGACACCGGCGTCACCTATGACCGGGCCGCCGTCGGCCTGGAGGGGTTCTCCCGCCCGCTGTGGGCGCTGGGGCCCTTCTGGGCGGGGGGCGGCCGGGATCGGCGCTGGGAGGCCCTCTGTCAGGCCGGCCTGGCTGCGGGAACAGACCCGGCGAACCCGGAGTACTGGGGCGACCCCAACGACTGTGACCAGCGGTTTGTGGAGATGGCCGCCATCGCCTGCGCGCTGATCGAGGCGCCGCAGGTGGTATGGGAGCCCCTTTCGGAGCGGGCCAGGGGAAACCTGGTTCGCTGGCTGGGCGCCATCAACGGGCACCGGCTGCCCGGCTGTAACTGGCTGTTCTTCCGGGTGCTGGTGAATCTGGCGCTGGACGGCCTGGGCCGGCCCGCGGATCCGGCCCTGATGGAGGACGACCTGCGGCGGATCGACAGCTGGTACGTGGGGGACGGCTGGTACACCGACGGCCCCCCGGAGGACAAGCCCCAGCGGGACTACTACATCCCCTGGGCGCTGCAGTACTACGGCGTGCTGTACAGCGTGTTCGCCGCCCGCCGGGATCCCGCCCGGGCGGCCGCGTTCCGGGAGCGGGCGCTGGACTTCGGCAGGAGCTTCGCCCACTGGTTCGACGCCAACGGCGCGGCCCTGCCCTATGGCCGCAGCCTGACCTATCGGTTCGGACAGGCGGCCTTCTACTCCGCCTGCATCTGGGCGGGGCTGGAGCCGCTGCCCATGCCGGTGATGAAGGGGATCGTTGTCCGCAACCTGGAGTGGTGGCTGAGCCATCCCATCTTCGACCGGGACGGCGTGCTGACCATCGGCTACTGCTATCCGAATCTGTATATGTCGGAGCGGTACAATTCCCCCGCCAGCCCCTACTGGGGGATGAAGACGTTCCTCATTCTGGCCCTGCCGGAGGATCACCCGTTCTGGAGCGCGGAGGCGGCTCCGCTGCCGCCGGAGATCGCCTCCCCGGGCGTGTTCGCCCAGCGGGCGTCCGGGCTGCTGTTCCAGCGCCTGCCGGACGGCCAGGTCAACGCCTATGCCCCCGCGCTGGTGGAGCGGGGGGGACACGGCCAGTTCCCGGAGAAATACGCCAAGTTCTGCTACAACACCCGGTTCGGCTTCTCCGCCAGCCGGAGCTACGCCCAGGTGGAGCAGACCGCCCCGGACAGCATGCTGGCCTTTGTCCTCCCGGAGGGGGAGGGCGGCATGACCTACGTCCGCCGCCACAGCGAGGAGTATCTCCTCCGGGACGACCGGCTCATCAGCCGGTGGCAGCCCCTGCCGGGCATCCGGGTGGTCACCGAGCTGATCCCATGTGAGGGCGGCCATCTCCGCCGGCACACGGTGGAGAGCCGGGTGGCGTGCACCGCCTATGACTGCGGCTTCGCCGTGCCCGGGTTCCGCCCCGACGCAAAAAATCTGGCCCAAGGGCATGACGCCTGGGCCAGGGGCGGCGGGCTGAGCTGTTCCGTCAGCGGACGGGAGGGCGAAGGCGTGGTGCTGGAGGCGTGGCCCAACACCAGCCTGTACACGCCCAACACCGTGATCCCCGCCGTGCGGTACGCCATCCGGCCGGGGACTGCCGTGATCGAGACCAAGGTCACCTCCGCCGCAGAGGCGGAGGGATGAGCGCGCCCAATGAGCCGGATTTCCGGTATGACGCCGCCAGAACAGGTTTCCCCGGGCGGAACGGAGAGGAGCGAGAGGCTTGTGAGTGAGAACAGAGAGACGGAACAGGATACCCGGCAGAAGCGGATCATCGACACCCGCAGCCGGGAGAGGGCGGAGCACAGCATCATCACCACGTACCGCAAGGCGCTGTGGGGCCCCTTTACCAAGGCGCTGCGGGACTATCAGCTCATCGAGGAGGGGGATCGGATCGCGGTCTGCATCTCCGGCGGCAAGGATTCCATGCTGATGGCCAAGCTGATCCAGGAGCTGCAGCTCCACGGGAAGTACCGCTTTGAGGCCGTCTACCTGGTGATGGATCCGGGCTACAACGAGCTGAACTATCGGGCGGTGACGGAGAACGCCAAACTGCTGGGCGTGCCCATCCAGACCTTCCGCACGGAGATCTTCAACATCGTGGACGCCCGGGGCGGCTCCCCCTGCTACCTCTGCGCCAGAATGCGCCGGGGCTGCCTCTACAGCAAGGCCAGGGAGCTGGGCTGCAACAAGATCGCCCTGGGCCACCACTTTGACGACGTGATCGAGACCATTTTGATGGGGATGCTCTACGGCGGCCAGATGCAGGGCATGATGCCCAAGCTCCACAGCAAAAACTTTCCCGGCATGGAGCTGATCCGCCCCCTCTACCTGGTGCGGGAGGCGGATATCATCCGCTGGCGGAACTACAACGACCTGCACTTCATCCAGTGCGCCTGCCGCCTGACGGAGAGCTGCGCCTCCTGCGGCTCGGAGCAGGGCTCCAAGCGGGCGGAGATCAAGCGGCTCATCGCCAGGCTGAAGGAGACCAACCCCCAGGTGGAGCGCAGCATCTTCCGCAGCGTGGAGAACGTCTGCCTGGACACCGTCATCGGCTACAAGAAAGACGGCGTGCGGCACCACTTTTTGGACGATTATTCGGAGAAGGGGCAGTGAGGCGATCGAGACGTGAAAGAAACCGCCTGCGGCCGTATCGCGCCGCAGGCGGTTCTTTTGACGTTACAGCCAGTCCTGCACCACATCTGCCAGGGTGGCGGGGGTGACGCCGTTTTGCATCAGCAGGGTGGACAGCTCGTCGATGCGCTGGGCGTTGCAGGTCACATTGGGCACCAGCGCGGCCGGCCCGCCCCGCTGGGCCACCTTGACGCCGTAGCTCTCGCAGGAGAAGCGGCCCACGTCCATCTCGCCGATCAGGATCGAGTAGTCGTACTGCCGGGGGACGCCCTGCTCGTCCCGCAGCTCCAACGTCTGTAAAAACAGTTCCCGCATGGTTCTGGCCTCCTTTTTTTTCCATTATTGTCGAATGGAACGGCCTCCGCAAGGGTAAAGTTTCGACACGATTCGACAAACCCCGACAGGGCCACAAGATGTGCCGTTTTTGAGGGTTTCCGCCTCACAAAGGGTGGACGGCCCACAATTTCCCGGGGAAAATTTTGTGCGGTTTGACGGCGGCCCGGAGGCGTGGTAAACTGTCCCAAAAGGAGTGATCCCTGTGCGATACCAGCGCATCGTGCCCGCCAGATTCCTGTGCCGCCCCAACCGGTTCATCGCGAAAGTCGAATTGGAGGGC
>CANQZJ010000126.1 GCA_947628315.1 uncultured Oscillospiraceae bacterium
TCCCGGCCCAGCTGGCGCACCTCGTCCTTGAACAGCAGGCGCAGCGGCTCGATGAGCTCCTTGAAGTCCACGGTGTCCGGCAGGCCGCCCACGTTGTGGTGGCTCTTGATGACGGCGGTGCCCGCCGCGCCGGTGCCGCCGGACTCGATCACGTCGGGGTAGATGGTCCCCTGGGCCAGGAAGTCCACCTTGCCGATCTTTTTGGACTCCTCCTCAAAGACGCGGATGAACTCCTCGCCGATGATCTTGCGCTTGCGCTCCGGCTCGTCCACCCCGGCCAGTTTGGAGAGGAACCGCTCCTCGGCGTTGACCCGGACGAAGTTGATGTCCCAGGGCTTGAAGGCGTTCTCCACCTCGTCGCCCTCGCTTAAGCGCATGAGGCCGTGATCCACGAATACGCAGGTGAGCTGGGAGCCCACCGCCTCCGCCAGCAGAGCGGCCATGACGGAGGAGTCCACGCCGCCGGACAGGGCCAGCAGCACCTTCCCGTCCCCCACCCTGGCGCGGATGTCGGCGATGGCGGTGCGCTTGTAGTCCTCCATGGACCAGTCGCCCCGGGCGTCGCAGACGTTGTAGAGAAAGGAGCGGATCATATCCACGCCGTTCTCCGTGTGGTTGACCTCCGGGTGGAACTGGACGCCGTAGAACCCTCTCCCCTCGTCGGCGATGGCCACGTTGGGGCAGGCCTCCGACCAGGCGGTGAGGGAGAAGCCCTCGGGCACCTTCTCCATATAGTCGCCGTGGCTCATCCAGGTGACGCCGCCGGCGGGCAGGTCGTGGAACAGGGTGCAGGTGGTGTCAAACTGGGTGAGGGTCTTGCCGTACTCCCGGGCGGTGTCCTCCTGGGCGGGCACGACCCTGCCGCCCAGGCTGTGCGCCATGAGCTGGCAGCCGTAGCAGATGCCCAGGATCGGCACGCCCCAGTTGAAGATCTCGGGATCCACGGACGGCGCGCCGTCGGCGTAGACGCTGTGGGGGCCGCCGGTGAAGATGATGCCGATGGGATCCATGGCGCGGATCTCATCCAGCGGAGTGGTATAGGGCTTCAGTTCGCAGTAGACGCCGCACTCACGGACTCTGCGGGCGATGAGCTGATTGTACTGTCCGCCGAAGTCCAGCACGATCACGGTCTGGTGACTCATAAGATTCCCTCCCGAATGTACCTGTTACCTGTACGGGCCATCCCCCTGGGATGGCCCGTACTTTCTATTTCAGTTCCAGAGAAAGTCCAGTGCCTTGCCGTTGTCGAAGGTGATGATCTCCTCCGGCTTGTCGTGGTGCCGGACGGGCAGGAAGATGGTCAGCTTCACCTTCCGCCGGCCGCACCGGGGGCAGTGGAACTCCTCCGCCCGGCAGGCGTAGACCCCGGCGGGGATCTCCGACCGGCTTGTGACCGGCCACAGGGCGCCCCGGTAGTAGTCGATCTCCGTGTGGGACTCATAGTGCCCCACCCGCATATCCGTGATGGCGAACAGCCTCTGGTGGGGGTGGTTCATGGAGCGCCCGCATTTTTTGCACCAATCGTCCCGGAAGGGCGCCTTAATGCTTCGGATCAGATTTCCGCCTGCGTCTTTGAGGTCTTGCAACACCGGTATCGCCATCTTGCGCGCCCCCCTTTCTCAGAGTATCCAGCACCTCCACCATCATATCCGCCGTGGAGAGGGCGGAGAGAATGTAGTCGCTGTCCATCTTCCAGCGCCTGTTGGAGGAAAAGGTGTTCACCCGGAAGTTCGTCCTGCCCACGGTGAACAGGAAGCTGACCCGCTTGCTGCCCTGCATCACGCCGTAGCCGCGCTTTCCGTCCTCCGCCCAGGCCTTGTCGATGACCGTGGCGGGGAACTCATAGGGGTGAAACGGGTTCCACTTGGACAGCATGGCGAGCCTGCCCGCCCTCTCGTCCACCAGCAGGGCGCGGCTCCGGCCGATCACGGCGTGGTCGCACTGGAAGCCGCTCTGCTCCAGATTGAGCTCCATCCGGTTCAGAAAAAAGCGGTAGATGCCCCAGACGCCCAGTTTCCACCACAGGATGCAGATCACCAGCACCACCAGCGGGATCAGGACGTCGGCGGCGGGCGGCCAGTCGAAGGGCAGCACCGGCGGCCACTGGAGCAACTGCCTGAAGTCAAATTGTTTCAGCGCCTCCAGATCGGGCAGATGCCAAAACCTCCGGACGGCCAGGAAGAGGATCAGCAGGGGCAGGGCCACCGCCGCCAGCAGGTAGATCCAGTTCACTTTTCGGATGCGTAGCTGAGTCGTGGCAGCGGTAGCGGTCACGGTCGAGCCCTCCCTTTTCTCTTTTTGTGCGGAATGGGATGCTGAAAATCGCTGTCAGATCTTTGTCACGTCGATGGGCACGAGCTCCTCGCTCCTGCCCTGCTCCCGGACGGTGAGCAGCGCCTTGGCGGTGTCGATGGCGGTGACGCAGCCCACGGAGTGCTCCACCGTGGCCCGGCGGATCTTGAAGCCGTCGGAGTCGTGCTTGCGGCCCCGGGTGGGGGTGTTGATGACCAGATCCACCGTGCCGGAGGCGATCATGTCCAGGATGTTGGGGTGGGACTGGGAGACGCGGTTCACCCGCTTGCAGTCCACCCCGTTTTCGGTGAGGTAGTCGCAGGTGCCGGAGGTGGCGTACAACTCCACGCCCATCTCCTCAAAGCCCCGGGCGATGCCCAGCAGCTCCCGCTTGTCCTCGTCCTTCACGGTGACGATGATGCGGCCGCCCTTCTTGGGGGCCCGGAGCCCCGCGCCCTTGAAGGCCTTCAGCAGGGCCTGGGGGAAGGTCTCGGCGATGCCCAGCACCTCGCCGGTGGACTTCATCTCGGGGCCCAGGCCGGTGTCCACGTCGGTGAGCTTCTCGAAGGAGAACACCGGGGCCTTTACGGCGTAATAACTCGCCTCGGGGTAGATGCCCGTGCCGTAGCCCAGGTCTTTCAGCTTCTCCCCCAGCATGACTTTTGTCGCCAGGTCGATGATGGGCACCCCCGTCACCTTGGAGATATAGGGAATGGTGCGGGAGGAACGGGGATTGACCTCGATGACGTAGATGTCGTCGTTGTAGAGGATGTACTGGGCGTTGATGAGGCCCACCACCCCCAGCTCCCGGGCCATGTTCCTGGTGTGGCGCAGGATCAGCTCCCGGTGCTTGTCCTCCAGGTGGAGGGGCGGATACACCGCGATGGAGTCGCCGGAGTGGACGCCGGCCCGCTCCACGTGCTCCATGATGCCGGGGATGAGGATGTCCTCGCCGTCGTAGACGCCGTCCACCTCCAGCTCCCGGCCCATCAGGTACTTGTCCACCAGGATGGGGTGCTCCTGCACCGTCATGTTGATGATGCGCATGAACTCCTCGATGTTCCGATCGTTGTAGGCGATCTCCATGCCCTGGCCGCCCAGCACGTAGGAGGGCCGCACCAGCACGGGATAGCCCAGCTCGTGGGCGGCGTCCAGCGCCTCCTGGGTGGTGAAGATGGTCTTGCCCCTGGCCCGGGGGATGCCGCACTTCTGGAGGATAGCGTCGAACCGCTCCCGATCCTCGGCGGCGTCCACGCCGTCGGAGGAGGTGCCCAGGATGGGCACGCCCATATCGGTGAGGGCCTTTGCCAGCTTGATGGCAGTCTGGCCGCCGAACTGCACCACCGCCCCCCAGGGGTGCTCCTGCTCCACGATGTTCTGCACGTCCTCGGCGGTCAGCGGCTCGAAGTACAGCTTGTCCGCCACGTCGAAGTCGGTGGAGACGGTCTCCGGGTTGTTGTTGACGATGATGGTCTCATAGCCCATCCTGCTGAACGCCCACACGGAGTGGACGGAGCAGTAGTCGAACTCGATGCCCTGGCCGATGCGGATGGGGCCGGAGCCCAGCACCAGCACCTTCTTTTTGCCCGAGCCGGTGTCCACCGCCTCGTTCTCCCCGTCGTAGGAGGAGTAGTAGTAGGGGGTCTCGGCGTCGAACTCGGCGGCGCAGGTGTCCACCATCTTGAACGACGGGACGATGCCGTACTGCTCCCGGAGGGCCTTCACGTCCTTCTGCGCCATGCCGCACAGGTGGCCGATATAGCTGTCGGCAAAGCACATCTCCTTGGCCCGGCGGAGGGTGTCCTGGTCGGGCGCGCCCTTGCAGGCGATGAGGGCGTTCTCCATGTCGATGATGTTCTTAAACCGCTCCAAAAACCAGATGTCCATCTTGGTGATGTGGTTGATCTTTTTCGGCGAGAAACCCCGGCGGAGGGCCTCCGCCACCACGAACAGCCGCTCGTCGGTGACGTTCACCAGCAGATCCTCGATCTCGTCGGTGTACAGCCCCTCCAGCTTGTCTAGCTTCAGGGCCCGCACATTCAGCTCCAGAGAGCGGATGGCCTTCATCAGCGCCCCCTCGAAGGAGTTGGCAATGGACATCACCTCGCCGGTGGCCTTCATCTGGGTGCCCAGGGTGCGGCTGGCGGTGGTGAACTTGTCAAAGGGCAGGCGGGGGATCTTCAGCACGCAGTAGTCCACCGTGGGCTCGAAGCAGGCGGTGGTCTTGCCGGTGACGGCGTTGGGGATCTCGTCCAGGGTATACCCCAGGGCGATCTTGGCGGCCACCTTGGCGATGGGGTAGCCCGTGGCCTTGGAGGCCAGGGCGGACGACCGGCTCACGCGGGGGTTGACCTCGATGACGGCGTACTCGTAGGAATCGGGGTTCAGGGCGAACTGGCAGTTGCAGCCGCCCTCGATCTTCAAAGCGGTGATGATGTCCAGGGCGGCGGTGCGGAGCATCTGGAACTCCTTGTTGGCAAGGGTCTGGGTGGGGGCCACCACGATGGAGTCGCCGGTGTGGACGCCCACGGGGTCGATATTCTCCATGGAGCAGACCTGGATCACGTTGCCGGCGGAGTCCCGCATGACCTCGAACTCGATCTCCTTCCAGCCGGCAATGCACCGCTCGATGAGCACCTGGCCCACCCGGCTGAGATGGATGCCCCGGTCGGCGATCTCCCGGAGGGAGGCCTCGTCGTAGGCGATGCCGCCGCCGGTGCCACCCAGGGTGTAGGCGGGCCGGACGATGACGGGGTAGCCGATCTTCTCAGCGAACTCCACGGCGCCGTCCACCGTCTCCACCACGTCGGAGGTGACGCAGGGCTGGCCGATCTCCTCCATGCAGTCCTTGAAGCCCTGCCTGTCCTCCGCCTTGCGGATGGAGTCGGGGCTGGTGCCGAGAAGCCGGACGCCGTACTTCTCCAAAGTGCCGTCCTCGTGGAGGGCCATGGCCAGGTTCAGGCCGGTCTGGCCGCCCAGGGTGGGCAGGATGGA
The DNA here is from genome assembly GCA_947628315.1 of uncultured Oscillospiraceae bacterium. Classification (GTDB taxonomy): domain Bacteria; phylum Bacillota; class Clostridia; order Oscillospirales; family Oscillospiraceae; genus Enterenecus. The sequence goes on from CANQZJ010000126.1 coordinate 5,287, forward strand.
GTCAGGCCGCTCCATCTGGATGACCTGGGTGACGGAGGCGGTGTTCAGCGGCTCGATGTAGACGTGGTCGGCGATGTCCTTGTCGGTCATGATGGTGGCCGGGTTGGAGTTGACCAGCACCACCTCCACGCCCTCCTCTTTCAGGGCGCGGCAGGCCTGGGTGCCGGCGTAGTCGAACTC
>CANQZJ010000127.1 GCA_947628315.1 uncultured Oscillospiraceae bacterium
TACGGGTTCCTGGGCACCTCCACCATGGCGGAGGGCCGGTTCGACGGCGAGACCGTCACCCTCTGGGCGGCCAACGACTTCGTCAGCAATATGTTGGAGCGGCCCCACATCCTCCGCCCGGTGGCGGAGCTGGCCAGGCAGATGACGGGCGTGGAGGCCAGGGTGAAAGTCCGGGTGGGACAGGCCCCGCCTGAGACCCCCTCCGCCCCGGCGGCGCCCTCCGGACAGGGGGACGACCCGCCGGACGCCCTGGATGACTTTCTGGCCAGCAATTCCGGCAACATCACGGTAGAATAAAAAACGATACGGGAGGCAATCACAATGGCAAAGGGATTCAACAGCCGCGGCATGGGCGGCTTCGGCGGCGGCAACATGAACAACATGATCCGCCAGGCCCAGAAGATGCAGCAGGACATGATCCGCGCCCAGGAGGAGCTGGAGAGCAAGAGCTACGAGGCCACCGCCGGCGGCGGTGTGGTCACCGCCATGGTGTCCGGCAAGAAGGAGGTCACCGCCGTCACCATCGACCCCGAGGCGGTGGATCCCGACGACGTGGAGATGCTCCAGGACCTGATCGTGGCCGCCGTCAACGAGGCGCTGCGCAAGGCAAATGAGGACGCCGCCAGCCAGATGTCCAAGCTCACCGGCGGGCTGAACCTGCCCTTCTGACGGGGAGGAACGCCATGATCAAATTCTCTGAGATGCCCTATGCCCGCCCCGATCTGGAGGCGGTCAAGGGGGAGTATACCGCCCTGACGGAGCGGCTGAAAGCCGCGAAGAGCTATGAGGAGGCCAGGGCGGCCTTTTTGGAGATGGAGGCGCTGGAGAAGCGGGTGGGCACCCAGTCCACCCTGGCCTCCATCCGCCACTCCATCGACACCCGGGACGCGTTTTACGACGGGGAGGAGACATTCTGGAACCGGGCCTTCCCCGAGCTGCGGGAGTACTTCCAGAACTGGACGCTGGCTATGCTGTCCAGTCCCTTCCGGGCCGATTTCGAGCGGGAGTACGGCGATCTGATGTTCGTCAACGCGGAGATCGCCCTCAAGACCTTCTCCCCGGAGATCGTGCCGGAGATGAAGCGGGAGAACGACCTGCGCACCGAGTACGCCAAGCTCATCGCCTCCGCCCAGATCCCCTTCGAGGGCGGGGTGTACACCCTGTCCCAGCTGTCCCCCTTCAAGAACGACCCGGACGACGAGCGCCGTCTGGCGGCGTGGAAGGCGGAAGGGCAGTGGTACAAGGAGCATCAGGCCGACCTGGATCGCATCTACGACGAGCTGACTCATCTGCGGGACGCCATGGGTAAAAAGCTGGGCTACGGCGGCTACACCACCCTGGGCTACTACCGCATGGGCCGCAACTGCTACGGCAAGGACGACGTGGAGAAGTTCCGCGCCGCCGTGGTGAAGTACCTGGTGCCGGTGGCGGACTCCATCTACCGGGCCCAGGCCAAGCGGCTGGGCAAGGAGTACCCCATGAGCTACGCCGACAACGCCCTCATGTTCCGCTCCGGCAACCCCAGGCCCCAGGGCACGCCCGACGACATCCTGGCCCAGGGCAAAAAGTTCTATGAGGAGCTGTCCCCGGAGACCGCCGAGTTCTTCCACACCATGCTGGACATGGAGCTGATGGACGTGCTGTCCACCGAGGGCAAGCAGGGCGGCGGCTACTGCACCTCCATCGCCGACTACGGCGTTCCCTTCATCTTCGCCAACTTCAACGGCACCCAGCACGACGTGGAGGTGGTCACCCACGAGGCCGGCCACGCCTTCGCCGCCTGGATGAACCGGGATCGGGTGCCCTCCGAATATATCTGGCCGGGCATGGAGGCCTGCGAAGTCCACTCCATGTCCATGGAGTTCATGGCCTGGCCCTGGGCGGAGGGCTTTTTCGGCGCCGACGCCCGCAAGTTCCGCTACAGCCATCTGGCCGGGGCGCTGACCTTCATCCCCTATGGGACGATGGTGGATCACTTCCAGCACATCGTCTATGAGAAACCGGACATGACCCCGGCGGAGCGCCACGGGGTGTGGAAGGAGCTCATCGGGATCTATCAGCCCTGGATGAAGCTGGACGGCGACATCCCCTTCTACGCCGAGGGGGAGGGCTGGCAGCGGCAGAGCCATATCTACCAGAGCCCCTTCTACTATATTGACTACTGCCTGGCCCAGACGGTGTCTCTCCAGTTCTGGGCGCTGCTGCAAAAGGATCAGAAGACCGCCTGGGAGAAGTATATGGCCTACACCCGGCAGGGCGGCAGCCGCGTCTTCACCGAGCTGCTGAAGAACGCCGGGCTGGACAGCCCCTTTGAAGAGAGCTGTCTCCGGGGTGTGTGCGAGGCCGCCAAGGAGTGGCTGGACGGGTACGATCTCACCGGCATCGAATAAACGACACGAAGCCCTCCGGCGCCGCCGGAGGGCTTCTCACACGCTCAGGGCAGATAGGTGGTCGCTTTTCGTGGACAGGCGGTCGGTCACAGCGGGGCGGTCTATGGTATGATCATATCAGAAAAGGGGAGATTCCTAAAACTCTGCATAGGAGGGATCGTCATGAACGAAAAGACAGGCGTGCGGTTTCCGTTGATCCTTTATGGAGCGGTATGGCTGTTCTGCGTGGGTTGGTTCTGGCTGGGCGCGGACGGCGGCGGCTGGATCATGGCCTACACCATCCTGACCCTCGGGGTTCTGATGCCCCTGGCGGCGCTGATCTCCGCCTTTATGCTGGCAAACCGTCGAGCGCTGGGGGGCTGGTTCTGGGGGGTGTTGGCCGGATATGGGGTGCTGAACCTGTCGGTCATTGCCGCCACCTTTACGCTGGGTACCGCCATCCAAGCGGTCAATATAGCACCGATTGACGCCCCCGTGGTGGTCTGGTGCTTTATTCCCGGCACGCTGGGACTGGCCTTGGGTTGGCTGTTCCGGGTGCGAGGGTGGAGCGTCAAGTGGGCGCTGGCCGTCCTGCTGGCGCTGCTGGTGGCGTGCTGGATCGGGATCAAGTCCCTGGCCGGTTCCGTGCTGCGGTGGGAGCCGCTGCTGGATCTGCCCCTGCTGGCAGCTCTGATATTAGGAGTATGGTTTCTGTTCCGACGGGGTGGGGCGAAGACCCAGGCCTGACCGATTTGTACAAATCCACACTTGCAAAGCCGTGGAATAGGGCGTATGATAGGGCCAAAGGCAGAGTAGGAGCGCGCGTGTGAAAGTGCCGGCGGGACGGGGAGTTGTCCGCCGGACGAAGGGCTGAAGGCCCGCAGTGCGCCCTCCGCATCCCGCTGCCGCATGGCGGAGAGTACCACGTCCTCCTTTGTGCGGCACCGTCCCGTTTCGGGGCCTGCCGAACAACAAGGGAGGTCTTTTTATGCCCAAAAACGCGAAAACGCTCTACAAAACGCCCTTTTCCGCCGCCTACTGGCGGGACGCGGTCGCCGACTTCCGCTCCCTGCGGAACCTGGTGTTCGCCGCCCTGATGGTGGCCGCCTGCGTGGCCCTGTCCTTTGTCAAATCCGTCCCGGTGGTGAACAACATCAGCATCACCTGGGGCTGGCTGGCCCGATCCACCGCCGCGCTGGTGTGCGGCCCGGTGATGGGGGTGGTGTTCGGCGTGGCCGAGGACACCATCACCTATCTGTTCCACCCGGACGGCGCCTATAACCCCTTCTACATCATCACCACCGTGGTGGGAGTGGAGACCTTCGCGCTGATCCTCTACCGGGCGAAGGTGACGGTGTGGCGCGTCTTCCTGGCCAAGCTGCTGGTCAATGTGGGGAACGTGTTCCTGGGGAGCCTGGGCACCTATCTGTTCTACTCCTCCAAGGGTTACTGGGTCATCGTGGCCAGCAGCGCGGTGAAAAACCTGATCATGCTGCCCATCGAGGTGGCGATGCTGTGCGTGCTGTACGCCGCCCTGCTGCCCGTCCTTCACCGGGCGGGGTTCCTGCCCGACCAGGCGGGACGGCTGGCGCTGTGGTGGAAAAAAGAACCCGAAACCGGGCCGAAACTGGAGGAAAACGCCGGGGAGAAGGATCCCTGGGAGCGGTAAAAACCTCATAATCGAGGCCATGTCCGCATACCTTCCCGTGAGGGGGGATGCGGACATGGCCTTTTTGTCGCGGATCGGGCGGTTTTTGTGGGGCGGGCCGCTGCCGGCGGCCTTTTTGATCGTGGGGCTGTGGTACACCTTCGGCAGCGGGTTTTTCCAGATCTTTGGCCTGCCGGTTTGGCTCAAGACCACGGTGGGCTCCCTGTTCCGCCGGAAAAACCGCAAACAGGGCGCCGGCGCGGTGACCCAGTTCCAAGCCTTGTCCACCGCCCTGGGGGCCACGGTGGGCACCGGCTCCATCGCCGGGGTGGCGGCCGCCATCTTCTACGGCGGGCCGGGGGCGGTGTTCTGGATGTGGCTGTCCGCCTTTCTGGGGATGATGACCGGCTGCGCCGAGAAGATCCTGGCCGTCCGCCACCGGGAGAAGGGGGAGGACGGCAAGTGGCGGGGCGGCCCCATGCAGTACATGGCCAAGGGGCTGAATCTGCCGGGGCTGGCGAAACTGTTCGCCGCTGTCTGCGTGGCGGAGTCGCTGGTGGGGGGCAACCTGGCCCAGGCCAACTCCATCGCCGCCGCGCTGGATTCCTCCGCCGGGAGCGACAAACTGGCGGTGGGGATCGTGGTGGCCGCGGTGACCTCCGTCGTGCTGGTGGGGGGCATCAAACGGATCGGGCGGCTCAGCGAGCTGTTGACCCCCGCCATGGCCCTGCTGTTCGTGGGCAGCGGGACGCTGGTCATCGCCTCCCACTGGCAGGCGGTGCCGGGGGCGTTCCAGATGATCTTCACCGGCGCCTTTGCCCCGAGAGCGGCGGCGGGGGGCTACGGCATGTGGCTGGCCCTCCGCTACGGCGTGGCCCGGGGGGTGTTCACCAACGAGGCGGGGCTGGGGATGTCCGCCATCGCCCACGCCTGCGCCGACGTGGAGGAGCCGGCGGAGCAGGGGATGTGGGGCATCTTTGAGGTGTTCGCCGCAACGCTGGTGGTGTGCACCGTCACCGCCCTGGTGATCCTGACCTCCGGGGTGTACGACCCCGCCGCCGCCATCCAGATGATCAACAGCGGCGCCGTCCCCGCCGGGATGGTGGGCGCGCCGCTGACCGCCGCCGGCTTCGCCACCCTCTACGGCGAGACCGGGGAGTGGCTGGTGTCGGTGTGCCTCATTTTGTTCGCCTTTACTTCCATCCTGGGGGCGGGGTACTACGGCCGCCGGGGCCTGGAGACGCTGACCTCCTCCCGGTGGGCGCTGGCGGCGTACAATCTGCTGTTCCCGGCGTGCATCGTGCTGGGGGCGGTGGGGAACGTGTCCGCCGTGTGGGA
>CANQZJ010000128.1 GCA_947628315.1 uncultured Oscillospiraceae bacterium
GTGTGGACGTTGTTGGCGAAGGACACCGTGATCTCGTTGTAGCTGTCCTCGCTGTACTGCATGGCGATCTCCGCCATGGAGTCGTCCTTGGCGCCGGCCATGTAGATGACCTGCTCGTGCAGCGGGGTCTTGTTGCGGTTGATGAAGGTGACGAACTCCCGGATGCCGCCGTCGTACCGCATGGACTCCTCCTGCTCCATGCCGGGGCGTCTGTCCGCCATGTCGATGCGGACGCCGGCGTTCAAAAACGCCTGCTCCCGCATGCGGCGGTGAAGGGTCTCATAGTCGTACTCGGTGGTCTCGAACATCTCGGGGTCGGGCTTGAACACCACCTCGGTGCCGGTGTGGTCGGTCTTGCCCACGACCTTCATTTCCTGGGTGATATTGCCCCGGGAGAACTTCATCTCGTAGATCTGGCCGTTCTTGTGGACGCGCACCTCAAGCCACTCGGACAGGGCGTTGACCACGGAGGCGCCCACGCCGTGGAGGCCGCCGGACACCTTGTAGCCGCCGCCGCCGAACTTGCCGCCGGCGTGTAGGACGGTATACACCACCTCAAGGGCGGGCCGGCCGGTCTGGGGCTGGATGTCCACGGGGATGCCCCGGCCGTTGTCGGTGACCCGGATGCAGTCCCCCTCCAGAATCTCCACGGTGATGTGGTCGCAGTAGCCGGCCAGCGCCTCGTCGATGGCGTTGTCCACGATCTCATACACCAGGTGGTGCAGGCCGGAGGCGGAGGTGGAGCCGATATACATGCCCGGGCGCTTCCGCACCGGATCCAGGCCCTCCAGCACCTCGATCTCCGAGCCGCCGTACTCATGCTCCACCGGGGCGGCGGAGCTCACATTCAATTCCATTTCGTCTGCCATAGTATCCTCCCATTTCCAGTGGGGTATCATTCCAGGTTATCTTCCTCCGCGCGCCTTTGCAGGGTGGCGGCAGTCAACTGAGTGATATGGACGAGCGCGGGGCCGCGCCCCTCCTGACTGAGGACAAAGGAGCGGGGCAGATCCTCGCCGACCGTCACCACGCGCCCCTCCTCCTCGGCCCGCTCCAGAAAGCGGCGGGTGCGGAAGGACCAGGTGGTGTTGTCCAGGTCAAACACGCCGATGACGGCGTTTTCCGGGAGCATGACGTTCTGCCCCAAATGCAGATAGTTCATGCCGGCGCCCCGTTTCTGATATGGAACACCCTGCCGCCGTTCAGGCGGGAGAGCGCCCCCTCCTCGCAGCAGGAGATGAACACCTGCCCGGCGGTGATGCGGTTCAGCACGAACTCCTGCCGGCGGGCGTCCAGCTCGGACAGCACGTCGTCCAGCAGCAGCACCGGCCACTCCCCCGTCTCCTGGCGGAAGATGTCCCGGGCGGCCAGCTTCAGCGCCAGCGCCGCGGTGCGGGTCTGCCCCTGGGAGGCGTAGGCCTTGGCGGGCTGACCGTCGATCTCCACCGCCACGTCGTCCTTGTGGGGGCCGGAGAGACAGGTGCGGCTCTCGATCTCCGCCCGGCGGTGGCTCTCCTGGTGGGCCAGCAGCTGGGGCAGCAGCTCCCTGGGAGACGCCTCCGGGTCGGTGACGGTGGACACCGTCTCATAGTGAAGGGACAGTTTCTCTCTCCCGCCGGAGCAGTCGCTGTGGATGGCGGGGGCGGTCTCCATGAGCCGCCGCACAAAGTGGGCCCGGTAGTGGACGATCACCGCGCCGCACTGGGCCATCCGCAGGGAGAAATCGTCCAGGGTGTCCAGCAGGGAGGGGTTGTCCTCCCAGTCCCGCAGGATGCGGGTCTTGTGCTGGTGGAGCTTCTTATACTCCGCCAGGGCGGCGGCGTATTTGGGCCGCAGCTGGCAGATGCAGTCGTCCAGAAAGCGGCGGCGGGACTCCGCGCCCTCCCGGATGAGGTACAGATCCTCCGGGCAGAACAGCACCGTGTTCAGGATGCCGGACAGCTCCGCGGCGGTCTTCAGCCGGACGCCGTTGGAGCGGAGCACCCGCCGGGCGCCCCGGTACAGCTCACACTCCAGCAGAAAGTCCCGGCCCCGGCTGGACACCTGTCCCTGGAGAAAGGCGGAGTCCACCCCGTGCTGGATCAGCTCCCTGTCGTACCGCGCCCGGTGGGAGGTTGCGGAGGACAGATAGGCCACGGCCTCCAGCAGATTGGTCTTGCCCTGGGCGTTCTCCCCCACGATCACGTTGACGCCGGGGTGAAAACCCGCCTCAAAGTGGACGTAGTTGCGGAAGAAGTCCAGCGTAATGCCGTTGAGTATCATTCTACCACCAGCGTGACGCCGCCAAACTCCGCCCTGTCGCCGGGGCGGAGTTTTTTGCCCCGCATAGCGCAGGGTTCGCCGTTGACGGACACCGCGCCCTCCTGGATGAGGAGCTTGGCCTCGCCGCCGGTCTCCACGGCGCCGGCGAATTTCAGCAGATCCTGGAGCCTGATGAACTCCGTCCCGATTTTAACGCGCTGCTCGGACATGGAGTTACTCCCCCGCCCGGAGGCGCACCGGCAGCACCATGTACAGGAAGTTATCCGCCTCGCCCTCCACCGGCAGGATCAGGCAGGGGGAGGTGGCGGTGTTCAGCTCCAGGCGCACCCGCTGGGCGGGGGCGGCCTTCACCGCGTCCATGAAAAAGCGGTTGTTGAAGCCGATCTCCAGGCCCTTGCCGTCCCCGGAAATGGGGCAGCGGTCGAAGGCAGCGCCGATGGCGGTCTTGGAGGTGATGGACAGCACCCCGTCGTCGAACTTGCAGCGCAGGGGGCTCTTCAGCTTATCGTTGATAATGAGGGAGGCGCGGTCGATGGAGCGCTGGAGATCGGCGGCGTCGGCCTCCACGGAGATGGGGTTGGTCTGGGGGATGGTCTGGCGGTAGTTGAGGAACTCTCCCTCCAGGCGGCGGGCCACCAGGTAGGTGGGGCCGATCTGGAACGTCACGTGGCGGCTGCCCTGGGTGACGGTGACGGGCTCGTCGCTGTCGGCGCAGATTTTCTCCACCTCGTTCAGCGCGGCGCCGGGCACCACAAAGGACAGGGGCGCGCCGCTCACCGGGGCGGCCAGCTTCTCCCGGCGGAGGGCCAGGCGGAAGCCGTCCACCGCCACCATGGTCAGGGTGTCCTCCGCCGCCTCGAACAGGGCGCCGGTGTGGATGGGACGGCTCTCGTTGTCGCTGACGGCGAAGATCACCTGAGAGATCATGGCGCTCAGGTCGCCCTGGGCGACAGAGATGGACTGGCCGTCGTTGACGGAGGGCAGCTCGGGGTAGTCCTCGTCGCTGCTGCCCATGATGTCAAAGGAGGTGTCGCCGCAGGCGATGTGAACGGAGCAGTTGGGCTTGGTGTCCACGCTCACCACGTCGTCGGGCATCCGGCGGAGGATCTCGCCGAACAGCCGGGCGGACAGCACGATGGTGCCGGGCTGGGCCACCTCCGCCTCCACCTGGGTGACGATGCCGGTCTCCAGGTTGTAGCCGCTGAGCTTCAGGCCGGCGGCGGAGGCCTCGATGAGCACGCCCTCCAGCGCCTGGATGGAGCTCTTAGCCGCCACCACACGGCCGGCGGTGGTCACCGCGCCCTGCAGGATCGCTTTTTCACAGGAAAATTTCATATCGGTTTCCTTTCTCTTTCTCTCACAGGAGAGGAAGTGTTTTTATTTTCAGTATCAGTCGTTAGGGGCTGTGGGAGTGTGGAAAAGGGGGGCGGCGTCCGGAAAACAGCGGGATCGAGGGGCCAAGGCGATTTCCGCAGAGGTTCCGCAGCTTCCGAAACGGGCCGCCGGCGGGGACGGATATCCACAGCCGTCCACAGCACAGTCCGCAAAGGGTGTGGAAATCAGTAGGCGGCGTTCACCGCGTTGGTGATGTCCCGGATGACCTCGGAGAGCTCCGGCTGCTCTTTCATCACCTTCTCCACCCGGTTGATGGAGTTGAGCACCGTGGAGTGGTGCCGGCCGCCGAACTGCTGGCCGATCTCCGCCAGGGACAGCTGGGTCATCTCACGGATGATATACATGGCCACGTTGCGGGCGGTGGAGATGTCCTTGCTCTGGCTCTGGCCCCGGAGGGCGGCGCTGTCCAGCTCGTAGAACCGGGCCACCTCCTGGATGATGGTGTCCGCCGAGGGCAGGAAGTTCTCCTTGGAGCGGAGAATGTCCCGCACGGCGCGGATGGTGGTCTCCACGTCCACCTGGACGCCCATCAGCTCCTGGAAGGCCATGATCTTGTTGACCACGCCCTCGATCTGCCGCACGTTGGAGGTGATGTTCTCCGCCACGTAGGACAGCACCGGGTCGGGCAGGGAGATGCCCCGCTCCAGCGCCTTGTTTTTCAGCAGGGCCACGCGGGTCTCGTAGTCCGGGGGCTGGATGTCCGCCGGCAGGCCCTGCTCGAACCGGGTGCGGAGCCGCTGCTCCAGCCGGAGCATCTCCTGGGGAGGCCGGTCGGAGGTGAAGACGATCTGCTTTTTCTGTTCGTACAGGGTGTTGAAGGTGTGGAACAGCTCCTCCTCGCTGGAGTCCTTGCCGGCGATGAACTGCACGTCGTCCATGAGGAACACGTCCACGCTGCGGTACTTGTCCCTGAACTGCTGCATGTCCCGGCCGTGGCGCAGGTTGGAGATCAGCTCATTGACGAACTCCTCGCTCTGGATGTAAACGATGCGGTAGTCCGGGTGGTTCTGCCGCACCCGGTTGGCGATGGCGTGGAGCAGATGGGTCTTGCCCAGCCCGGACTGGCCGTAGATGAACAGCGGGTTATAGGAGCCGCCGGGCTCGTCCGCCACCTTCTGGGCGGCGGTGAAGGCGAACTTGTTGGTGGAGCCCACCACGAACCGCTCGAAGGTGTACTTCTCCACCTCCGGGTCGGGGGTGTAGGCGTCTTTGGAGGCGTAGGCGTCCCGCTCCTCCGGGAGGAGCAGGGCCACGTCCACGTCGAAGGAGAACAGCTCTTTCAGCGCCTTCTTCACCACGGGCAGATACCGGCTGTGGATGATGTTCCGCTTGTAGTCGGTGGGGACGCACAGCACCAGCCGGGTATCCTCCAGGGCCACGGCCTCCGCGTCTCCAAACCAGGTGTCGATGGTGACGGCGGTGAGGTCGCCCTCCATCAGCGTTTTTACTTTTTCCCAAATATCGGTAGCGGAGTTCATAGGTCACCCTCCCTGAAATCGTAGGTTACACAACTAATTTATTATACCAAAACTTTCGAAAGGAAACAAGAAGTTTTCCACAATTTCTTATTATAATAATGTATAATTTCACGCCGGGAAAGGCGCAAAAAGCGGAAATTTGACGGAGGCGGACGGGCGTAGTTGCCGCGGGACAGAACAGACACAATATCTTGT
>CANQZJ010000129.1 GCA_947628315.1 uncultured Oscillospiraceae bacterium
GCCCGGGATATGGGCATGGAGCCCAACAACATCGTGATCTCCGACATCGGCCACGTCATCGAGGTGAGCCGGAATGACATCAGGATCAACGGCGCCGTGCCCTCCGGCCGGGTGTTCGTGGACGGCTACGGCGTGGGCGACGTGGGCGCGGTGGTGCTCCGGGATCGCCAGCACCTGGCCCAGGACGGCATGATCGTGGTGGCCGCGGTGCTTTCCGCCGAGGACGGGCAGATCATCTCCGGCCCGGACATCATCACCCGGGGCTTCGTGTACGTGAAGGAGTCCGAGGAGCTGATGGAGGAGCTGCGCCAGGTGGCGCTGGACTCTCTGTATGACTGCGAGGAGCACAACATCCGCGACTGGTCGTCCATCAAGGGCGCCATCAAGGGCGATCTGTCCAACTATCTGTATAAGAAGACCAAGCGAAACCCCATGATCCTGCCGCTGATCACAGAGGTCTGACCAATGTAAAGCCCCCGACGGTCTTGCCGCCGGGGGTTTGTCTGTGGTATAATATTCGGGATTTGACGAGGGGAGGTGAGACACATGGCGTTGACACGGGAGACCCCGCTGACCGATCTGCCGGGGGTGGGCCCCGCACGGGCGAAAAAGCTGGAGAAGCTGGGGCTCCGCACCGTGGGAGATCTGCTGTACCATCTGCCCCAGCGGTATGAGGATCGCCGGGAGTGTTTCAACCTCCGGGACGCGCCGGAGGATCGGCCCTGCTGTGTGGCCGCCATGGTGGCCTCCGCCCCCACGGTGAGCCGCATCCGCAAGGGCCTGGAGCTGGTGAAGGTGAAGGCGGTGGACAGCTTCGGCGCTTTACAGCTCACCTTCTTCAACCAGACCTACATCAAGAACGCCCTGAAGCTGGGGGAGACCTATGTTTTCTACGGCACGGCGGAGCGCCAGGGGCGCGGCCGCGCCATGACCAACCCGGTGTTTGAGAAAGAGGGCACGGGCAGGGTCACCGGGCTCATCATGCCGGTGTACCCGCTGACGGCGGGCATCACCAACAATCTGCTGGCGGGGTTGGCCCGCAGGGCGGTGGAGGACTGCCTGGACGGCCTGCCGGAGTTCCTGCCGGAGCAGATCCGCCTGGATCACGCCCTGTGCCAGGTGCAGTACGCCCGGAAGAACATCCACTTCCCGCCCTCTTGGGAGGAGCTGGCCATCGCGCGGCGGCGGCTGGTGTTCGAGGAGCTGTTCACCCTCACCTGCGGCCTGTCCCTGCTGAAGGAGCGCCGGGAGCGGGGCAAGGGACAGGTGCTCAAAGCGGATGCGACAAAATTTGAAAAGCTTTTGCCCTTTACACCTACAAACGCTCAAAAACGCGCCATGGAGGACATCGCCGCCGATTTGAAGTCGGGCCGGGTGATGAACCGCCTGGTGCAGGGCGACGTGGGCTCCGGCAAGACGGCGGTGGCCGCCTTTGGCGCCTGGGCCGCCGCCCAAAACGGCTGCCAGTGCGCCCTCATGGCGCCCACGGAGCTGCTGGCGGAGCAGCACGCCAAAACGCTGGACGCCCTCCTGTCGCCCGCCGGAGTGCGGGTGGCGCTGTTCACCGGCTCGGTGAAGGGGCGGCCCCGGAAGGCGCTGCTGGGCGCCCTGGCGGAGGGGGAGATCGACCTCATCGTGGGCACCCACGCCCTGTTCTCCGAGGGGGTGGCCTATAAAAACCTGGGGCTCGTGGTGGCCGACGAGCAGCACCGCTTCGGCGTGGCCCAGCGGGCCGCCCTGGCCGAAAAGGGGAGCGGCACAGCGCCCCACGTTTTAGTGATGTCCGCCACGCCCATCCCCAGGACGCTGGCCCTCATCATCTACGGCGACCTGGACGCGTCCGTCATCGATGAGCTGCCGCCGGGCCGCACGCCGGTGCAGACGGTGACCGTGGGGGAGGACAAGCGGGCCCGGATGTACGGCTTCGTCCGCAAGCAGGTGAAAGAGGGGCGGCAGGTGTACATCGTCTGCCCCGCGGTGGACGAGGTGGACGACCTGCCCGCCTGGAACGACCTGTACGCCCCGCCCATGGACATGAAAGCCGTCACCACCTACGCGAAGGACTTGCAGGACAAGGTGTTTCCCGACTTGCGGGTGGGTCTTGTCCACGGCAGGATGAAGCCCAGGGACAAGGAGGCCGCCATGGCCGCCTTTGCGGCGGGGGAGACCGACGTGCTGGTGTCCACCACCGTCATCGAGGTGGGGGTGGACGTGCCCAACGCGTCGCTGATGGTCATCGAGAACGCGGAGCGGTTCGGCCTGTCCCAGCTCCACCAGCTGAGAGGACGGGTGGGCCGGGGCAAGCACCAGAGCTACTGTGTGCTGGTGTCGGTCTCCAGAAGCGATACCGCCCGGGAGCGGCTTCGTGCCCTCTGCGCCACCAACGACGGGTTCCAGATCGCCGAGGAAGATTTAAGACTGCGGGGGCCCGGCGACTTCTTCGGCAAGCGGCAGCACGGCCTGCCGCAGTTAAAGGTGGCGGACTTCGCCTCCGACATGGAGCTGCTGCGGGAGGCCAAGGGGGCCGCCGACGGGCTCATCGCCGCCGACCCGGCGCTGTCAAAGCCGGAGCACAAGCCCCTGAAGGCGCAGATCCAGCGGCTGTTTGAGGAGAACGCGGAGCTGTTCAACTGATTTTACCGAAAGGAGGCGTCCTTATGAAGCGGCTTGCGGTGGGTATGCTGGCCCATGTGGACTCGGGCAAGACCACCCTCACCGAGGCCATGCTGTACCGCGCGGGCAGCGTGCGGAAGCTGGGCCGGGTGGATCACGGGGACGCCTTTCTGGACACCGACGCGCTGGAGCGGGAGCGGGGCATCACCATCTTCTCCAAGCAGGCCATTTTGCGGCGGGACGACTTGGAATTGACCCTCCTGGACACCCCCGGCCACGTGGATTTCTCCGCCGAGATGGAGCGCACTTTGCAGGTGCTGGATTACGCCGTTCTGCTGGTGAGCGCCGCCGACGGCGTCCAGGGCCACACCGAGACCCTGTGGCGGCTGCTGGCGCGGCACGACGTGCCCACCTTCCTGTTCGTCAACAAGATGGATCAGCCGGACACCGACGAGACCGCCATCCTGACGGAATTGCAGAACAGATTATCTGACAACTGTGTTTCCTTTACAGCACCGTGGCCGGACGTGATGGAGCGGGCTGCCCTCTGCGACGAGGCTCTCATGGAGCGCTACCTGGAGACGGGGGAGCTGTCCGACTTCGATCTGTCCGCGCTGATCGTAGAGCGCAAACTGTTCCCGGTGTTTTTCGGATCCGCCCTGAAGGTGGAGGGCGTGGACGAGCTGCTGGACGGCCTGGAGCGGTTCACCCTGGAGCCCGACTGGCCGTCGGAGTTCGCCGCCCGGGTGTTCAAGATCACCCGGGACGAGAAGGGCGAGCGCCTCACCTGGATGAAGGTCACCGGCGGCACCCTCAAAGTCCGGGAACCCCTCCGGGCCGAGGACTGGGAGGAGAAGGTGACCCAAATTCGGCTGTACTCCGGCACCAAATTCACCCCCGTGGACGAGGCCCCGGCGGGCGCTGTCTGCGCCGTCACAGGCCTGTCCAAAACCAGAGCGGGCCAGGGGCTGGGCGCCGAGGAGGACTGGGAGGGCCCCGAGCTGGAACCCGTCCTCACCTGGCAGGTGCTGCCCCCGGAGGGGATGGACGCCCACACCCTCCTGGCTCAGCTCCGCGTTTTGGAGGAGGAGGATCCCCAACTCCACATCCAGTGGAAGGAGGAGCTGGGGGAGATCCACGTCCGGCTCATGGGCGAGGTACAGCTTGAGATCCTCTCAAAAGTGATGGCCCAGCGGTTCGGCACGGAGGTCACCTTCGGGCCGGGGAGCATCATCTACCTGGAGACCATCGCCGCCCCGGTGGAGGGGGTGGGCCACTTCGAGCCTCTCCGCCACTACGCGGAGGTTCATCTGCTGCTGGAGCCGCTGGAGCGGGGGGCGGGGCTGGAGATCGCCACCGCCTGCTCCGAGGACGTTTTGAGCGGCCACTGGCAGAGATTGATTTTGACCCATCTCATCGAGAAGACCCACCTGGGGGTGCTCACCGGCTCCCCCATCACCGATATGAAGCTGACGCTCCTCACCGGCCGGGCCCACCTGAAGCACACCGAGGGGGGCGACTTCCGCCAGGCCACCTACCGCGCCGTGCGGCAAGGGCTCATGTGCGCGAAAAGCATCCTGCTGGAGCCCTGGTACTCCTTCCGGCTGGAATTGCCCGCGAACTGCCTGGGGCGCGCCATGACCGACCTCCAGCGGATGGGGGGCACCATGGATCCGCCGGAGTCGGCGGGGGAGAACGCCGTCCTCACCGGCGCGGTGCCGGTGTCCGAGTTCGGCGGCTACTGGACGGAGGTGGCCGCCTACACCGCCGGCCGGGGCCGGCTGTCCTGCACGGTGGACGGCTACCGGCCCTGCCACAACCAGGACGAGGTGGTGGCGTCCATCGGCTACGACCCGGAGGCCGACCTGGCCAATCCGCCCGGCTCGGTGTTCTGCGCCCACGGCGCGGGGTATAACGTGCCCTGGGACGAGGTGAAGAGCCACGCGCATCTGGACTCCGGCTGGCGGGCGTCCGCCGGGGAGATCGCGGACGAGCCCGCGCCCCCGCCCCGCCCCGCCATGAGCTACGAGTCCCAACAGGCGCTGGACAGGGAGCTGGAGGCCATCTTCGCCAAGGTGTACGGCCCGGTGAAGCCGAGAGCGTTCCGACCCACGCCCAAGGCAGTCGTCCACAGGAAGAAGCCCTGGAAGGGGTTGAAGCTCCGGGACGGGGAGGACTATCTGCTGGTGGACGGCTACAACATCATCCACGCCTGGGACGAGCTGCGGAAGCTGTCCCAGACCGATCTTGACGGCGCCCGCCAGCGGCTGGTGGATCGGATGAAGAACTACCAGGGCTGGAAGAAGTGCAACGTCATCGTGGTGTTCGACGCCTACAAGGTCAAAAACAACCCCGGCTCGGTGGAGCGGGACGGGGAGGTGTCCGTGGTCTACACCAAGGAGGCGGAGACGGCGGATATGTATATCGAGAAGGTCACCTACGCCCTGGGGAAGGAGAAAAAGGACCACCGGGTGCGGGTGGCCACCTCCGACGGGCTGGAACAGCTCATCATCCTGGGCCACGGGGCGGTGCGGGTGCCCGCCGCCGAGCTGGAGTTCGA
>CANQZJ010000130.1 GCA_947628315.1 uncultured Oscillospiraceae bacterium
TCGATATAGATCATCTTGATCTTGCCCAGATAGGTCTCCTGGAGCAGCTTGAGCACCTCCAGGTTGTCCCCCTCAATGTAGAGATTCTCCGAGTCGAACCCGCCGGGGGCGCCGTCCCGCCCTACGCTCTCGGCGGGGCAGGGCCGCAGGGTCTTGTTGATGGGAGCGTTGGCGGTGAGGATGGCCCTGCGCTTGTCCGGCCAGGTGAACTGGTAGCGCTCCTGCCGGCCCTCCACCACATGGGTGGCGATCTCCTGCCGCAGCACATCCGCGTCGATGGCCCGGACCACCCGTCCGTCCTCGTCAATGGTCTCGGTCACCGCGTTGGGGAACAGCTCCGCCAGCTTGCGGAAGTTCTCGTCCGCCAGATTGGGGGTGTGCATTTTAAGCTTGTCCATTGTTGGTATCCTCCCATTCTAAAGTGGGCTTTCCTTCTGGGCCTTTTACAAATTTTCCTATTCTATAATTTGAGGCGCTAAAGACAACAAATGGTTCATCTTCTTCCCTAAGAGGAGCCATAATAACTATGACTGCGTCAAAACTCTCCTGATAACGCTCTCCAAAGCGATTTTCTAAGATAAAACTAAAACGTATTTTTCCGTGACTCAAAGCATCTTTCAATATTTGAGTATCTCCCCAAAACACTATACTGCCACTTTCACCTGGATTCAGTCGCAAACTTATATTAACTGTATTAGCGTATGATAGTCCGTCAAATACGGACTTATTCCCATCTACATATTCCAAGTTATTTACTTGAACGGAAACATAAGCTTGTGTTGTATTAAGCAGGTCTAGTGATACGCAAAATGCAGTTGCTCCGTTTTTTAATTCAAACTTTGTAGACTGGATATATAGCTTCTCATGACAATTAATTATGTTGTAGTAATTCTCGAAGGAGCCATTCCAATCTTTTAGCATTACAAAGGGCCTAGTTTCAAGTTTATAGCGGTTCTCTTCCAGTTCCATTAAGCGGTTACTCATATCGTTAGCAACTTTCGCTTGCTTATTTGCCGTTTCCGCTTGTTCATTTGCTTCTTTCGTTTGGACGATTGCAACAATACCCAATACAATCGTCCCAACAAACGAAATTAAATCACCAGCTTCATACTTTGCCTCGAGCCACTCACATGGCGCAGGTATTGTATAAAGAATTTGCACAGCCACAAGGAATACGATACATCCTATAATCCACCACTTAAGTTTCTTTATTTTTCCCCAGAACTTTTTCACTAAAATAACTCCTCCTGTAATTTGAGTATTGCTTGGTGCAGCTCATATTTCTTTTTCGGTTGCTTCTCCGCCCGCAGCTTTCGCTCCAGCTGCTCGATCTGCCGCTGGAGCTTTGCCCTGCGCTCGTTCTCGGCCAACTGCTCGTCCAGGGAGCGGCCCTGCTCTATTGTAACATTTCCGACCTGGATTAGCAAGTTTTCCCACACCGCGTCCAAATCCAGGCCGTTCAGCGTCACCCGCAGGCTGTCCGGCGCCGCCCAGCTTCCCTGGAGCAATTTGGCGCGGTATGCCGCCAGCCGGGCCCGGTCCTCAAAACAGAGGACAAAGAGCATATTCTGGTCGATGAGCCTGGACAGCAGGGCGATGTTCTTTTCGTCATACTCCGCCCGCTTCAGGGTCACCAGCAGGACGAAGAAGGAGGAAACCGTCTCCCCCGCGGCAAAGGTGGTGTTTGCCGGGGAAATCTCATTGACGATGTCGATGCGGCTGATGTCGGCGTCGAACCGTTCCCTGGCGGCGGTGTTCATATTGAATTTTTTATAGATGGCGGTTTTGGGGAGCTGGCGTCTCAACTCCGTCGCCTTAGGCAGTCCGAGCATGGTGTCCCTCCTTACCGCACGACCAGGAAGCAGATGAGTTCAAAGTCGTCCAGCCCCTTGATCTCCCCGGTGAGAAAGCTCATCTGCCCGCCGGACAGGAAACTGTCGATGTCGCTCTCCGACTTGACCTCAATGATGGAGGAAATCGCGTCGCCCAGCAGGCGGGAATACTTCCGCATATCCTTCCCGTCCCGCGTCTCCCGGTTGAAGGCAGCGTATACCTCCTGGATCGGCTCCTGCCTCCCCTTGCACAGGTGGCGCATGGTATCCAGCAGCTCTTTGGGGGAGAGGTGGTCACAGAGGACTTCTCCCTCGTTGGAGAGGTAGACCATATAGAACGGGTGGAGCCGGTTTTGGTTATTGATGTTCACGCTGCCGGTGCGGTTCTCCAGAATGAAGATCACGCCTGGCGGAGTGTCCTTGCCGGCGGGTACCACCGCGTGAAGGCCGTGGGGCGTCCGGTCCAGATTGGGGTGGTTTTTCACATATTCCAGCAAATCCAGCCGGAACTCATTAAGGCCCAGGTCCATGATAGAGATGCCGCCGGACATATCCTCCATGTCCACCACCTCATCCTTCAGCCGCTGGAGCTGGGCTTTGCGGTACTCCAGATCGGTCTTTTCGTCCTCGCTGAGGATGTTGTCGTCGCCGGTGGCGGTCATGTCCACGATCTTCATTTTGGTTTCTACGCGGGCCTTTAGGTTGATGTACTCGTCAAGGGAGATGTCCGGCCAGAAATTGACCAGTTGGATGCACTGGTTCGGGCTGCCGATACGGTCGATCCGCCCGAAACGCTGGATGATACGCACCGGGTTCCAGTGGATGTCGTAGTTGATAAGGTAGTCGCAGTCCTGGAGGTTCTGGCCCTCGGAGATACAGTCGGTGGCGATGAGGATGTCGATGCTGCCCAGGTTTTCATTCAGCAGATCTTTCCTCTTGGAGATGGGTGAAAAGCAGGCCAGAACTGTATTCATATCATGGAGCGGCTTGCGAAGGGTAGTCCGGCCATCTACATTACCCGTGATCATCGCGGTATCCAGGCCGAACTTTTCTTTTGCGAATTGACTGACATGGGCATACAAATACTCCGCCGTATCGGAAAAAGCGGTAAAAATAATCACTTTTTTGTTCCCGGCGTTGATGGGATGCTCGATTTTATTTGCCACAACAGACAGCAGCTCCTGGAGTTTACTGTCGTGCTCCGGCGTGATGTCGGCCACCATGTAGTCCAGCAGATCCAGCGTTTCCGCGTCCTCCGTAAGGGCCTTTCGCCAGGAGAGGTAATCCATATCCGCCAGGTCGATGCGGACTTTCCGGCCAATGGAGAACAACTCATCGCCGCTCTGATCGTCCCAGTCAAATTCTCCGGCGTCAGAAATGTCGGTCAAAGTGAGTTCCTGCCCCTGATGACGGTCGAACTGATCGATCATCTGGAGCGTTTCTTTGAGTTGCTTTCGGATCCGGCGCAAAGTCAAGGCAAAGGAATATACGGAACTCTCCATCCGCTTCATCAGATTGATTCCCATCAGCCGGCGGATCCCCTGCTCCCGGTTGGCCTGCGTGAAGCCCACGTTCACCTTGTTGTCCTCATATAATGCGGCGTATTTCTCCATCTTGCTGGCCAAAATGAAGTGCGTGGGCATATAGATCATCAGGTTCAGCTGCATAAGCTGAGTGAATATCTCATTGTAGTTGATGGCGGTCTGCAAGTCGGTCAGGCAGGGACTCTTTGAGATCGGTTTCAGCCGCGTGGGGAAAGTCCCGATGTCGGACATATCGTAGTATTTTTCGATGTGCTTACGGGAACGGGCAATGGTCACGCTGTCCAGCACCTCAAAGAAGTCGAAGTCCAACATCCGCAAGAGCTTGTCCGTCGTGCGGTCAGCCGCGCTCCATTTGCTCCAGGCATTGAACGCTTTCTGTGCGTTGCGAAAAATGTCCTCGATAGACCGAACGGTATCCAGCTTCTCGTCAAGCAGAGCCGCATTTCCCTCATAAGCGAGCTGAAGCTGATTTTTCAAATCGTTGAAGCGGTTGTTGACCGGCGTTGCGGACAGCATCAGGACCTTTGTCTTGACCCCCGCACGGATCACTTGATTGAGCAGTCGAAGATAGCGGTTTTCTTTCTCCCCAATTTCTCCGTTCAGCTTTCCCCCATTTCGGAAATTATGGGATTCATCAATGACGACCAAGTCGTAATTGCCCCAGTTCAGGTCCCCAAGCTTTATTCCGTTGGATTCACCGTGCGTACGGCCCAAATCTGTGTGGTACAGCACATCATAGCGCAGCCGATCCTCGTTCAAAGGATTGTTCCGATAATTCCCCTTAAACGTGTTCCAGTTGTCGGCCAGCTTTTTTGGGCATAGAACAAGGACACGTTGATTTCGGTTTTCATAGTATTTGATGACCGCCAGAGCGGTAAAGGTCTTACCGAGGCCGACGCTGTCAGCCAGAATGCAGCCGTTATACTTCTCCAGCTTATTGATGATGGCAAGCGCGGCATCCCGTTGAAAACTATAGAGCATACCCCAAATTTTGCTGTTTTTGAACCCGGTAGCCTCTTTGGGCAACACATCTTCAGAGATGTCCTCTAAAAACTCGTTAAAAATATTATACAACGTGACAAAATAGATGAATTCCGGCGCATTTTCGCTGTATGCCGCAGTAATGCTGTCGATGACCTCCTCTGTGACGACTTCCATGCGGTTGCTGTCATTCCACAGGGAATCGAATAGCTCCAAATATGCCTTTGAAAATGGAGCCCCATTCTTTTGCACCATCTGATAGGCGTCGTTTCCCCGTTCACACCCAAGAGTGGCCGTTGTAAACTCCGTAATGGGCATATAGTTTTTGTCGTCTACATTGATGAACCCCATCATGTTCTCATGGGTGATGTTTGACTTAAATACGACCTTTTTGCGAATCCAGTCAGCGCATTCCCGCGCGATGGCCCGCTGAGTTAACTCATTGCGTAGCTTAACTTCAAATTCTGTGCCATACAAACTCCGCTCTCTGGACAGACGTGGGATATAAAACTCCCGGCTCACCTTCTGCGTTTTTTCCGTCGAGAATGTCGGTGCGGTAAATATGAAGCGAAGCTCATCAATGTTGGCAAGCTGCTCCTTCAGCGCCTGAAAAGCATATATGGAAAAACAGGCAGCGGCGATAGAGAGCCTGCTGCCCTTTTTGATTTCAACGGCCAGATCATCCAGCAATACTTTATTTTTGTTGTCAATCAGTTCCATCTCTATACTCCTATCTATCTAA
>CANQZJ010000131.1 GCA_947628315.1 uncultured Oscillospiraceae bacterium
GTCTGGCTGGAGCGGAGCGCGGCGCTGGGAAATCAGTACGCGCAGTATCAGTTGGGCAAGCTCTGTCTCCTCGGCAGTGGCGTCCCGAAAGACGCGGACAAGGCTGTTGAGTATCTCACCGACGCGGCGGAGCAGGGCAGTCCCTTCGCCCAGTACCTCCTGGGCAAGCTGTACCTGGACGGCAAGGACGTCCCTCGGGATGACGAAGCCGCGCGATACTGGCTGGGGCGATCCGCCGACCAGGGCGATCAGTACGCGCGGTTCCTGCTGGAGCAAAGTCAAGCGCATCCAAATCTCCTCTCCGCCGTCCTGCTGTCCGCCACCCGTATGCTCCACCACATGGGCGGGATCTTTCAGCGGAACTCCGCCCCGCCCTCCAACCCGGTGGGGCTGCGGGTGGACCGCAAGCTGCGGCAGAGGATCAGAGAGAAGAAGATCGCCATGGGCCATAAGCCGGACGATCATGAGGAGTATCAGGGGCCGACGATGTCCATGTAATAAACGCCTTTCCCGCAAACGCGGAAGGGGCGCAGGTCATGGCAAATTTAAGTTGGAATCGGGAGTTACGTCATGACGTACTGCTGGACAGGGAAACCGCGAATGTGCGGGAATGGAAACCTGATTTGATGTGGATTTCTGTGTGGCCATATGCTACAATGAAGCACAACAGATTGACAAATCGAAATTTGATGGTATTAAGGGTTTTTCAAAAAGGCGGTGCTTGTATGGAAATAAGGCAAGAACGAGCAGACGATTATAATATAATTTTTCAGGTCGTAACAGAAGCATTTTCTCATGCTGAACATAGCGATGGAAACGAGCAGGAGCTTGTGACCCTGTTGAGGGCCACTCCATCTTTTATTCCAGAACTCTCCCTTGTGGCAGTGGAAGATGGCAAAATCGTGGGTCATATCCTTTTTACCAAAATCACCATAGGAGAATACATCGAACTTGCTCTCGCGCCCCTTTCTGTTCTTCCAGCATATCAGCGGAGAGGAATCGGGCTGGCACTTATCCGTGAAGGACATCGTATTGCCAAACAGTTGGGGTATGACTACTCGGTAGTACTGGGTTCCCCGACATATTATCCGCGTGCTGGCTATCTTCCAGCGAGCTTATACGGAATAGAAGCGCCATTTGAAGTGCAGGACGAATACTTCATGGCATTCAAATTACAAGACTACGCACCTCATGTTAAGGGCATGGTCAAATATGACTCAGCCTTTGAAATTGATTGACAACTTCCTGTTTGTCTAGCCCTTCCACCAAGAGCCCTGAATTTTCAAGACATCCCGCCTATCCGCATCCTTAAACCGTATATACTTTCCCTTGTTTTCCCCTTCAGGTCGAAACAAGGGAAAGTTTTTTGCGGCTCGCTGACCATCTTATCCAGCAACTTCACGGGCAACCTCTTGGCCTCCCGCTATGTAAGGACACCACCGTCTTAACAGGGCATATGTGGCTCAAGAATAGACCCGCCTGATCAAAGAAAGGGGCTCGGTGATCTGCCGCAATTCCCGCCCCTTCTTTCTCCGTTTTGTCAACAAGGTTCTGATAGACTTCCCTCTCTTTATTCGGTATGTTTGGTTTGCGAAAGCGCCAAACATACCTGAGAAGGAGGCAAAAGCGATGAAAAACCGAGTGAAGAATCTGCTGCTGATGGGCGCCGGCATCTTGGCCGGGATAACGCTCACCAGCGCCACTCACGCCGCCGCGAGTTACCTCACCGCCACCCGGAGCAACTGTGCCGTCTACATCGACGGCCAGCGGACGGAACTCACCGCCTATATGATCAACGATGAAAACTACGTCCGGCTCCGGGACATCGGCGCCAAGGTTGGGTTCAATGTCTACTGGGACGGCACCGTCCAGATCGAGACGGACAAGTCCTACACCGGCGTGGCGCCGGAGAAGCCGAAGCCCAGCGGTACAGTGACCTTGCCGGCGGACGGTAGCCAATATGTTCCCAAGGTGGGCGACGTGATCCCATGTAACGACGGCACTCTGTACACAATCAAGGATGTGAGCCGATGGGACGCCAACATGTTCGCAGAGGGGCCGCTGCCACCTCTGCCCACGCCTATCTGCAACTGGTCCAGCTTCCCCACGGTGGCACTGCCCGCGCCGGAGGCGCGGCACTTCGCCCACCCTGACGCGGACTACCTGTTCGTCCGCAATCTCTATGAGACACGCCGGATGCAGTACACGCTGATGAATATGGCCGGGGCCAATCCCAACACCAGCGTCAATGGAAAGCTGCGGTATGGAAGTAAAGGCACACCCTACGTCAGGATCAGCCTGACCATCCCGGATGATGTGACCCCCTGGTCTTTCTGGCCCTGGCGGGAGTCTGAAATCGCCAAGCCGTTCAACGGGATCCCCGGCAGCTATGCCTTGCAAGCCTGGGACGTCTATCGGAATGGCGTGTATATGCACACCGAGTACCAGATCTACGTGGCCTGGCAGGGCGGGGCAAAAACTGCGCCGCCTAAACAAAGAAAACCATTTTCCGTCGCGGCAAGAGAAAGGCGACGAATAATTCGAAAACAGCAATGCGCAGCAGAGAAATTATAGTATACTGTTATCGTTGGAGAGGAGGGGCACATGACCGATTATGAAAAAGCCGTCGCGCTGTGGCTGAAGTGGTACATATCCACTGGGGTCGAACTTGCTGAGGCATTGAGCGAATTTGGCATCGCCTTTGCATACCATTCCGGTAAAATCGAGAACGACAATATCATCTACCATGAGGTGCGGGAGATCTTTGAGCATGACGGTGTGACAAGTTATACCGGCGACTTGCGGACCCTGTTTGAGATCCACAATTCGAAAGAGGCAAACGAGTTCCTCCTGACGGCGTTTAACGAAAAGCGCGCCATAGACGAAACCTTGGTGAGAGAGTTCCAACGCATCCTCACGCAGAATACCTATAATACCCGCCGCTGGCAGCTTGGAGAGCGCCCCGGAACATACAAACGTCATGACTATGTGACCGGGAAGAACGAGATTGGAGCGGCCCCGGAGGATGTGCGTGAAGAAATGGAGGAGCTGTTGTCCGAGCTTGACGGCGTCCCCAACGAAAAGGCGTTGACCGCGGGGGCCTATTTTCACGCCAAATTTGAGAACATCCATCCCTTTGCGGACGGGAACGGACGCACGGGGAGACTTGTGATGAACTACATCTTCCTGCTTCACGGCCACCCGCCCGTCATCATCCACCAGGAGGACCGCAAGGACTACTTTTCCGCACTGGAGGCGTGGGATGAGCGTCAGGACCTGGAACCGTTGATCGCGTTTCTCCAGGGGCAGACGGTAAAGACGTGGCAGAAGCAGCTGGAGCGCACGGAACGCAGGCAGGACAGGTAAACCAACAAAACCGATCCGAAAGCGGCTTGTGAGTATGCTCACAAGCCGCTTTTGTCTGGGAATCGGAAAATGATAACAGTTTGATAATTGTGCGCCTTACCCCTGGCTATTCTCTCTGTTTACTGGTATTGTGTGTTGCTGCAAAGGAGGCGACCGCCATGCCCGAATATCTGAGAGCGCTCCACGAACGGTTCAGCAAAGTGTCACCCGGAGCGACGAAAATACAGCGTGAGCGGGACAGGATCCTTGCCCGCCTGCGAGGACGGCTGGATAGGAGCCAGCGGGTCCTGCTCCTCCATCTGCTGGACTTGGAGGATGATTTGAGAGACCAGACCTCGCTGGATAGCTTCATCGCCGGCATGCGGCTGGCCAGAGGGGTCGAACAGGAACTGAGCGAGATCCCACCCTACTCCTTCGATACCGAGGACGAGGAGCGGGCGAGAAAATGCACTGAGAAAGGTGGTGTTTGATCTATGCCGAGACGCAGACCGAACGGCGACGGGATGGTCCGCAAGCGGGAGGATGGCCGCTGGGAGGGCCGGATCGTGGTGGGCCACAAGGACAACGGCACCCCCATCTTCCGCTATCTGTCCGCGGGGAGCCAGAGGGAGCTGATGGACAAGCTCCGGGACAACAAGGAGGAGTACCGGGCGGTGGAGCTGACCGAGGGCAGCGGGATGACCCTGGGAGAGTGGCTGGACCGCTGGCTGGAGGAATACGCGGCCCCCACGGTCCGGGAAACCACCCTGTCGGGATACCGGCGCTACATCGAGAAAAAGATCAAGCCCCGGCTGGGGGACAAGCGGATCGGGAAGGTAACGGCTGAGGACGTCCAAAAGCTGTACCGCGAGCTTGGCAAGGAAGGGCGGGAGGCGGACCACCCGGAATACGGACACAAGCTCTCCACCACCACCGTCCGCCGCATCCACGGGGTATTCCACGAGGCTATGGCTGCGGCGGTGCGGGAGGGACTTACCGCCCGTAACCCCGCCGAGGGGATCACGCTGCCCAGGAAAAAGCCGCCCATGATGAACATACTGAATAGAGAGCAGTTGGAGCGGTTCATGGAGGAGATCAAAAAGGACAAGGTCTGGCACGACTTCTTCTACACCGAGCTGACCACCGGCCTGCGACGGGGTGAGATCTGCGGCCTCATGTGGTCCGACTTCGATGAGAAGAAGGGCACGCTGGCCGTCCGCCGCACGGTTCACACAGGAAAGGGCGGTACCCTGACCATGGGAGAGACCAAGACGGGCCAGGGGCGGCGGACCATCACCCTGCCGCCCAGCACCGCCCGGCTCCTGGCGGAGCGGAAAAAACACGCCTTCACCCAGTGGATCTTCCCCCATCCTCTCCACCCGGAGCAGCCTGTGCGACCCGGCGGGGCCTACTCCCATCTCAAAACTGTACTCAAACGGGCGGGACTGCCCGACATCCGCTTCCATGATCTGAGACACACATTTGCGACCCATGCGCTCACCAGCGGCGTGGACGCGAAAACGCTGTCGGGCATCCTGGGCCACACCAGAGCCAGCTTTACCCTGGATACCTACACCCATGTGACCGGGGACATGCATCGGCGGGCAGCGGAAATCGTGGGCGGCTTTATGGGCGATATTATGGCAAAGGAGTGATAGAATGGCACGAAAACGAAAAAACGGCGAGGGCACCCTCCGCCATCGGGCTGACGGCCGCTGGGAGGGCAGGGTGGTCATCGGCTACGA
>CANQZJ010000132.1 GCA_947628315.1 uncultured Oscillospiraceae bacterium
CAACTGACTGCCCTCTTTTTTCATGCGCGTTTTCAGGACGCTCCAATATTTCGCTGCGTGGCGGGTGTCCGGCTGGTCGGTGAGGATGCGGACTACATCCACAACGGAGAAGTACCATTCCTCGTTTTCCTCGTCCCACGCCGTTCGGATAGGCTGGTCCTCAAAAAGCTGAAGCTTGTCCTCCTTCATTGCGTTTCCTCCTCCAGCATCTGCACCAGCGTTTTCTTCAGCCGCTTGTTCATGGGGGATTTGGGATCGAAGCACATCTTGATAAACTCGTTCATCTCCGGGTGCAGCTTTCCCAGGTCCGGCTCGTTGGAATATACCTTTCCCTTGGGATCATCCGTGCGGCCATAGAGATAGTCCAGCGATACGTCGAAATAGTCGGCATAGCGGAGCAGCACTTTGGCGGAGGGCTCACACTGGTTATTCTCATAACGATTGACGCCGGACTGCCGTAGGCCCAGGATAGGAGCCAACTTGTTTTGGGACACGTTGATGGACAGCCGCAGAGCCCGCAGTCTGTCTGCCATAATCTGCATGATGGACCCTCCCGTACCATTTTCTACATCATAGCATATAACGGCATATAAATCAACACCTAGTTTGCATAATATAATGGCTGTAATATACTTCGCTGCTGTGGTGTAATGTTACTTCAACAGACTCAAGTATATCAAATTGTAGGCGAAAATACATCTCTGCCCTTGAAACAGCGTCGGCTTAACATTATAATCAAGTCATAAGTAATCCGCGCTCTAAAACATAGAGGGGAGAGACTACCATTGGCTCGTACATCAGCAAGACAGAATAAAACAGTGTATCAAATCCGGCGAGAGGAACTCGGCTTGAGCAGAGAAAAAGCCAGCGAATTGTTGGAATCAATTCCTCCTGAACGCATAGAGCGCATTGAAAGCGGGAAATTTACCGCCCATCCAGACGAGATAATCATAATGGCATCCAAGTATCAGGCACCGCATCTTTGTAATTACTTTTGTGCTAACGAATGCAAAATCGGACAACAGTATGTTCCAGAAGTAAGCGTCAAGGAATTATCTCAGATCGTGTTGGAAGTGCTTGCATCTCTTAACTCTGTCAAAAACCAGCAGGAGCGTTTAATTGAAATCACTGCTGATGGGATCATTACAGCAGATGAGGTCGATGACTTCATACATATCCAGGAGGACCTCGAGCGGATATCCATTACCGTCGAAACTTTACAGTTGTGGGTAGAACAGAAGCTTGCTCGTGGTGATATTGATATGGACGCATACGCGCAAGCAAAGGCACGAAGGAAATAGCAATATAAAGATAGCATCTTAAAAGGCACTGTGGACATTGGCCACAGTGCCTTTTTTGCAGTTGGAGCAGAAAAGCTAGTGCTTATTTTGCAGTTGCTGTTATGGTGAATTTGGCAAAAGCAGAGTATTCTAGCATCATAAGAAGCTACGACTACAACGAGAGGCGGTATAAGGTGACTGTAAAAGAAAGAATACTTACAATTCGTCTTACTGAAAAACTCAGATACCACCCTGAGTACATACCATATGTTCTAGCTTCGACAGACAGCATAAGAGAAAGTAACATTGATAATAAATATACAACCACAAAAACGAAAGGAAAACATCATGAACAACGAAAGAATTGAGAAGATCAAGGCAAACCTAAACGGACTTGGAACCAAGACAGGAGAGATGTACACAAATCAACAACTCGTGGACGTGCTCAAAGAGTTCCAGAGTGCCCTTGCCAAGGGGGTATTTGAAAAGACCCACGCTGAGAACCTGAGAGATAAGGACCTCCTGGTACATTTCGAGGCGCTGGCAAAAGAGTATGGTCTTGATCAGACAAGCACTTTCCTCCGGCTCAAGAGAAACCTGAATAATCTCGGGTACACGATCGGAAGTTACATCAAGGGCCTGAATGGGGAAAGAGTTGCCCGAAAGACGCTGAAGCTCCTATCACTTGACAAGAGTGCGAAGATTCTCTACAACGTACAGCTTGAGGATGACGACGCTGAAGCGGAGTACGATGCCATCGTGATCACACCTTATGGGATGTTCGTGATAGAGGTCAAGAACTGGGGGTCTTCTGTAGTGATCACACAGGACGGCATTCTGAAAAAGAATGATGACCGGGAGATCACCTATGACCTTGCCGGACGGATGAGCATCAAGCAGGCTCTGCTACAGGAGTACATAGGCGACAGCTTTCCGGAGCACTATCAGAGCATCCTGATGTTCCCGGACGAAAGCGTAACGGTCGAGAATTATTACAATGGCGTCCTGGTTTGCTGCGGTGGTGGTATTTCTTATAAGATTCAGGAGTTCACTGCGGGAGAAGACAGTTTGACATCAGAGCAGATTATGAACATCGAGCAGACCATCAGGGCACACCACATCATCAAGAAGGCGCCCTCGCCGGTCAATTGCAACGAGATTATAGAGGACTACGCTGTTCTGATGGCACGCATTGAGGAGGCATCCGCAGCACAGGGAAAAGAGGAAACAGATATCCGCACATTTGAGCAGGAAAAGGACACAGATAAGACGCCCATCACCCAGCAGATCAAGAAACTTAAGACAAACAGCATCCCCAATGCTGGCTGGAAAAAGAAGATAACACGTGTTGCAAGTGCAGCTGCCGTTGCTGTGCCAGCTTTCCTCGGCGGTCTGTGGTTTATGAAGAAACTTTGAGCGGCCATTCTGCGGGGGGCAAAAATCAACTTGATCCCGCAACAAAAATATCATTAAAGTTGA
The DNA here is from genome assembly GCA_947628315.1 of uncultured Oscillospiraceae bacterium. Lineage (GTDB taxonomy): Bacteria > Bacillota > Clostridia > Oscillospirales > Oscillospiraceae > Enterenecus. The sequence goes on from CANQZJ010000132.1 coordinate 2,760, forward strand.
GGAGGTAAAACAAAATGAATGGCGTCGCAAAAGGAATGCTGCTTGCATTGGTCTTTCTGTACATCGTATCCCCATTGGATCTGTTCCCTGGGCCAATAGACGATCTTATTGCCCTCTTGGCTGGGATAGCAGCACAGAAGAGGATCGGCAAAGGTGAAACATGAGAAACTGGGTGGCAATACCCTGTTCAGTAAAAAAGAAATTGATTTTGGGAGGTAAAACGCGATGAGACTTACAAAGGCAAGGCAGAAGCAGCTTCTCGATCAGAACGATGGCTTTACAAAAAGAACCTATTATGAGGGCAATAATTCCAGAGAGGAGCGCATTTACAAGGTTTCCGAGGGAAAGTTACATATAAGGGCCAGCGGGAAAACATCATGGGCAGATAGTCATTACAATGACGAATGGGTTGCAAACGATGAAGAAACCCATAGGTTCTTGTATCGGCACAAGGATGAAATGAACACCGATGGCATAGAGTGAGCAGACATTCAGGCTGCAACTAAAACCCTGCGGGAACTACTATTTCAACAATAACTCAGGAGAATTCTATTCTCTCGTATCCCGTAAACCACAATTTGTATATTGGAGTTATCTTTAGTGTAATCCCGGCCAGACACAGATAAAGCGGTCTGGCCGGGAATATTTATCTAAAAAGCTATTCGATTTATAGAAGACATGCGTTTTGTATTGTAAGCCCTACATCCTGGTTAACTGCCTTTCTGTGCTTCCCATTCTTTTGCCGCAAGCATGAGCAGCTGTTGTTGCAAGTTGTCATGTATCTCCTGATCGCTGAGGGTATAACCAGGCTGTGCTGTTCCTCTGCTGCTGGAGCCGATTGCAACAAAGATGTCAGCATACATAGTATAATTCAGTCCCATTCGCAACTCAGCAGACAGTCTGTTAAACGGATGTTTTGTAAGCTCTTTGGTAGTTTCCAAGATATCGGACTCCAGCTCTGTCAAAACATTCTTTGCCTTTAGCGCCTCAATCAACGCACTAATGTTGTCCATTTATGATACTCCTGTAAAGCCTATTTTATCTCCTGCTCCAGATCGTCAAAGAGCGGGGAAGCGAAAAATTCAGAAATGCCGATGTCCAGACCGTCGCATAGCTTCTTCACCGTGGCCACTGTCGCGCTGTTGTTGCGGAGACTAACTATGTTGTTCACCGTGGACTGGGTGACGCCGCTGAGCGTGCACAGCCGGTTGACCGAGATATTCCGCTCCCGGCACAGTTCCAATATCCGCTCCGCTACCGCTTCTCCCACATTCATCTTTGCCACCTCATTTCACCTATGAGGATAGCCAATTCCTGTTGACAAGTTTAACCCTTTTGGGTTAAAATAACCCAAAAGGGTTAGCGCGCAGGAGGCGATGAAATGACAGACTACAAGCGGGCCTATCACATTCTCTGCGCGGCGGCGTCACACGCACTGGACGTGTTGCCGGACACGCCAGAAAATGCCGCCGGGCAGACGATCATTCAGGAAGCGCTTTTGGAGGCGGAGGACGTGTGCATCGAGACTATGGAAGCAGATGAAAGGAGAGTCGAACGATGAAAAACCTGATCTCCTGTGAGTTCAACATGGACACGGGCTGTGTGGAGCTGCGATACGCAGACGGCAGCATGATCGCCGTCGACTGCACCGCCGTGGAACGCGAGGTCGCAGATAACTTGTATCAGCGGTCCGAGCTGGATTATCTCATCTACAACGACCCACTCAGCTACGCCGAGCTTATCCTGAACGGCGACCCAGCCCTGTATCTTAAGACAGTCACAAAGTACGACCCGCTGGACTAATGCCAGCGGGTCGTAGTCTTTCCTCTATCTTTTCCGTTTTCCCTTTCCATGCGTCATGGGTGAATTGCTTCGGCCGCGCTGGTTGTAGGGGCTTTTCAGGAGTTTGGACCTCTTCAATATCCCGATGAGCGTCACAAACTCCTCTTTCGTCAGGCCGTCATAGTTGATCCCGAGCTGGGCGAGGAACACGCGGGCTTTCTTCTCGTTCTCGCTGCCCTCGTAGCTCATGGCCTCCTGCAGCTGTTTCTGGACATCTGCCGCCGGGGAAGCCGTGTCCGCTGTGGTCGTGTCCTTCTTGTGCCGTTCCCGGATGTCCTTCAATATCGCGCCCATATCGCCGGCAGCGATATGGCTGAAGTATTCGTCCTCTTTCACTTGGGCCACTTCCAGCGTCCGCACATACAGGTCGTTCTCGCCCGGGTCGTACTTCTGAATGACCTGCTCCCGCGCCGCCGCCAGCATGGTGTTCATATCGTTGACGCGCATATCCGCGATACGGTCCACATAGATCTCCGCATCCACCAGGA
>CANQZJ010000133.1 GCA_947628315.1 uncultured Oscillospiraceae bacterium
TCGATGATGCCGCGGGTGTCCTTGATGGAGATGCGCTTGCCGGTGCCGTTCCAGCCGGTGTTGACCAGGTAGGCCTTGGCGCCGCTCTTCTTCATCTTCTTCACCAGCTCCTCGCCGTACTTGGTGGGGTGCAGCTCCAGGAAGGCCTGGCCGAAGCAGGCGGAGAAGGTGGGGGTGGGCTCGGTGATGCCCCGCTCGGTGCCGGCCAGCTTGGCGGTGAAGCCGGACAGGAAGTAGTACTGGGTCTGCTCGGGATCCAGGATGGACACGGGGGGCAGCACGCCGAAGGCGTCGGCGGACAGGAAGATCACGTTCTTGGCGTCGGGCGCGGCGGACACGGGGCGCACGATCTTCTCGATGTGGTTGATGGGATAGGACACGCGGGTGTTCTCGGTGACGGACTTGTCGGCAAAGTCGATCTTGCCGTTCTCGTCCACGGTGACGTTCTCCAGCAGGGCGTTGCGGCGGATGGCGTTGTAGATGTCGGGCTCGGACTCCTTGTCCAGGTTGATGACCTTGGCGTAGCAGCCGCCCTCGAAGTTGAACACGCCGTTGTCGTCCCAGCCGTGCTCGTCATCGCCGATGAGCAGGCGCTTGGGGTCGGTGGACAGGGTGGTCTTGCCGGTGCCGGACAGGCCGAAGAAAATGGCGGTGTTCTGGCCGTTCATATCGGTGTTGGCGGAGCAGTGCATGGAGGCGATGCCGCGCAGGGGCAGGTAGTAGTTCATCATGGAGAACATGCCCTTCTTCATCTCGCCGCCGTACCAGGTGTTGATGATGACCTGCTCGCGGGAGGTGATGTTGAAGACGACGGCGGTCTCGGAGTTGAGGCCCAGCTCCTTGTAGTTCTCCACCTTGGCCTTGGAGGCGTTATAGACGGTGAAGTCGGGCTTGAAGTTCTTCAGCTCCTCGTCGGAGGGGAGGATGAACATGTTCTTCACGAAGTGGGCCTGCCAGGCCACCTCCATGATGAAGCGGATGGCCATGCGGGTGTCGGGGTTGGTGCCGCAGAACACGTCCATCACATAGAGCTTCTTGTTGGACAGCTCCTTGACGGCGATGTCCTTGCAGGCGGCCCAGGTCTCCTGGGAGACGGGCTTGTTGTCGTTCTTGAACTCGTCGGAGGTCCACCACACGGTGTCCTTGGAGTTCTCGTCCATGACCAGGAACTTGTCCTTGGGGGAGCGGCCGGTGTACACGCCGGTCATCACGTTGACGGCGCCCAGCTCGGTGAGCTGGCCTTTCTCAAAGCCCTCCAGAGAGGGATCCATCTCGGCCTCAAAAAGGTACTCGTAAGAGGGGTTGTAAACGATTTCGGTAGTGCCGGTGATGCCCAGTTTTTCCAGTTCGCGGATGTCCATAACTTGGTTCCTCCTTGTTCGATGATTATAGTGCACGGGCGTCATCTCTTTGACAGGCGCCCGATGGGCGAACCGCTCAAGGGATAGACAGGTGGAGAGCCGTGATCCACCGAACGCAGTATACCACGGCTTTTTCAAAATTGTTATACCAAATTTGCCGTTTTTTCGGGTTTTTGGATAGAATCAGCGTTTTGACCAAACCACCGGTCAAAAGTCAAAACTTTCACAACTTCAAACTGTGCAAAACGCCCAGCCGGAAAATGGCAAAAGAAAATCCCGCCCTCAGAAGAGAGCGGGACTCCGTGTGTGTACAGCTTACTCAGCCTTGATGGCCTCCATGGGGCAGGTGCCCTCGCAAGCGCCGCAATCGATGCAGGCGCTGGCGTCGATCTGCATGTGATCGTCACCCATGGAGATCGCGCCCACGGGGCAGACGCCCTCGCAGGAGCCGCAGGAGATACAAGCGTCGCCGATGACTCGAGCCATTAGTCACACCTCCAACCGAAGAATATGGTTATCTTGTAAACCGACATTCATCGTAACACATCCGCGGGCAAAATGCAATATGGAATTTTTCACGGTAAAACGTATAAAAAAGGTGAAAAATTCCCATCCTTTCCACTGTGTGTCCAAGACCTTGAACGGGAGTGAGCCCTATGGAACGGATCGGATTTTTACAGCGGCTGCGGGATTTCTTCTCCCTGCGCCGGGAGAGCCCGCCGCCACAGGATACGGCGGGGGGGCGGAGCGGGGACTATCAGACCGCCTGGCAGGAGCGCCCCAGGACAAGGGAGAGCGCGGACACCCGCCTGACCGACCGCTACTCCCGGGATCTGACCAGGCTGGCCGCCGCCGGGGCGCTGGATCCCCTGGTGGGCCGGGAACAGGAGGTGGCCCGGGTGGTGCAGATCCTGTCCCGCCGGACGAAGAACAACCCCGCCCTCATCGGCGAGCCGGGGGTGGGCAAGACCGCCGTTGCGGAGGGCCTCGCCATGCGCCTGGCCGCCGGGGCGGTGCCCAGGCCCCTCCGGGGAAAGCGGCTGCTGGCGCTGGATCTGGTGGCCATGGTGGCGGGCACCAAATACCGGGGCGAGTTTGAGGAACGCATCAACCAGGTGTTGGGCGAGGTGCGCCGGGCGGAGAACGTCATCCTGTTTCTGGACGAGCTCCACAATATCGTAGGGGCCGGCTCCGCCGAGGGTGCCATCGACGCCGCCAACATCCTGAAGCCGGCCCTGAGCCGGGGCGAGATCCAGGTGGTGGGCGCCACCACCAGCGAGGAGTACCGCAAGTATATCGAGAAGGACGCCGCTCTGGAGCGGCGCTTCCAGCCCGTCAAGGTGGCGGAGCCCACCCCGGAGCAGGCCATGGACATCCTGCGGGGCCTGCGCCGGAAGTATGAGGAGCACCACGGCCTGGAGATCACCGACGAGGCGATCCTCGCCGCGGTGGAGCTGTCCCGCCGCTATCTGCCCGACCGCTTCCTGCCGGACAAGGCCATCGACCTCATCGACGAGGGGGCCGCCCGCCTGCGGATGGAGGAGGAGGTGCCGGCTGCCCTCCAGGCCCTGTCCGACCGGGTGGAGCAGACCGCCAGGGATAAGGTCAAAGCCATCGAGGCCCAGGACTTCGAACGGGCCGCCATCCTCCGGGACGCGGAGGCGGACTTCCGCCGGGAGCTGGATCGCAAGCAGAGCAAACAGCGGGGGAGCGCCAACCGCCGCCTGGGCCGCGACCACGTGGCGGCGGTGCTGTCCCAGTGGACGGGCATCCCGCTGGAGTCCATCACCAAGGGGGAGGCCAGGCGCCTGCTGGAGTTGGAGGACGAGCTCCACCATCGGGTGGTAGGGCAGGACAGGGCCGTGTCCGCCGTGGCCGCCGCCATCCGCCGGGGCAGAGTTGGATTGAAAGAACCCAACCGCCCTGTGGGGGTGTTCCTGTTCCTGGGGCCCACCGGAGTGGGCAAGACGGAGCTGTGCCGGGCGCTGGCCGCGGCCCTCTTCGGCAGCGAGGACGCGGTGCTCCGGTTCGACATGTCGGAATATATGGAGAAGCACGCGGTGTCCCGGCTGGTGGGCTCGCCCCCCGGCTACGTGGGTCACGAGGAGGGGGGCCAGCTCACCGAGCAGGTGCGCCGCCGCCCCTGGTCGGTGGTGCTGTTCGACGAGATCGAGAAGGCCCACGACGACCTCCAGAACATCCTCCTCCAGGTGATGGAGGACGGCCAGCTCACCGACGGCCAGGGCCGAAAGGCCGACTTTCGCAACACGGTGGTGGTGATGACCTCCAACATCGGCGCGCGGAAGATCGTCAGCAAGTCTCCGCCCATGGGCTTTGCCGGCGGGGAGTCCGACGCGAAGCGCCGGGAGGAGGTCATGGCGGAGCTGAAGCAGCGGTTCAAGCCGGAGTTCCTCAACCGTCTGGACGAGGTGATCCTGTTCGACCGCCTGGAGCGGAGCGACCTGGAGCAGATCGCCGGCAGGCTGCTGGGCGGCGTACGGGGCCGCCTGTCCGCCCTGGGGGTGGGGCTGGAATCCGAGCCCGGGGCCGTCGCCCTGCTGGCCGACACCGGCGCCGAGCGGGAGCAGGGGGCCCGGCCCATCCGCCGGGCGATCCGCCGCCGGGTGGAGGAGCCCGCCGCCGACCTGCTGCTGTCCCGGCGGCTGGCGGCGGGGGACACCCTGTGCCTCGCCGTGGAGGACGAGAAGCTGGTGCTGCGGCCGGAGAAAAAACAGGTATGAGGAAAGGAGCGCCCGTTTGGGCGCTCCTTTCCACGTCAATGAGGTTCAGATGTTGTGTGCGGACAGCTTTCTGCCCCACCAGGAATACACCGACTGGCCAACCGCCCAGATGACGCAGATGGCCAGCACCGGCAGAAAGCCTGTGCCCAGGAACATCCCGGCGAGCGTGAACACCAGCCACAGGGCGATACAGGCATTGTTCACCGCCCGGTAGGCCCGGTAGGAGCACTGGCCGATGGCGGCCCGCTCCGCCTCGTCGCACTGGGAGAACCACTCCTTCTGGAACCTCATGTCGTAGACCGACGCCTTCTTTTCCGGGTACATTCGCTTGGTCAGGTCAACATACCGCTGCTGGAACCGGATGGAGATCACCAGTGCCGCCAGGAACAGGGCCAGGGTGCCGAAGAACCGCGCCGCGCTGCCGGTGCTGACGGCAAATCCCACACTGTAAAACGCGGCGAACAGGAACATGGACAGGGTCACAAGAATGCTGCAGATCCACATGGCAGTGGACAGAACCCGATCCGCCCGGTCGGAGACGGTCTCGTCCTCCCCGTCCCAGCCCGCCAGGATGGCTTTGACCTTGGCGGTGACCGCCAGCCCGCAGAGGAGCTGGGCGGCAACGCAGGCCGCCAGCAGCCAGGGGGCCACGTCCACGGCGAAGATCGTCCCGGCCCTGGCCAGGGCGTCGGCGACATTCTCCTCCCCCGCGGACAGCAGGGCCATGATCCCCACAAAGCCGATCACGAAGCCGACGGCCAGGGAGATCAGCATGATGAGCAGAAATTTGGGCAGGGCCTTTTTGTTGGCCTGTTTGATCTCGTCACTGTTGTTCATGTCCATCCTCCTCTAAAATAAAGATGTCCTCCACCGTCACGCCGCAGATCTTCGCCAGCGTGAGGGCCAGCGTCACCGAAGGGGAGTAGTCCCCCCGCTCGATGAGGCTGATGGTCTG
>CANQZJ010000134.1 GCA_947628315.1 uncultured Oscillospiraceae bacterium
CCCGCCAGCAGGATCAGCGCCCCGCCGTAGCGGACGATGACGTCCAGCCCGCAGCCGGCCTCGATCTGCTTGATGAGCTCGGCCATGACCATGGGGATGACGCACTCCGCGATCACCTCGAAGGACACCAGGATGGGCGTGGCGATGGCCGTGGCCTTGAACTCCCGGACCGACGCCGCTAACCGTTTCAACATACGCGAAAAAACTCCTTTCCCGGCTCAAACCGCCCGAAACCAGTCCGGCGGCCGCCGTCAACAATACAGTTTGACAGATAGTATATACTTATCTTCCCTAACATGGAAGGGTCAATTTATACAAAATTGCGCTCCGTAAAAAAATATATGTGATGAACATATGATAGGCCGTATCACTCCCCTCTTGACACCTTTCGCCGCCCGTGATAATATACTGGAGCACAAGTGAATATCGCGATGAACGCGATGGAGTAGTCCGTTTTGGAAACGTCAGAGAGGGGCCGCCGCCGGCTGAAAGCGGCCCTCGCGGAAGGGCGGTACGAATTGCGCGCGGGAGCGAGCGGGATGCGGAAGCCCGCCGTCCGGCCACGTCACGGCCTTTGAGCGACAAACGAGAGTGGAACCGCGAAAAACCTTCGCCTCTCATGCCTTTGGGCATGGGGGGATTTTCTTTTTAAGGAGCGAATCATTATGACCCGACTGGGCGAGACCCTGCGGGCCTATCAGGCCCGCGACCCGGCGGCCCGGAGCCGCCTGGAGATCTTTCTCCTCTACCCCGGCGTCCACGCCATCATCTACCACAGGATCGCGCACTTTTTCTACCGGCACAACCTGAAATTCATCGCCCGCTGCATCTCTCAGTGGAGCCGCTGCTGGACGGGCATCGAGATCCACCCCGGGGCGACGATCGGCCGCCGCCTGGTCATCGACCACGGCATGGGCATCGTCATCGGCGAGACCGCCGAGGTGGGCGACGACTGTCTGATCTACCACGGCGTCACCCTGGGCGGCACCGGCAAGGAGCACGGCAAGCGCCACCCCACCATCGGCAACAACGTGCTCATCTCCACCGGCGCGAAAGTCCTGGGCCCCTTTAAGGTGGGGGACGGCGCCCGCATCGCCGCCAACGCCGTCGTGCTGAGCGAGATCCCCCCCAACGCCACCGCCGTGGGCGTCCCCGCCCGGGTGGTGCGCATCGCCGGCGAGAAAGTGAACTTCGCCGACCGGGTGGATCAGGTCAGCGTGGCCGACCCGGTGCAGAAGGAGCTGCAAGCCCTCAACTCCCGGCTGGAATTTCTGGAGCAGCTCGTGGAACACCAGGCCTCCGCCATGGCCGACGAGCCCTTTTTGAAAGCCGCCGACGAGTACAAACCACAGGATAAACCCTCAGATAAGGAGTAAATACCATGCAGCTATACAATTCCGCCACCCACAAAAAAGAGGAATTCACCACCCACACCCCCCGCCGGGTGGAGATGTACACCTGCGGCCCCACGGTGTACCACTTCGCCCACATCGGCAACCTGCGCTCCTACATCATGGAGGACGTGCTGGAGAAGTACCTGCGGTACGAGGGGTACGCCGTGAACCGGGTCATGAACATCACCGACGTGGGCCACCTGTCCTCCGACGCCGACACCGGCGAGGACAAGATGCTCAAGGGCGCCCGCCGGGAGCACAAGACCGTCATGGAGATCGCCAAATTCTACACCGACGCCTTCTTTGACGACTGCAAAAAGCTGAACATCAAGACCCCCGAGGTCGTCCAGCCCGCCACCGGCCTCATCGACGAATTTATTAAGGTAGTGCAGGGCCTCATGGACAAGGGCTACGCCTACTTCGCCGGCGGCAACGTCTACTTCGACACCTCCAAGCTGGATCACTATTACGTGTTCAACGACCACGACGAGGCCGACCTGGCCGTGGGCGTCCGGGAGGGCGTAGAGGAGGACGCCAACAAACGCAACAAGAACGACTTCGTCCTCTGGTTCACCAAATCCAAGTTCGAGGATCAGGCCCTCAAGTGGGACTCCCCCTGGGGCGTGGGCTATCCCGGCTGGCACATCGAGTGCTCCTGCATCTCCATGAAGTTCAACGGCGAGTATCTGGATCTCCACTGCGGCGGCGTGGACAACGCCTTTCCCCACCACACCAACGAGATCGCCCAGTCCGAGTCCTATCTGGGCCACCCCTGGTGCAAACAGTGGTTCCACGTCCACCACCTGAACACCAACGACGGCAAGATGTCCAAGTCCAAAGGCGAGTTCCTCACCGTCTCCCTGCTGGAGGAGAAGGGCTACGACCCCCTGGCGTATCGGTTCTTCTGCCTCCAGAGCCACTACCGCAAGGCGCTGGTGTTCTCCTGGGAGAACCTGGACAACGCCGCCAAGAGCTATGAAAAGCTCATCAGGCGCGTCGCCGCCCTGAAACCCGATGACGGCCCCGTGGACGAGGGCGTCCTGGCCGAGTACAGGGCCAAGTTTATCGAGCGGGTGGGCAACGATCTGAACACCGCCCTGGGCGTCACCTGCCTGTACGACGCGCTGAAGGCCGACGCAAACGACGCCACCAGGCTGGCCATTCTGGCGGACTATGACACGGTTCTCTCCCTGTCCCTGCTGGACAGGGCGGCGGAGCTCCGGGCCAAGGAGGCCGCCCAGGTAAAGGCGGCCACGGCGGCCGGCGGCTTCACTGTCACCGGCGAGGGCGACCCGGACATCGACGCGCTGGTCATGAAGCGGGCCGATGCAAAAAAGGCGAAAAACTTCGCCGAGGCCGACCGCATCCGGGACGAACTCAGGGCCCGGGGCGTGGAGATCACCGACGTGCCCGGCGGCGCGATCTGGAGGCGGGTATAGAGCTGGCCGCCCCTCCCGGGCGGCCCCCTCCGGGTCCTTTGAATAGAAGTCCCCTCCATATTTATCCTGAATTTCCCTGTGTTCAGGCAATTTTATCCTCTTTTTTGAATTTTTGAAATGTTTTTTCGAACTTTTCGAAAAAATGCTTGACAGCAGCGGGCCTCAGGAGTATACTTGAAGTGTCAAAGAGAATATGTTAAAGGCAAACCTGTTGAAAAGCAGGGACGCAAAGCCATGGGTCTAAGGTCGCAGTACTATGACAGCCGGTTACCGTATTTCTTATGTACTGGTGTATATCTGGATACATGGGAAAGTTTCATGGGGTAACCGCTGATGGTCAAACATCAGTGGTTTTTTGTTTTCCGGACAGAAGGCCGATCGCTTTTCATCCATCTCCCTGCCAAGCCGTCAGCGTGTAACGTCAGATGTACCGTATTTTTGAAGGAGGAACAAATCATGAAAAACAAACGCTTTTTGTCCCTGCTGCTGTGCGCCGCTCTGCTCGTCGGAATGATGGGGGTGCTCACCGTGCCTGTGTCGGCCGCCGGGGGCAGCCTGCCCTGCGGGCATGGTACTTACCGGACTTATTGGCAGCTCGGAGAGACCTGTGAGTACGGCCCCAACTGCGAGATCTATTATGTGGAATGCACCACCTGTGGAATGAAGATCACCACAGCGTTCCGGCCGGCCGAAGGCCAGTCCTGGCCCAAGGGCAGCCACAGTTTCACGACAAAGACTTACAAGACCTCCTGCCCTTCGAATCCGATCACGGTGTCCGAATGCTCGAAGTGCGACTACGCGGAGGTCTCCTCCGAAGGCGGCCACAACTGGAGCGGCTGGTCCACCTCTTCTGAAGGGAACGCTTGCACCGGGACGGTGACCTCCACCCGAACCTGCACCTACTGCGGCAAGGTAGATACCGTCGACGAGGGCCCCAAGGGCCACAGCTGGAGGATCCTCAGCGAGAGCGCCGCCGACTGCGAGAACCCCGGCGAGATCGTGCGGGAATGCAACCGCTGCGGCGAGACCACGACCGTCACCACCCCCGCCCTGGGCCACAACTACGGGGGCAGCACCAGCTGCACCGAGCCGCACACCTGCACCCGCTGCGGCAAGACCATCAACGGCTACGCCCACAACTGGGGCAACTATGTCGTGACCGTCAATGGCCACTATCAGCGGTGCCAGCAGTGTGATCAGACCACCGATCTTACCGCTCACTCCGACTCCGGCAACGGCTACTGCGTCTGCGGCAAGCAGGTCGCCGCCGCCAAGCCGGTTTCCTGCAGCCACGACTGGCAGGTCACCAGCAGTTACGGTTTGTTCAACCACTACGAGAAGTGCAGCAAGTGCGGCGAGGCCAGGCTGGTCTCCTGCGCCACCGCCGGCAGGGAGTTGCCGCGGCAGTACTGCACCGATAAGACCTATTGCGAGTGCGGCAACGTGCTCAAGGACGGCCAGAAGAACCACAACTTCGGCACCTGGATCTGCAACGACGATTCTCACCGGCACGCCTGCAAGAACAGCGGCTGCCAGTATGTGAGCGGCCCCGAGTCCCACGACCTGGTGACTTCCAACGGCATCACCAAATGCAAGACCTGCTCCTATGTGACGGCGAAAGCTGCCTCTGCCGCCCACACCCACTACTACGGTGAGTGGACGGCCAGCTCCAACGGCACCACCCATGTGCGCTCCTGCACCAGCGGCAACTGCACCGCTCTGGAGTCCGCCGCCCACAGCGGCGGCACCCCCAACTGCGCGGGCTACGCCACCTGCACTGTCTGCCACGCCTCCTACTACACCGGCAAGACCGGCAGCCACAGCGGCGGCACCGAGCTTCGGAACGTCAAGCCCGCCGAGGTGGGCGTCCCCGGCTACACCGGTGACACCTACTGCCTGGGCTGCGGCGAAAAGATCAGCTCCGGCAGCAGCATCCCCGCCCTGGCCCCCAGCCACACCCACAGCTACGCCTCCACCTGGAGCAAGGACGGCACCCACCACTGGAAGGCCTGCACCTGCGGCGACGAGAAGGATTACGCCGAGCACACCTACACCAAGGGCGTCTGCACCGTCTGCGGCTA
>CANQZJ010000135.1 GCA_947628315.1 uncultured Oscillospiraceae bacterium
TCCGGCGGCGAGGCCCAGCGGCTCAAGCTGGCCAGCGAGATGGGCAAAGGGCAGTCGGACGCGGTGTTCGTCTTTGACGAGCCCACCATCGGCCTGCACCCGCTGGACGTGGAGACGCTGCTCCATGTGTTCCAGCGCCTGATCGAAAACGGCGCCACCGTCATCGTCATTGAGCACGATCTGGACGTCATCCGAAACGCGGACTACGTCATCGACATGGGGCCGGACGGCGGCGTCCAGGGCGGCGAGATCGTGGCGGAGGGCACGCCGGAAGAGATCTGTCATTGTGAACGCAGCAAAACAGGGCTCTACCTGAAGCGATATACCACAGACGCGCGCTGTCCTGCTTTTTTCGCTTCTGAATGAAATTAGTGATCCCCCGGCGAAGCCGGGGGATTATCATAGACGGGCATAGCCCTTTGATACTAGCGACGCGTCACGTCGCGTTGCTACGGTCTGACAGCCGCGAAGGCCTGTTACTTGCTGCCCGTAAACGGGCTCTTTAGAAGTTTCCCATAGCTTTCCAAGTCCCGATCACTTCATTTCCTTTTCCCAACCACGGATCACATTCAGGTTCATGCTGTCGGCAATGTCCTCCAGTGCCTTGATCTCATATGTCGTCAGTTCCAGGGCCGCCGCCTCTTTGATCTCGGCCAGGTTGTGGTTGGAAAGGCCGATCTTCCCGATTTTCCCGCTCTTGGCCAGCGGAATCAGCCCGCTGATTGCCGGCCTCCGCCCGCACCTTTGCTACAAGCCCGCTGGACACCATTTCCTCCGCAAATTGCCTTGCGCTGCCGTTTTTGCCGGTGTAATAGATATTTACGGTCAAACTCATATTCTTCACCTCAATTACTCTGCCGAATGTGATTGACATACAACCACGCGGCGATATCGTCCGGCAAACTGCCGCCGCCGTGGGAGCAGAACGGGATAATCGTTTTGCCGGAAAAATCGTATTCCTCCAGGAAAGAGGCGATGGGCATGGGGATGGACGCCCACCAGTTGGGATAGCCGATGAACACCACGTCGTACTGCTCCATGTTCTCCACAGAGCCGGAGATCGCGGGGCGGGCCGTGCTGTCGTTTTGCTCCTGATTGGCCCGACAGTCGCTGTTATAATCCAGATCCTCGTCCGTATAGGGCTGCTCCGGTACGATCTCATAGAGGTCTGCGCCCAGGCCATCCGCCAGCTTCTGCGCCACGCCCTCGGTGTTGTTCGTGGCTGAGAAATAGGCACAAGGATCTTGCTGCCCGCCGGCTCCTGGCTCGGTTCAGAGGCAGCAACCTCGGGCTGCTGGCTTTCATTCTCCTCAGAGGGCGTCTGGGTTTCATCCGGCGTTTGCGGGGCCTCCGTGCTGTTTTGAGGCGGTTCGGCGCCGCCGGAGGTTCCGTTTTCCCCGGCGCAGGCCGCGAGGGACAGCACCATCAGAACCGCCAGTAAAATCGCTGTGATCCTTTTCATCTCAGTCTGCCTCCATCCACACGTCCTTGGCCAGACGGAATACCGCCCACGCCTTGGGCCAGCCGACATAGAAACCAACGTGGGTCACGATGGCGGCGATCTCCGCACGGGTCACGCCGTGGGCCTTGGCGTTCTCCAGATGGTAGGTCAGGGAAGAATCGGTGATGCCTGACGACATCAGCGCCACCACAGTGATGATGCACCGGGTCTTCAGGTCGATGTCCTGGTTGTTCCAGTTCTCGCCAAAGAGAACGTCGTCGTTAAAGTGGGCGAAGTCCGGCGCGAAATTGCCAAGCTGATTTCTGCCCGCGGTCTGAGTGATTCTTTCCATGATGATTTTCCTCCTGTATTTGAATACTAAACTACATTTCCGGCTTTCTGCTTGCCGTTCTGCGCCATGACGCCCACCAAGGCGTGGGGCACATACAGTTCCTCCAGATAGTCGATCTCGTCCTGGGTCAGTTCCAAATCAACCGTCTTTGCCGCGCCCTCCACGTGGGAGAACTTCGTCGCGCCCACCACCGGGGCGGTCACCTTTGTCAGCAGCCATGCCAGGGAGATCTCCGTCATGGAAACGCCGCGCTTGTCGGCCAGTTTCGCAACACGGGCAATGATCCTGCCATCCGCCTCCGCTGTGGCGTCGTACTTGAATTTGGCGTAGGCGTCCTGCTCCAGCCGCTTGGAGGTCTCACCGGGACGCTTACTGAGCCGTCCTCCGGCCAGGGCGCTGTACGGCGTCATAGCGATTCCCTGGTCGGCGCAGAAGGGAGCCATCTCCCGCTCCTCCTCACGGGCGATCAGATTGTAGTGCCCCTGGATGGACACGAACTCCGTCAGCCCGTGCTCCCGGGCGTAGAAGTTGGCCTTGGCCAGCTGCCACGCGAAGCAGTTGGAGATGCCGATGTACCGAACCTTGCCCGCTTTGACTACACGGTCCAGCCCCTCCATGATTTCCTCCATAGGGGTGTGGTAGTCCCACATGTGATAGATGTAGAGGTCCACATAGTCCATGCCGAGATTGCGGAGGCTCTGGTTCAGGTAATTTTCGATGTGCTTCTGGCCGCTGATACCGGCGTCGATCTCCTCCTGAGTCCGGGGCGTGAACTTCGTGGCGATCACAAAATCGTCCCGCCTTGCGAAATCCCGCAGCGCCCGGCCCACATACTGCTCGCTGGTGCCGTTCTGATAGACGATGGCAGTATCATAGAAGTTGATGCCCAGGTCAAGGCCGCGCCTGATGATCTCCCGGGTCTGCGCCTCGTCCACCGTCCAGCTGTGCTGTCCGGTCGCTGCATTTCCAAAGCCCATACAGCCCATGCAAATGCGGGAGGCGGTCAGGTCAGATTTGCTGAGCTTCGTGTATTTCACGTTTATCCTATCCTTTCCCGGGGGTTCGGTGCCTGCTTGAATGACAGGCATTTGCCCAGCACGTCCCCGGTTTTCAGGTAGTGATAGGTGGGGAACTCGAACAGCACCGGCTTCAGGGTGTTGTAGTCGATCTTTCCCTCGGCGTCCAGATGTTCCTCGGCCACATAGGTGTTGTCGATGGCGCAGATGAAGCTCTCAAAATTCGGCGTCTCATAGACGTCTACCACGCTGCACTCCAGGGTGAGGGGAGAATCACGGATGACCGGCGCGCCGCCTTCGCCTTGCTCCCAGGCGAACACGTCGGATTTGTCCGTTTTGTTTCCGCTGACCGAGCCAACATAATCGGCCCTGGGCAGAAGCGCCTCATCCACCAGATTGATGGACAGCTTTTTGGCCTCCTTGATCCTGCTGTTGATGAAGTGCGGCGCGGCGAGGCTCACCAACACCCGGTCGTGGCCGATGATGCCGATGTGCCCCACCAGCGTCCAGGTGGGTTTGCCGCTGTTCATGGCGCCGATCACGGTGATCGGGGTGGGATACAGGGCCAGCTTTGAACCGATATTTTTCTTCATGACGTTGTTACCTCCCGTGTTCCGTCTGTGTCTGCCTGAGCTGATAAATGAAGTAATCCAGCCTGTCCAGCCGCTGCTGAGCGGCGTGGACTTCCTCCAGCAGCTGCCCTCTGTGGCCTCTCAGCAGACGGGTCTGCTCTCCCGCGTCGGTGCTGGACAGCACGGTCTGGATCTCCCGGTCGGACAGGCCCAGGCCGGACAGGTCGTGTACATTGAACTGAGCGGGCATGATCATCCCTCCTTTAGAATCGGAAAAGCGCAGGATGCGGAGACGATCCCTCCATCCTGCGCTTTTATTGTAGGCTCGAAACAGCCCGCTGTCCAATACCTGTCAGGTTGATTGATCTATGCCCCAAAAGCATTTTGCGAACCGGATGAACCGCTCCACGGCGGGACTGGAGGGCTGGCCCCGTTTCCAGGCGAGGACGCTGTGAAGCTCCTCACAGCCCTTTAATGGCCGCATGGCAAGCCTGTCCGGATCCCGGAAAGGGAGGGCACCCTCGATGGTGAGCAGATACCCCAGCCCTTTGGCGGCCATGATGCCGCCCATGGTGGGCAGGTTGGTCAAAAACTGGGCGCTGTCCTCCTGGAATCGGGGGGCCCATCCAGTTCTGCATCATGTTTTGATACCGGGTGGGCAGGATCAGCGGCTTCCCCACCAGATCCTCCGGCGAGATGGACTCCTTCTCCGCCAGCGGGTCGTCCGGGCGCATGAAAGCCGCCAGCCGCTCGGTCTGCTCCATGCGGATGTAGTCATACTTCTCCAGCTCGACGGGCTCCAACAGCAGGCCCACGTCGATCAGGCCCCGGTTCATCCGCTCCTTCACCACATCCGCCGTGCCGGAGAAAAAGGAGAACCGCACCAGAGGATGCTCCTGGTGGAACGCCGCCGCGCAGTCCGCCAGCCGGCGCATGGTGGAAATCTCTCCGTGGCCGACCACGATGACGCCCTGCAGCTCCTCCCCCGAATGGCTCATCTCCTGCTCCGTCCTGTCCACCAGCTCCAGGATCTCCTCCGCACGGCGGCGGAGCAGCAGGCCGTCGGCGGTGAGGACGATCCGCCGGCCCCGGTGTTCAAACAGCGTCGTGCCCAGCTCATACTCCATCTGGGCCAGCTGCCGGCTCAGGGTGGGCTGAGTGATGTGGAGCAGCTCCGCCGCCCGTGAGACGGTCTCCTCCCTGGCCACCGTGAGGAAATAGCGCAGCACCCGAAGTTCCATAAGGCGTCCTCCTTCGTGATCGATCTTCTTACCTGTTATTATACGGCAGTCCGGGATCTCATCCCGGAGGGGAAAATTTTTCTGTCTGTGGTCATTTATGTGGTCAGGCCGGGTAACGGGGTCCCCGCAAAGCGGGGCGGCGCGGGTGCGCCGTCACGAGCGTTTTGCGGAGCAAAACCTCGGCGGAAGCGGAATTCACTTCCGCCGAGCATTTGAATCACCGAAGGGTGGAGCGACCATCGGGAGCGGAACCCAAAAAGAAAGACACGCTTCCGC
>CANQZJ010000136.1 GCA_947628315.1 uncultured Oscillospiraceae bacterium
CCCGCCTCCTGGGCCACCGCCGAGGATCACAAGGAGACCGCCGCTCTGGAGGGCAAGGCCGACACCGTGAAGATGGTTCAGTCCATCATGGAGCCCGTCGGCCGCATGGACGGCGACTCCCTCCCCGTGTCCGTCTTCGAGGATCACGTGGACGGCACCTTCTGCCAGGGCGCTGCCGCCTATGAGAAGCGCGGCGTGGCCGTGTCCGTCCCCGCCTGGAACGAGCAGACCTGTATCCAGTGCAACCAGTGCGCTTACGTCTGCCCCCACGCCACCATCCGTCCCTTCGCCCTCTCCGCCGAGGAGGCCGCCGCCGCCCCCGCCAACGCTCAGCTCGTTGACTTCAAGGCCGGCAAGGGCAAGGGCCTGTACAAGTACACCATGGCCGTCTCCCCCATGGACTGCATGGGCTGCACCGTGTGCGTGGGCGTCTGCCCCACCAAGAGCCTGACCATGGCGCCTCTGGAGCAGGAGGCCGCCAAGCAGCCCGTGTTCGACTACATGGTCGCCAAGGTCACCGAGAAGCCCGAGGTGGCCACTACCGCCACCGTGCCCGGCAGCCAGTTCAAGCAGCCCCTGCTTGAGTTCTCCGGCTCCTGCGCCGGCTGCGCCGAGACCGCTTACGCCCGCCTGGTCACCCAGGTCTGCGGCGACCGTATGTACATCTCCAACGCCACCGGCTGCTCCTCCATCTGGGGCGGCCCCGCGGCCACCTCTCCCTACACCGTCAACAAGGACGGCAAGGGCCCCGCCTGGGCGAACTCCCTGTTCGAGGACAACGCCGAGCACGGCCTGGGCATGCTGCTGGGCCAGAAGGCCATCCGCAACAACCTGGCTGAGAAGACCAAGGCCATCATCGCCAAGGACGACGCCGACGCCGCCGTGAAGGCCGCCGCTCAGAAGTGGCTGGACACCATGGACGACAACGACGCCAACCAGGCCGCCACCGACGAGTACATCGCCGCTCTGGAGAGCTGCGGCTGCGATCTGAGCAAGGAGATCCTGGCTCAGAAGGAGTACCTGAACAAGAAGGTCGTCTGGATCTTCGGCGGCGACGGCTGGGCCTACGACATCGGCTACGGCGGACTGGATCACGTGCTGGCCTCCGGCGAGGACGTCAACGTGTTCGTGTTCGATACCGAGGTGTACTCCAACACCGGCGGCCAGGCCTCCAAGGCCTCCAACATCGGCCAGGTGGCGCAGTTCGCCGCCGCCGGCAAGAACATGGCCAAGAAGTCCCTGGCTGAGATCGCCATGCAGTACGGCTACGTATACGTGGCCCAGGTCGCCATGGGCTCCAACCCCAACCAGACGCTCACCGCCATCCGCGAGGCCGTGGCCTACAAGGGCCCGTCCCTGGTCATCGGCTACTCCCCCTGCGAGATGCACTCCATCAAGGGCGGCATGGCCAACTGCCAGCAGGAGATGAAGAAGGCCGTTGCCTGCGGCTACTGGAACCTGTTCCGCTACAACCCCGCCAACAAGGCCGAGGGCAAGAACCCGTTCACTCTGGACTCCAAGGCGCCCGCCGGCGGCTATCAGGAGTTCCTGCTGAACGAGGCCCGCTACTCCAGCCTGACCCGCTCCTTCCCCGAGCGCGCCGAAGTTCTGTTCAAGCGGAACGAGCAGGCCGCCATGGATCGTTGGGAGCACCTGCAGAAGCTCATCCAGCTCTACGCCTGAGATTCCTTGCAATGACCGTCAAGGCCCCCGCTGTGAAAACACAGCGGGGGCCTTTTTGCGCTCATTTCTCCAACTCGTTCAGCCGGTACAGCATGGCGGCCACTTCCTCCCGGGTGGCGAAACTCTTATAACGCAGCGCTCCGCCGTCCCCCTGCATGACGCCGCTCTCCTCCGCCCAGCCCCGCTCCTTTGCCGACCAGTCGGACGGCGCCTTCCGCGCCTGCCGCCCCAGCCAGTTGTTCAGCATGGTGTCGAATTGCTCCTGGGTCATGTCGTTCTCTCCCTTTAACTCCGCGTCCACGTCCCGCCGGAAGTCGTCCATGGTCTTGCCGAATCGGGGGAACCAGTGCTCCACGTCGGCGTGGCCGGAGGCGATCCCCCGCCGGTATCCCTCACTGTGGCAGATGACCACGCCGTCCGCCAGCGGGTCGAGCTCATATAGTTTACATAACATGGCGGTCAGCTCCACCGCCGACCGGTAGATTTTGGCGAAATAGTCCCCGCTGGTCAGGTCGTCCTCGCAGATCTCAAAGCTGATGTGGGTGTTGTTGGCGCTCCCGCCGGAGGTTCCCGTCCCGGCGTGCCAGCCCCGGTGATCCCAGGGCAGCGTCTGTGCGGCGGCCACAGTGCCGTCCGCCAGCCTGCCGATAAAGGCGTGGACGCCCACGTCCATGCCGGGCCGGTTCCAGTCGTTGCCGTTTTGGTTGACCCCCAGCGCCTTCAGCAGCGCTTCACGGTTCGGGTCGTCCTCCGCCGGCTGGACGTACCGCCGCAGCCAGGGATTGTCCGCCCCGGTGGAGTGTACCATCACCCCCTTGGGGATGATCGTCCGCCCGGTCTTATAGCAGTCGCTGTCGGTCAGCAGACATTTAAGCTGTTCCATCCGCGTCCTCCCTCCCCATGTCGCTCTCCCGGATCTGGGTGCCGAAATAGAAGGCCACGATCACCGAGTAGATGGTCATAAAGTCCTGCCCCACCTTCCCCGCCAGGGCCAGCGCGGCGAACACCGCCGTCAGCGTCAGGGTCACGATGGACTTCACGCACAGCAGCCGGGCCAGCCGTTTTGCCAGCAGATCTTTCATACACGGGCTCCTCCCGTCCCCGGATTTGCCCCCGGTCATTCCTATGCGGAGGCGGTGGAAAGGGTGCCTCAGGGCGACGGAAAAGCGCCTCCGTCCGGTCGGACGAAGGCGCTTTCGACGATTCTGATTCAGTTTTGCCCCTCCAGCGAGGCCAGATAGTCCGCCCGGCCCGTCTCATAGAGGTTGTTCCCCTGGCTGTCAATGACCACCGTCAGGGGCATATCCTCCACCTCCAGCCGGCGGACGGCCTCGGCCCCCAGATCCTCGTAGCACACCAGCTCGGCGGACTTGACACACCGGCTGAGCAACGCCCCCGCTCCGCCGATGGCCCCGAAGTACACCGCCCCGGTCTCCTTCATGGCGGCGATGACCTCCTCATTCCGGCGGCCCTTGCCGATCATGCCCAGCTCCCCCAGCCGCAGGAGGGTGGGGGTGTAGGCGTCCATGCGGTAGCTGGTGGTGGGCCCGGCGGAGCCGATGGGCTGTCCCGGCCGGGCCGGGGTGGGGCCCACATAGTAAATGACAGAGCCCTCCACCGGGAAGGGCAGGGGCTTCCCCTCCGCCGCCAGTTCACACAGCCGCTTGTGGGCGGCGTCCCGGGCGGTGTAGACCACCCCGGACAGCAGCACGCTGTCCCCGGCCCTCAGCTCCGCCGCCGCCTCTTTCGTCAGAGGGGCGGAAACACGTTTCGTCATCTCACAGCACCTCCGTCACGTGGCGGGTCACATGGCAGTTGATGTTCACCGCACAGGGCAGCCCCGCGATGTGGGTGGCCATGGTCTCGATGTGCACCGCCAGCGCGGTAGTCCGCCCGCCGAACCCCTGGGGGCCGATGCCCAGGGCGTTGATCTTCTCCAGCATTTCCCGCTCCAGCTTGGCGTAGAAAGGGTCGGGGTGATGGCTGCCCATCTCCCGGAGGAGGGCCTTTTTGGCCATCAGCGCGCACTTGTCGAAGGTGCCGCCGACGCCCACCCCCACCACGATGGGCGGGCAGGGATTTGGCCCCGCCAGCTCCACGGTCTCGAGGATGAACTTTTTGACCCCCTCCACCCCGTCGGAGGGCTTCAGCATGGCGATCCGGCTCATGTTCTCGCTGCCGAACCCCTTGGGGGCCACGGTGACCCTGATCCGCTCACCGGGAACCAGTTCCGTGTAGAGCATGGCCGGGGTGTTGTCCCCGGTGTTCACCCGGCGCAGGGGGTCGCCCACGATGGACTTTCGCAGATACCCCTCTTTGTAGCCCTTTCGGACGCCCTCGTTCACCGCCCCGGTGAGATCCCCGTTGATGTGTACGTCCTGGCCCACCTCCAGAAACACGCAGGCCGCCCCGGTGTCCTGGCAGATGGGGGTGCCGCCCCCCACCGAGTAGTTCTCCACCAGCCGATCCAGGATGTTCTTAGCCACCGGCCATTTCTCCGCCTGACGTGCGGCCTCGATGGCCCCCTTCACGTCCTCCGGCAGATTTACGTTGGCGTCCACGCACATCCGCGCCACGGTCTCCGCGATCAAACCGGCGTCGATCTCCCGCATGGTATCACTCCCAATCCGCTTTTTGACAACATTATAAAATCCAAATCCGCCCCTGTCAATCGAAAGGGGCGAAGCCGCCCGTTTTTTGGCTCTTTGCCCGTTGACTTTCCCCCGGTAAAGCGGTTACAATAGAGCCAACGATCCCACCTTTGACAAGGAGGCACACCCCCATGATCAAGCTGTACGACGGCGGCGTCTATCTGCTCCACGGCGCCGACCTGGTGCCCGAGGCGGACGCCCGGGCCCTCAACCTCGACAGGGCGGATGCCCGGAAGGGCACCATGGCCTACAACATCCTGAAAGCCCACAACACCTCCGCCGACATGGAGAACCTGCGCCTGCGGTTCGACGCCATGGCCTCCCACGACATCACCTTCGTGGGCATCGTCCAGACGGCCAAGGCCTCCGGCATGACCGAATTCCCCCTCCCCTATGTGCTCACCAACTGCCACAACTCCCTGTGCGCCGTGGGCGGCACCATCAACGAGGACGACCACATGTTCGGCCTGTC
>CANQZJ010000137.1 GCA_947628315.1 uncultured Oscillospiraceae bacterium
GACAAAGATTTCGGCGGTATATCTTTGGAGCGCCCGGAGATCATAACTCCGGGAGAATTCATTGAGCGATATATGGAGTGACAAAAGGATGCCTGCGATGACCGCAGGCATCTTTTATGTCATCTGCTGTTCCTCATGGTCATCGGCCTTATGGCCCATGGCCATTTTCTTTTCCCTGATCCTCTGCCGGAGTTTCTTATCGGTGAAGCGCATCCCTGCGGGCGGCAAATGAGTTTCCTCCCGGAATATTCGGCCCATGTGATGGAGGAGCCGGGAAACACTCTGGATCAGGTCACCCATCGGGATCTCCGTGACGAGCTTCACCTGCGTCTGGACTGTCTGGATCGTAGACTCAGACGGTGTGGACGTTTTGTCGCCAGCATACTCGCTTCCCTGCCCATTCTGGGATGTCTCCCCCAGCCGTACCGCCTCCTCAATGACGAGGTTCTTGATCCGCCGGAACTCTTTCTGTTGGGAGAGCGGCAGGCGGTCCGGCATATCGTTCCGATAGGTGCGTAAGACTTCCTCCCGCAGCTCGTACCACAGGTCATAGGCTTGTGACACCCGCGGGTCGCGGGCCAGCTCGTCCACGATCTCGTCCACCACCGATTTCAATTCTGCCTTGAGGTAGCCATATTGTTTTTTGCCCTTGTGATCCCAAAGGCAGAGCGCCAGGTGTTCCATGAGCCGTATGACCCGCTCGTTTTCCAGTGTGCCGCTCTCCATCTGGTCGATGAGACCACGCATGGTCTCGCCGGCGTCCCGGACCAGCTCATCCCGGCGCAGAGTCTGCTTTTGATAGATCTCCGTCAGCTCCTGCTTAAAAATCTCCCGCGCCAGCATGGACCTGATCTGATCGAGGCCCTCTTTTGTGAGGAAGCCGGACTTTCCGTCCTCGCTGTAACAGACCATGTGAACGTGGGGGTGGTGGCCCTCGTCATGGAATGCCGCGTACCAGCGGAACCGCTCCTGCGGGATCTTCATCGCCTTCGCCATCTTGGACGCGCAGGAGGACAGGAGCCCTTTCCATGCTCCCGCGCTGTTGTATCCCAGCCGGTCGGCGTCCTCCCGGCGCAGGGAGATGACGGGCAGCCACACGGTTCCGGGGTGATGGGCTATCGTATCCGCCACCTGAGACAGCACGATCCGCTCATCGGATCCATTGAACAGGCCGTGGGCGCCCATCTTCTGAACGCGGGGACGGTTGGCGATGTAGTCCAGGTAGTTCTCCCGCTTACCGAGCTGATCCAGGTTGTCCTCTATGGCCCGTGTGATGAACGCCGAGGCCGCGGCTCTGGTGGGTGAGCTCTGGTAGTCCTCGTACTCAAACAGTCCCCGGCTCAACGGAAACTCCCGTGTCAGCCGTTCCACCATCTCGGTCTGCTTTTTCGTCGCCGGGAGCGCGGCCTCCTTTGCCGGCATCGGTTCCACCCTGGGCCGTGTGGCCATGTACTCAACGTAGTTCTTACGGTGGGCGGCAGATCTGCTCGTACCGCTTTTGAGGTGGGAGCACTTGAATATGAGGCGGGGCATTACAGGCCGTTCTGGTATGCCACCGCGTCATCGAAGGTGATCCTGCCGCCGGTCTTTTTTACCTCTTGGATGCACCGTGGCCGCAGCTCCTGAAGCTGCTCCGGCGTGATCTCGACCGCGTAGGCCAGCACGTTCATCATCATATCGACCTCCACCGCCAGCTTGAACAGCAGGCGGGCGATCCGGTTCTCCGAGTCCTGCACGGTACCGTGCAGCACCGTGGTCAGCATGGGGATGAGGTATTCGACCGCGCTGCCGGACTTCAGATAGCCGGCGTAGAACTGGATGGCCTTCTCGATGAACTCATTCTGGCTGCGGCAGTTATCCTTCTGGTACAGCTCGGAGACCAACTGCTGGGTCTCCGGCTTGATGCGCATAGCGAACTTGATCTTTTCTCTGGGCATTGAATTCACTCCAATCGAAAGGTTAGATTTTGGATTTGCAAACGCGCCGGAGGTATGCTACAACACAAACGCCGCAACAAAAACTGACAGGAGGCGTTTGACGTGTACGAGTATCCACTTCATCTCCGGCAGGAGGTTTTGTTGGAAAAGGGCGCGGCTGTGCTGGCGGAGTTGTCCCGCCGTGAGCAGTCCGCGAGGGATTACGAAACCGTGTGGAGGGCGAAGCGAGATCTTCTGTTGACCAGCTCCGAGGCAGAGCTTCAGCGCGTCGAGGAACTGTTTGACCACAGCGCGCAGGCCGCGAACCAACTGGATCACGCGCGCTCAGTTATGGGAGAGAGCGTGGACGCACTGGCCGAGCGGGAGTTGTCTCTGGCACTGAAACACAGCCGCGCCCACGATCACCCGCGGGCGTTTCTGCTGGCCGGTCAGCCGGGCGCGGGGAAGGTGGAGATGTTCGTTCCGCTGAACCTGCTGCTGGACAGCGACGGTGTCCTGATCAACGGGGACGAGTACCGGCGTTTCCATGGTGCGAGCCCGAACCTGAACGATGCCGACGCTGTCCGCGAGACGTCCGCGTTTTCCTCGGCGGTGACGGAGCGGCTGATCGACGCGCTGTCTGATGAGCGGCGGCATCTCATCATCGAAGGCACCGGGCGTACAGTGGACGTACCGAAGCGGACTGCGGAACTGCTGGCGGCAAAAGGATACACGGTCGAACTGGCGGTCCTGGCGGCGCGCCCGGAGCGGTCGCTGACCAACACCCTGCTGCGGTACTGCCTGATGAGAGAGAGGGGGATCACGCCGAGGGCGACCGCTCTGTCCGCGCACGACGCTGTGGTAGACGCCCTGCCGGACAATCTGGACGCGCTGAGATCGGTGGGCGCTGTGTCCCGCGTCCGTGTCTGGGCACCGGGACTCACCATCCTTTACGACAGCGACTACAACATCACGCCGCCGTCGCAGGCGGTGCGGAATTTTTGGAGCAGTCCGTTGAGTCCTGGGGAACTGTCCCAGCTCCGGGCGGACATCGACCTGCTCCACGAGAGAGTACATCTGTTGGGAACTGAACAGCTTTTGGCGCTGGAGACACTGACCCGCCGTGTCGAGCGGGCCGCGTCCCGGTAGAATCGTGCCGCTGGCGGAAGAACGCCCCTCGTTGTGAAAACGAGGGGCGTTTTCTCTGTTATCCCCGAACGGAACACGGCCAATCCCTTGAAAACAGGGCGCTCCCCGGAGAAGTCATCCCCGAAGTGACCCCCGCGCCGAAAAAGTGACCCCCGCCGTGAAAACCAACAAAGCCCTTGAAGCGACCCGCGTTGCGGGGCGCTGTGAATCGCGCGAGGGGGCAATAGACCCCCGCGTTTTAACCAGCACCTCTTTCGTCCCCCGTCCCCGGTGTCCGTTTGTGCAGAACGCCGAGGGGAGTGTCGGAGAAATGGGCCACGAGGGGTGGACGAAAGGTGGGGCAACACGAGGGGCACCATCCGAGGGTGGGCACGGATGCCACCGACAGAGAAGGCGGGCCACACAGCGGCACACAGGGGCAACAGCGGGGCGAACTGGTGCGCCGGGGATCACTGCATCATCGGGCCGCCAGACATGGTCTGGCCGTCCTCCTGGCTCTGTTCCAGGAGCTGGGCGCCGTACTTCTTCAGCGGCAGGCCGGTCTGCTCCTGACAGTAGGCGTCCATCTTTTTCGTCAGGGCTTTCCGCTCGGCGGAGGTCAGCGGATAGATGTAGTTCTGCTCAGTGCCGTCGCCCCGGCATAGATTCACCTCCAGCTCGTCACACACACGACCTTTGCGTATGTCGTAGTTGGCATAGACGTTGACCCAGTCATCGTTCTCATCGGTGCAGACGTCGGTTCCGAAGGCCCGGTCGGGATCGAAGTCCACCGCCACATAGAAATTTAGTTGGTTGTCCATCTCCATGATCTCATCGCCAAAGGTGACCCGGCTGACGTCCAGCGCGTGGGCGATGGTCAACTCTCGGCCGGTCAAATGCTTCTGGAAGATGTCGAGCCGATTTCTCCAATCCAGATACTCCCGACGGGACGCGTGGAACACAGCACTCAGGACATCCTTGACCTGATAGCGGTGCCAGCAGTCCCGCTCGTCCCGTTTTTTGATCGTCCCCCTGTCCATGGTGGCGAAGGTCCCTGCGTCCAGATCGATCTTGAACGCGCCGGTCACTCTCTTGCCGCCGTCCAGTCGTTCATGGATGTACTCATTGAACTGTTGCGAGGTGATCCCCTGCTGGTCCATATTGACATCGAAGAAACTTTCCGCGGGGGCGTATTCCCCGCGGAGATAGTTGCGGACCAGCCTCGCGGCGTTCAGCGCATCCCGTTCACCGTCGATGAGAAATCTGCTGACGCCGCCGTGTTCAGTCACCTCAAACACGGCGAAGCGGCGGTTGGCCTCTGTCTCCTCCTCTCGCCGGCGCTGATCCTCCTGGATCTCCCGGCTGACCTTGGCGCAGACGGAGTCGGGGAGGATATTGATGAGTTCGTCCAGCATATCATCCAGGCGTTGTCGGAGTTTTTCCTCTCCGCCCAGATGCTCCGCCAGCGCGTTGTACCAGCGTTCGTTCATCCACAGATTCAGATCACGATCCCCCATTGATTTTTTCCTCCCCTCTGGATTTGTCATCGTCATTGGGCTGGGCAGTGCGCCTGGACCGAGGCCGGGCGGCGGGTTCAGACTGCAGGTCGCACAGGC
>CANQZJ010000138.1 GCA_947628315.1 uncultured Oscillospiraceae bacterium
CGCCATCCGATCCATGTTCGGGAGTATAACAGTTAAACCTGAAGCGGCACTTCGTATTAAAAAAAGTATTTCACCTGGGCCTATAGATTCAGCGTTTTGCAACAAAAATCCGATGCAGATTGAGCGGTTTGCACAAATATGACTGATGTAGCTGGGATTCGCGGGGATACCCTCGTTGACACTACGCCTGAGTTCTCTTATGTAAAGCTGCCGCATGGGGCAGACCTCCTGTTCTTCTGAAATCTTGGAAAACCTTGATTTCAGAAGCCGGAGGCCCACGGCAGCGGGGCGGTTGGGTTCGGCGCCTTTCCCCACTACCCGGTGGGGCTCTGTGTCGGATGATGGGGAAAAATGTCGAAATAATTTGGGGCGCAGACTCCCTTTCAGTCTGCGCCCCAATGGCTCGGAGTAGTATTGACTTTTCATAGCCATCTTTTGGCGTCTTTTCGCCTGATGGCGGCAACACTGGCAAGCATAATGTCCGGGCCGCAAATCGGACTATGTCAATCAACAACACATACTTCGTGTTGGTCGGCGGTGGAGGCAGTGGGACTTTTTATCTCTCTGACTCAGTCAAGGCAAGATGCACATTGCCCTGACCCGTGGCCTTGCAGCCGGATCACACCATCAATCCAACGTAACGCCATGGTGCATCATTCAGAACATCGGACTATGAATATTCGGTAGATCATCGCTGGATTCTTCCGGACCCATCCCCGCCGGCCAGCTTCTCCACCTCGGCCACGGTGGCCATATTGTAGTCGCCCTCGATGGAGTGCTTCAGCGCGGACGCCGCCACCGCGAACTCCACCGCCGCCTGGGTGGATTTGCCGCTCAGCAGGGAGTAGATCAGCCCGCCACCGAAGCTGTCGCCGCCGCCCACGCGGTCGATGATGTGCAGCTCGTACTTCTTGGAGAAGCAGTATTCGCCGCTCTTGACATCGTACAGCATGGCGCTCCAGCCGTTGTCAAAGGCTGAGTGGCTCTCCCGGAGGGTGATGGCCACCTTCTCAAAGCCGAACTTGTCGGCAAGCTGCTTGGCCACGCTCTTGTAGCCCTCGTGGTTGATCTCGCCGCCGTAGATGTCGGTGTTCTCCGCCTCGATGCCGAATACGTCTTTGGCGTCCTCCTCGTTGGAGATGCACACGTCCACGTACTGGCACAGCTCGGTCATGGCCTCGCGGGCCTGCTCCCGCGTCCACAGCTTGCCCCGGTAGTTCAGGTCGCAGGAGATCTTCACGCCCTTGGCTTTGGCAGCCTTGCAGGCTTCCTTGCAGATCTCCACCACATTGGGGCCCAGGGCCGGGGTGATGCCGGTGAAGTGGAACCAGTCCACGCCGTCAAAAATCTTGTCCCAGTCGAAGTCGGCGGTGGTGGCCTCCTGGATGGCGGAGTGGGCCCGGTCGTAGATGCAGACGCTGCCCCGCTGGGACGCGCCCTTCTCGTTGAAGTAGATGCCCACCCGGTCGCCGCCCCGGACGATCAGGGAGGTGTCCACGCCGTAGCGGCGCAGGGAGTTCACCGCCGCCTGCCCGATGGCGTGGGCGGGGAGCTTGGTGACATAGGCCGCGTCCAGGCCGTAGTTTGCCAGCGACACCGCCACGTTGGCCTCGCCGCCGCCGAAGGTGAATTCCAGGTGGTCGGCCTGGACGAAGCGCTCATAGTTGTAGGGCTGGAGCCGGATCATGATTTCGCCGAACGTAACTACTTTAGCCATTGCTGCGGGCCTCCTTTACAATTTCAACAGACTTTTTGCACAGCTCGGTGATCTCGTCCCACTTGTTGTTGTCGATGAGGTCGGCGGTCACCATGTAGGAGCCGCCGCAGGCGCAGATCACCGGGGCCTTTATGTACTCCGCCAGGTTCTTCAGGGAGATGCCCCCGGTGGGCATGACCTTGAACATGGGGAACGGCGCGGACATGGCCTTGATCTTGGCCAGCCCGCCGGACTGCTCCGCCGGGAAGAATTT
Source organism: uncultured Oscillospiraceae bacterium (assembly GCA_947628315.1). Lineage (GTDB taxonomy): Bacteria > Bacillota > Clostridia > Oscillospirales > Oscillospiraceae > Enterenecus. The sequence goes on from CANQZJ010000138.1 coordinate 1,971, forward strand.
CAGCACTTCCAGCCCCAGCTTGTAGGCAGTGTGGTAGTCCGTGGGGGTGGTGCAGCCGGGGAAGATGGGAAGGTTCTTGGACTGGCAGTACTTGACGATCTCCGGGTCCAGGCCGGGGGTGACGATGAATTTCGCCCCCGCCGCCAGCGCCTCGTCCACCTGGGCGGTGGTGAGGACGGTGCCCGCCCCCACCAGCATATCCGGGCAGGCCTCCGCCATCAGCCTGATGGCCGTGGCGGCCCCCACCGCCCGGAAGGTGACCTCCGCCACCGGCACGCCGCCGGCGCACAGGGCCTTGGCCAGCGGGGCTGCGTCCCGCTCTGGGTGGTTGAGCTTGATGACGGGCACCACGCCGATGCTGCTGATCGCTTCGTTGATGTTCATGGTGACTACCCCTTTCTACACCCCGGAATAGGCGGCAAAACCTGCATCGATAGGCAGCACCACGCCGGTAATGGCGGAGGCGGCCCTGTCATCGCACAGGAAGAACACGGCGCCCAGCAGCTCCTCGCTGTCCACGAAGCGGCCCATGGGGGTGCCGTTGAGGATTTTGGCAGAGCGGGCCGTGGGGGTGCCGTCCGGGTTGAACAGCAGCGCCCGGTTCTGATTGGACACCAGGAAGCCGGGGGCAATGGCATTGCAGCGGATGCCGGACTTGGCGAAATGGGTCGCCAGCCACTGGGTGAAGTTGCTGATGGCCGCTTTCGCCCCGGAGTAGGCGGGGATCTTGGTCAGGGGGATGTAGGCGTTCATGGAGGAGATGTTCAGAATGCAACCGGACTTTTTCTCCACCATGTCCTTGGCAAAGCTCTGGGTGGGCAGGAGCGTGCCCTGGAAGTTCAGCTTGAATACGAAGTCCACGCCGCCCGCGTCCAGGTCGAAGAAGCCCTTCTGCCCCTCAGCCCACTCATGCTGGTACTCGTTGTCGGTGGTGGCCCGGGGATTGTTCCCGCCCGCCCCGTTCACCAGGATGTCGCAGGGCCCCAGGTCGGCCAGCACCTGTTGGTGGACGGCCTCCAGCGCCTCCGGCTCCAGCACGTTGGCCTTGTAGCCCTCGCAGATCTGGCCCGCCGCCTTGCAGTCCTCGGCCAGCTTCTTGACGGCCTCCTCGTTCAGATCCAGGGCGGCGACTTTCGCCCCCGCCTGGGCGAAGGCCCGGGCCATGTCGCCACACAGCACGCCGCCTGCGCCGGTGACCACCACCACCTTGCCGGAAAAGTCCACATTCAAGGGTAAATTCATGATTTTTTCCTCCTCTGTCTCATTGTCACGCTCGCGTTGGGCGCATGGCCGGGTCGCTCACGCTTCGTCCAATTTGTCCAACATATCCCAGACACCCAGCATATACATGACGCCCAGCGCCCGGTCGTACAGGCCGTACCCAGGGCGCACCGTGCCGGGGCCCTCGTCCCACAGATGCCGCCCGTGGTCGGGGCGGATATAGCCGTCAAAGCCGCAGTCGTGGTAGGCTTTCAGGATGTCCAGAATCCCGGTGTCCCCGTCGCAGTCCCGGTGGGACGCCTCGGAAAAGTCGCCGTTCTCAAAGTGCTTCACGTTGCGGATGTGGGCGAAAGCGATACGGTCACAGTGCTTGCGCACGATGTCCGCCACGTTGTTCTTGGGATCGGCGTTCAGACTCCCGGAGCACAGGGTCAGGCAGTTGTAGGGATCGTCCACCATGCTGAGGAAGCGGTCGATGGATGGGCCGTCCACCAGCAGCCGGGGCAGGCCGAAAATGTCCCAGGGGGGATCGTCCATGTGGACGGCCATTTTGATATCGCACTCGTGGCAGGTGGGCATGATGGCCTCCAGGAAGTACTTGAAGTTGTCCCACAGCTTTTCCTTGGTGACGGGCTTATACTTCTCAAACAGCTCGTCCAGCTTGGCCATCCGCTCCGGCTCCCAGCCGGGGAAGGTCATGTGGTACTTCTCGGTGAAGGACATGACGTAATCCGCCATTTCCTTGGGATTCTGCTTGATTTTCGCCGCCTCGTAATAGAGGGCGGTGGAGCCGTCCCCCACGGGATGGAACAGGTCCGTCCGGGTCCAGTCGAACACAGGCATGAAATTATAGCAGATCACCTTCACCCCAAAGGGGGCCAGGTTGCGGATGGTCTGCTTGTAGTTCTCGATGTACTGATCCCGGGTGGGCAGGCCGATCTTGATGTCGTCGTGGACGTTCACGCTCTCCACCACGTCCATGTTGAAGCCGTATTCGTCCAGCTGCGCCTTCACCTTGGCGATCTCCTCGGGCTGCCACACCTCGCCGGGCATCTTGTCGTGGAGCGCCCAGACAATGCCCTCCACCCCGGGGATCTGCTTGATGTCGCTGAGCTTGATCTGGTCGTTCCCCTCGCCATACCAGCGCCAGGTCATTTTCATGGAAAATCCCCCTTTCACACGTTCTGTACGGTGTCATCGTTGATGGCCTGCATAGCCTGCTCCAAGCTCATGCCGTTTGCCACGGCCTCCTTCCGGGCGGCGTTCACCTTCTGGATGGCTTTCATTTTCTCCCCCGTCAGGGAGTAGCCCTTCATGGCGATGAGGGTGGCCGCCCAGGCGATCATGGGGATCACGCAGAACATGACGATCACCGCCACCCTGATGCCCGGGGAGTACGGCGT
>CANQZJ010000139.1 GCA_947628315.1 uncultured Oscillospiraceae bacterium
TCTGCGGGTTTTTGCCGCGTTGCTGGGTGCTTGGTGGATAAATGGAAAAATGGGGGTTGTTCAGTAGACATTAAATAGGCGTTTCTCTCGTGATTTTGTTCCATTATACTACAATTATATTCACAATACAAGCCAACAATCCCGTTCTGCCGGGTACAGCACCAAAATAGCATCAAAGTTTTTGGCCCCTCTGGTCGGTGAGTTTTGACCAGAGGGGCGTTTTCTTTGATCATATGTCTCAATTTTTGAGCTGCCTGGCGGGGCGAGAGGGCCTTGATGGTGCCGTCCGGCTGCTTCACGCCGTTTACCAAGTTGGTGGCGAATGTGTGGCGGAGGCTGTGCAGGCCCTTTTGCTCGATCCCGGCGGCCTCAAGGATTCGGTAGTACCGCTTGCGAAAGTTCACCGGCTTTGTGTAGTTGCCTTGCTCATCGGGAATTAGCGGACTGTTCTCCCCGAAGTACCGCTCCGCTCGCAGGTCCAGGATGGCGTTTACCGCCGCTTGGTTCAAGGGCACATCCCGCTTGCTGGAGGCGGTTTTCAGCTTGCCCACCTTCATCTCCATTCCGCCGGTGGTTTCCACACCGTCGCGCCTGGCGATCTCCTTCACGCCCCGCTGAAGGTGGATCACCCGGCGGGCCAGGTCTATGTCGCTGTTCAGAAGGCCAAGTACTTCGCAGGTGCGGAGGCCGGTGTTCAGCATAAGGACGTAGGCGGCGGATTGCTGGTAGATTCGTTTGCCGTTACCCCACGTCCGCACGGCTTCAGTTTTAAATCGCTCAATTTCAGAGGGAGAGAAGGTCGTCACCGTCTCGAAGGTGGGCAGGTTTTCTTTCCCCTGGGCGGCCAGGAAGTTTGCTCGCTTGATCATAGGCGCTGCCGGCATGGGGTTTTTCGTGAGGAGTTCCTGCTGCGTGAGGTAGCGGAAGTAGTCCGTCAGGAGGTTATGGACTTTTTTCACGGTGGTGTAGGCGAAGCCTTGGGCCATCCAGTGGTTGAGGGTGGCTTTCGCGTCCGCCGAGGTGACGTTGCCCACCACCTTGTCACCCAGCAGCGGGTAGACCAGGTGGGTGGCGGTCCACTCCAGCCGGTCATAGGTGGTGCGCTCCACCGACGGGAATTTGAACACTCGGAGCCAGTTGGACAGGCTGTCCCGGAGGAGTTGCTTGGATTCGTCGGAGGCAGTGAGCTGGTGCTTGAAGTCCGCGATGTATTCGGTGATCTTGGCCTTTACCTCCGGCTTGGAGGTTCCGCAGAAGGATTTGCGCTTTCGTTCTCCCTGCTCATCGAGATACCAGACCACGCCGTTCCAGCGTCCGTCGGTGCGTTTGAATACGTTGCCGTTGGTCAGGAGTTTTTTCTGCATGATACTTCACCTGCTTTCTGTCTGGCCTGTTCCTCGTTCTCACCGTCAAAGGAGTAGGGCGGTAGTTCACTCAACTCCTGTTCGATCCCTCTGGCCAGCCGGATGCCGGAGAGGAAGCTGTCCAGGGAGGTCTGGTCCCGCAGATCGTCCTCCAGATCCAGCAGGTGGAGGAGCAGGATTCGTTGGCTCTTGCCCAACCGTCCCCGCAGGCGGGCGAGGATCCTGTCTCGCTCACGCTGTATCTTTATCGTTTCAGGTGACACTGTGGTGAACCGTTCGTGCAGAGCTCTCAGATATTCGGGCATGGCGGTCGCCTCCTTTGCAGAGACAACACATACCAGAACTGCCTCGGCCAAAGGTGTACAAACTGATAACTCTGCGAAAAATGCGAAAATAGGCAAACCGACCACCTTCCATGCCGCGCAGAAACCTACCAACGGCGCGGGTTTGTGGGGCGACCGACCACCTTTCACAGCACAGAGGGTTGAAAACCGACCACCTTTTGCAAGTTCCTCGACCCGCGTTGCGGGGCGGTGTTAGCTGGCGGGTGGGCGCGAAAGCGACCACCTGCTTTTATCCCGCACCTCTTTCGTCGCCTCTGCATTGCCCTTGTTTGGTGAAAACGCTGGAGGAAATCGGGGCGAGGACAGCCTTGAAAAACGGGTGAGTTTCGGGGCGAATCGCCGGGGTGGGCACGGATGCCACCCCACCGACAGGCGGGCCTCAAATCGGCTCACGTGGGCAAACAGGGGGTGAAGCGGATGGGGGCCGGCCTTGCGTTTTTTATCGGCAGAGAGCAGATTATTCCGGGGGCACTCAGCGGCGGAGTCTTTTCTTTGTTCCCATGAGTATTGTTCGTCCGCAACCGTTGGAGGGGGGCCCTCCATCTGATGGAGGGGCGGAAGGTCCAGCATGAGGTATCGATTGCTGGTCTGGCGGGGTTGATACTCGCCTTTCAAAAATATTTTTGCCTTCCCCGCACATTTTGCCGTTTCAACCGTTATACTCAGTAGAGGGTCAGCGAAAGGAGGCGGATCGGCATGGCCTTGGACATCGAAGAACAGTACGACAGGATCTACCGCTATTGCTATTTCCGCCTCCGGGACCGGCACCGGGCGGAGGACGTGACCCAGGAGACTTTTCTGCGCTGGCTTTCCAGCGACACCTACCGGGACACCGGGCAGACCCTCCGGTATCTCTACACCATCGCCCGGAACCTTTGCATCGACGAGGGCCGGAGGCCCAGCGCCGAGCCGCTGCCGGAAAACCTGCCGGCGGAGGCGGACGACCCGTTGCTGTCCATAGCCCTGCGGAGCGAGCTGGACGGGCTGTCTCCGGAGGACCGGGAGCTGCTACTGCTGCGGGTGGTGAACGAGGTGCCCGTAGGCGTGCTGCGCGGGCTGTATGGAGTGAGCCGGTTCGCCCTGTACCGGCGGTTACGGGGCATTTTGAAGCGTTTGCGTGAGCGATTGGAGGGATAGTGTATGGACAAAAAACTGAAAACCGCCTTGGACGCGGCCTTTGCCGCCCCGCCCCCGGAGGGGAAAGCGGCCTTTCTGCGGGCCCACCGCCGCCGGGAACTGGGCCCCGCCGAGCTGCTGCTGACCCAGGCGGGATACGTCCGCTGGTGGACGTGGGCGGGATCCGCCGCCCTGTTCGCCGCCATCCTGTTCCTGGCGGCGGGACAGAAGCCGGAGACGGTGTGGGCGGCCTCGGCCCTGACCCCTCTGCTGGCCCTGCTGGCGGTGGCCGAGTGGGGCCGATCCCGGCGGTACAGCATGGAGGAGCTGGAACTGGCCTGCCGGATGCCCCTGCGGGTCGCTCTGCTGGCCCGAATGGCCGCCGTGGGCCTGCTCCATCTGCTCCTGCTGGGACTGGCCGCGCCGGTGCTGGCCCTGTGGGGCGGTGGGGAGATGCTGCAAGCGGGGGCATATCTGCTGACCCCCTATCTGCTCACCGCCGCCATCGGGATGGAGGTGTCCCGCCGGATACGGGGGCAGGAGGGCCTGTTGGCTTGTGCCGCCGCCGCGTTCCTGGTGTGCGCCCTGGGGATGTGCGCGTGGAGGACTTGGCCAGATATGTACCATGCGGAGAACGTCTCCTTTTGGTGGGCGGCCCTGGCCCTTACTCTGGCGGCGTCCGCCTTTGAGTTCGTCAAGACCTTAAAGGAAACGGAGGAATTGCGATGGAACTGACTGTGCGAGAACTGAGCAAGCACTACAAGGACAAAAAGGCGGTGGACGGGGTGTCCCTCCGGCTCACCGAGGGGATCAACGGCCTGCTGGGGGCCAACGGCGCGGGCAAGACCACCCTCATGCGGATGCTGTGCGGCATTTTGAAGCCCGCAGCGGGGTTCGTAGCCCTGGACGGGGTGGACGTGTCCAGCGAGGACTACCGGGCGGTGCTGGGCTATCTGCCCCAGGACTTCGGTTACTACCCGGACTTCACCGGGCTGGATTTCCTGCTGTATCTGGCGGCGCTGAAAGGACTATCCAGGCCCCACGCCAAACGGAAGTCGGCGGAACTGCTGGAACTGGTGGGCCTGGCCGATGTGGGCAAAAAGAAGATCAGAACCTACTCCGGCGGCATGAGGCAGCGGCTGGGCATCGCCCAGGCATTGCTGAACGACCCCCGCCTGCTCATCGTGGACGAGCCCACGGCGGGGCTGGACCCCAAGGAGCGGGTTCGGTTCCGCAACCTGCTGGCCGATTTGGGCCATGACTCCATCGTACTGCTGTCCACCCATATCGTGTCCGACGTGGAACACATTGCGGATCATATGCTGATGATGTCCCAGGGGCATATCATTTTGGACGAGCCCTGGGACAAGAGCCGCACCGACCTGGAGCAGCTCTATCTGGAGGAATTCGGGGGTGAGGGAGAATGAAGAACCTGGGTACGTTATTCCGCTATGAGATGAAAAAGATTTGGAAGCGGCCCCTGCTGTGGGCGGCGCTCCTCTTATTCTGTGCTATCTTCGTTTATACTACGGCAAGGCCCTTCCTGCCCACCAAGTCAGGAACCACTTTTACCTGGACCGGTCTGGACGGCAACGAGATCAGCCGGTATATCACCGGGAACGAGCAGTACCGCATCCGGGTAGAGGGGGCGCGGAAGCTGTCCGGCCAGGTGATGGACGAGGAATTTTTCCGCAAAGGC
>CANQZJ010000140.1 GCA_947628315.1 uncultured Oscillospiraceae bacterium
CACCTGCTCAGCACAGATACCAGACCCTTCGGGTCGCTTAACTCATTATTTCGTCTAACTTTTGGGGTTCACTTCATACGGGGACTGGCGCATTTATTAAGTTTGCTCAGTTCAATGGAAGACGTTCCGGCGGTCTATCTTGGTGATTCCAATGAGGAGACCGATACCGAAGTTTTGCTGGAAGGCTTGAATACGCAGTTTCCCGTTTTAAAGAAAAATCTCAATCGCTTTGAAGAGTATTTCCTGCACGAATGGATACAGGCAAAGCTGCCCCAGGAAATGGCATCCATTCTAGGGGAGTTGGCCAACCAAGCGCCGGATCAGAGGGTACCGTTTATCATAAATAAGTTGGCGGTTTACTATGGAAATAAGCCTGGCGATTTGAAAGAATTATTTAATGATCTCCCGGAAGAAGCTTCCTATGCTAAGTTAGATAAACTACTCCGTATTATTCAGGGAACGAGGCAGCCGCCACAATCGACGGCGTATAGGCAGGCGGAAGATTTTTACTTTGTCTTTGCTATTCGGACGCTTTTGACGATTAAGAATAATAAAGATATATTGACTGCCCGGATGAAGACCGTGCGCGATTTCGACTTGACTTCGGGGGAGAGGATTTTATTTGACTATCTAAAGGAGAAGACTTCTCTTCCAACAAGTTTTTACCTGGATCCGGTTCAGCTGTATGGGCATAAGCTTGTGGAAGAAGAATTGGGGGTTGTTCATTCGGAAGAAGACTTGACGGGTATTCCTTATGCAGACTCTGCCCTTTTCCAGAAAATAACCCCAATTGATTCTTACCACTTTAATTTTACGGGCGTGATAGTTAATTGGCTGCATCTGCAAGAAGATGATTATGCGGAATTAAGCCAGCGTGAGATATGGCAGGCACAAGAACTTGCCGTGATCATTGCTGCTAACTGTGATGTGCAAGAAGCAGCCAGAAAAGCTGTTGCGCGTGAAGCGCGAAAAGGTACTGCCCCCAAAGATGATTTGGTCAGCGCGGTAGAAGCGAGTCTTACTTTGGTGCAAAACGCGGTCGCTGCCATCAACCAAGGGATGTTTGAGCGATATAGAATAGAAGAAGACGCGGATTCTTATTTGAAAATAAGTGATTCCGCGGAGAAAATACTGGAGTTGGTAGAGAAAATTCCTAGGGAAACAGTAAAGAATGTTGATATTCCGGTTTTTTTCTATGATTTTAAAGGTAAACTACCCAAAACGGTCGAAGATTTTAAAAAGGAACAAGCTATCTACAAAGAAAACGTTAATAGTTTCTTAGAGAATAATCAAATGGATCTGCATGTTCATTATGTAGGATTATTGAATCAAATAACAGCATTTGAGCCTGAATATAAAGATGGAGTTCTTCAGAATGAAGCGGTGCTTAAGCAATATGTTGAAGAGTTTTATGAGCGGTTGGTAGCTTTGGTTCAGGAAAAGCATAATGAAAGTCGAATAAGCGATAGCAATTAAGCTGCACTATAGGAATGGAAAGGCTGAACAATGGATACTGCTGGCAGAGTGCTTGATGTTCTTTTTCGACAAGTATCTCCGGAGCAGGTTTTACACAGTTTAGAAGAGCGTATTTCGGGGGATCTTGCCTCTTTTTTCAGAGGAAAGGGCGATTTCGAGAGAGAAAGAGAAAAGCTCTTTATGGATTTTGCCGAGTCTGCCCTTAATGGGTATTCAGAGAATGAGCAACGGATACTTTACCGGCAGATAAAGGAGAAAACCGACCGCCGGGAAGCACCGGCCGCAATTGCCGGTGGTCTTTTATCATTGCTGATACAGTACGGCATAGAGACCCTTGCGATCGTAGGCGGAAGTCCATGCTGCAAACCGGAGAAAACCCTATCATGGCGAGATACCTATCTTCGTATCGGCCAGGATATTGTCATATGTCCCTTCTTGGCCTACCAGGATTATTGCAACGGGATCACAAGATCTGATTTTACATGGCCGGCCATTATAAGAGTCAATGATCCTGAGCTCTATCGTATACTTGGCAGAGGTATGGCGGAGAACCACAACCATATCAATGGCAGCACACAGTCATTTCCGATCACCTGGTGCCGCATAATGAATTATCCAGAAAAGATCCGCACGGAATTAAAGCATTTTAAAGGCAGTGATCTCCGCGCACGGATGAGCCGGGGTACAGGAGATAACCGTCTGGATATGTTCTCCCGACTGGAACTTGCCGCTCTGATTCGCTCCATTTTGTTTCGTGCAATCCACCGCGATAAATTTTATAACAGCTACCCCGCAAGTTCACCGTGCAACAGCGCAAACGGAGCTTCTGACAGGTCCAATGCCAGAAAACCGTTTAACGGAGAGACTGCGTTTTTTGATGAATACATCAGTACTTTTTCATTTAAAAACAATCTATATCGTTTGGTCGATGCCTTGAGGTCCGGTGTAGGCGCACAATTGGATTATCCTGGCGGAACAGCGTTTTGTTTGGACTATGTCCTAGACAACACCTTGATGCAGCATTGTATCGATTCTCATGTCCGCGTCCTGGCAGGCGAGCGTTACTTTTTATATCAATGTACGTTGCAGTCCATGAGATCGGATGGCTTTAATTCCTTTGAACAAGGATTGTTCTATCTTTATTTACTTCTTAAGTGTAATTTCAGAAGCGAGATGATCCAGGCAAACGATCAAACAGGCTTTAAAAATTTTCAAAACTATCAGGATCGCAAGGATGACGCCTGGGATGAAAACCCATACTTTTGGGAGGCTGTCAGAATGGCGTTGAACTACCGCCTGACAGCGGAATCGATCGTTTCTCTGGAAGGACGCTTGGTTCCCAAATCATCCTCGGAAAAGAATATTGAGAAAATATATCGTTTTGATCTTGCGAAGCGGTTTGCCGACTGCACATCTGTCGAAGCAATAGATCCTTCCAGCTACGGCTTTGATGTAGAGTTGGATATAGATCAGTTTGTTCATCTTCCATATTTTTTTGTTTACCACTTTATTAAAAAGCCGGATAACAGAGAAAGCGAAACGGCAGCATTTGGAGAATTACCCTGCCGGCATCAAGCGCATCGGATGGAACAGCGCAAAGCGGCCGTTGGGTTGGCTGGCGCACTTCGTAAATCTGCATATTTGCGCAATCGTGTAAGGGGGATTGATACCTCTGCCAATGAGGTCGGGTGTCGACCAGAAGTATTTGCCCCTCTATACCGGTATATCGACGGCGTGCAGCAAAAGTGGAACTCTCAATTGGACACTCTGCTTCCTTCTTCCCCTATGCGCATTTCAAAGGCTTATCATGTAGGGGAAGATTTCTTGGATATTGCCGATGGGCTTAGGGCCATCGACGAAGCGGTTGAATTTTTGAACATGGGGCCGGGCAGTCGGATCGGACATGCTCTTGCTATGGGCGTTGCCCCGGAAGATCACTATCGCCAGAAGAAATATGAGATTGTCACCACGAAGCAGGATCGGCTGGATGATCTTGTCTGGATTTTGTACCGCATGAAGGAGCTGGGCGTACAGATCGATGGGGAACTGGAAGCCCGGCTTCAAAAGGAGGCTTATCAGCATTTTAGAGAAATATATGGAAAAGCGATAGAAAAGAACAACTGGACCTGCGGATTAAATGAGTATTATTGCAGCATGAAATTACGCGGTGACGACCCGGCGGCATATTATCCAGACAAGCGTATAAATGTGTATCTCAATACTTCTGATGAATTCGATAATTACCTAATTGACAATACCAGACCCCTACTCGATTCTTACCGCAACGAGCAATGCATTGTTGGCTTATATTACTATTATCATTACGGAGTTGCTGAGGGCGTTTGCGGCCAGAAGACGGTGACCTGTCAAGTCGACGAGGCGTATATGAAATTGATGCGGCAAGCGCAAGATGCAATGCAGAAAAACATAGAGCGGAAGAGGATCATTGTAGAATGCAATCTGTCCTCAAACGTTTTGATCGGCACATTTCAAAGATACGATCATCATCCGGTTTTCAGATTTAATCGCCGTAAACTTGAGCCGCATAAAGATATTGAGCGAGCGCAACTCCATGTTTGTGTCAACACAGATGACCTCGGAGTTTTTGACACCTCGCTTGAGTTTGAGTATGCTTTGATAAGCCAGACGCTATTGGCGCAGCGAGATGGCAAGGCACAACCAAAATATAACGCAAGAGATGTTATGGAATACCTTAATGATCTTCGGGAGATGGGAATTACAGCCATATTTCCAGAGAATATCGGATCGTCTTAACGTCATACTTAAGTGAAATTTGCTAAGGTTTGCCTTATTGACTATGCAGGATGCAAATAACCGTTCATGCTGATTTTCGTTTATTTGTGCCAGTTCGACGCCAGGGTACAAAAACCAAGGTAATTCGTGACGGCTGAAAACGAGATGGCACAAAAGTGGCACAAAAGTGGCACAAAAGTGGCACAACTTAGCCCTTGAAAGGTAAATGCAACCGTGCTATGCTTGTACCATCCCAAATTGGGAGTGGACAGGCGAGAAGACCGTCTT
>CANQZJ010000141.1 GCA_947628315.1 uncultured Oscillospiraceae bacterium
TCCCCCGCTTCGTGGGCCATATCTACACCCTGCTCATCGCCATATCCGGCTGGGTCATCTTCCAGCAGACCAGCGTGGGCCAGACCATGGTGTTCTTCCGGGCGATGTACGGCTTCGGCCAGGCGGGCTTCATCGTCGGGAAGGACCTATACTACCTTGCCGGATTCGGTGCGCTGCTCCTGGTGGGCTGCATAGCCAGCCTCCCAGCGGGCCGGGACCTGTTCAAAAAGCTCCCGGAAAAGTGCCGGGCCGTGGCGGTGCCGGTGCTCATCGCGTTGGTGCTGGTGGTATCCACGGCGTATCTCGTGGACTCCACCTACAACCCCTTCCTCTACTTCCGTTTCTGAGGTGAACGCTATGAAGAAAACAGCCAAGATCGCCGTGCTGGTGGTATTTCTGGGCTTCATCGGCGCGTTTTTCATCCTCAACATCGTCCTGCCCGACGTGGAATTCTCCCAGCAGGAGAACCGCTACCTGCAGACCCTGCCGGATTTCTCCTTCCGGGCGCTTTTTGACGGCAGATTCACCGCCGACTTTGAGGACTACACCACCGACCAGTTCGCCTTTAGGGACACCTGGACAGCCCTGAAGGCCCGGTGCGAGCTTCTGAGCGGCAAGAAAGAGAACAACGACGTTTTCTATTGCGGAAACGACACCCTCATCACCCGCTTCACCGCCCCGCCCGACGAGGACATCGATACAAAGGTGGGCTTTCTCAATAAACTGGCGGAGCAAAGCGAGATACCCGTCTACTTCGGCCTCATCCCCGGCGCGTCGGAGATCCAGGCCTCCCTCCTTCCCGAAAACGCCGACTGCGACAGCCAGCAGGCGGTCATCGACCGGGCCTACGGCGAGAGCGAGGCCATAAACATCGACCTCTCCTCCGCCCTGCGGGCGCATGCCGACGAATATATCTACTACCGCACGGACCACCACTGGACCAGCCTGGGGGCCTATTACGGCTATGAGGCGCTGTGCGCGGCCATGGGCCTGCCCGCCCCCTCCCTGTCCGATTATCAGCGCCAGACCGTTTCCGACAGCTTCTTCGGCACGACGTACTCCTCGTCCGGCTTTGCCTGGGTGGCACCGGATGAGATAGAGACCTTCGTGCCCGACGACGGCTCTGTTAAGGTTCTGAGCTATGAGGGCGCCAATGTCACGGAGGGGCCTCTCTACGACGCCTCCTTCCTGGACGTGAAGGACAAGTACTCCATGTTCCTGGGCGGTGTCTCCCCCCTGCGGAGCATCGAGACGGGCCATGAGGGGCCCCGGCTGCTGATCGTCCGGGACTCCTATTCCGACAGTCTGGCGCCATTCCTCCTGAAGAACTTTTCCCGGGTGGACCTGATGGACCTGCGCTATTACCGGGACAGCCTCTATCAGTACGCCCTGGACAACGATTTCGACATGATACTGGTGCTCTACAGCGTCAGCAACTTCTCCACGGACAACAACCTGTTCCTGCTGGTGCCCAGTATACTGACCCCCATAAGCGAGGAATTCTGACCATGAAAGTGATGCTTGATCCCGGCGCGATCATGCCCAACCGGGCCCATCCCACCGATGCGGGGCTGGATCTCTACGCTCCCCGGACCGTCGTCATCCCCGCCCGCGGCAGCGCCGTGGTGGATACGGGGGTGCATGTGTCCCTGCCGGAGAAGACCGTGGGCATGCTCAAGAGCAAAAGCGGCCTGAACGTGAAAAAGAATATTCTGGGCGAGGGCGTCATCGACGAGGGTTACACCGGCCCCATCGTGGTGAAGCTCTATAACCAGGGGGACGAGGACGTGACCATCGGGGCGGGGCAAAAGCTCATCCAGCTGGTCATTCTCCCCATCCTGACCCCGGAGCTGGAGCAGGTGGACAGTCTTGATGAAACGGACCGGGGCGCCGGCGGCTTCGGCAGCACGGGTGCGTAAGGGGCTCAATAGAGGAGACAGCCATGGCGTTTGATTTCAAGAAGGAATACAAAGAGTTCTACATGCCCGGGAACACGCCGGAGATCGTGGATGTCCCCCGGGCGAACTATATCGCGGTGCGGGGCCAGGGCGACCCCAACGAGGAGGGCGGCGCGTATCAGCAGGCCATCGGCGTACTGTACGCGGTGGCCTATACCCTGAAGATGAGCTATAAGACCGACCACAGGATCGAGGGGTTCTACGAGTACGTGGTTCCGCCTCTGGAGGGCTTCTGGGAACAGGATGGAGAAGGCGGCATAGACTACGCCGACAAGTCCTCCTTCCGCTGGATATCCGTCATCCGGCTGCCCGACTTTATCACAAAGTCGGACTTCGACTGGGCCGTTGAGACGGCGGCAAAAAAGAAAAAGCTGGACTGCTCGGTTGCGGAGTTTCTGACGGTGGACGAGGGCCTCTGCGTTCAGATCATGCACCTGGGCGCTTTTGACGATGAGCCCGCGACGGTGGCGCGGATGGACGAATATCTCGCGCAGAATGGGTACGTCAACGACATGAACGAGCACCGACTGCACCACGAGATATACATGTCCGACGCCAGAAGGGTCGCCCCAGAGAAGTGGAAAACCGTTATCCGGCACCCCATCCGGCCAGTATCCTGACAAAGACCGCACCCTATTTGGGTGCGGTCTTTTATTCCGTTTCTGTCTCTTCCGGCGGGTTTTTGGGCTCTGCCGGCAGGAGCGGCTGGGCGGCGTTGGGGAACGACACCTCCACCTTGAAGAGGTCCCCATCCAAGGTAAGGACCATTTCCCCGCCCATGAGCTCCGTGAGGCTGCGGGCGATGGAGAGGCCAAGGCCGCTGCCCTCGGTGCTGCGGGAGCTGTCGCCCCGGACAAAGCGCTCCATCAGCTCCTCCGCGGGGATATCCAAGGCCTCACGGGACACATTTTTCACGGCGATGGAGGTGCGCTCCTCCCCCACGGTCAGGTCAAAATAGGCTCTTGTGCCCTGCTGGGCGTATTTGAGGACGTTTGTAATGAAGTTATCCAGCACCCGGCCCAGAAGCCGGGCGTCGGCCATGATATAGGTCTCCTGCTCCGGGGTGTGCAGGATGGGCTCCAGCCCCGCGGCGGCCAGCCGCTCGCTGTACTCCCCCACCGACTGCTGCAAGAGCTCCCGCACGTCGAAGAGCTCCGCGTTCACGGTCACCGCGCCGCTGACGGCCTTGGAGGCTTCCACCACGTCCTCCGTGAGCTTCTTGAGCTTCGCCCCCTGCCGGTCCAGCACGTCCAGATATTCCCGCCGCGTCTCCTCCGGCAGGGATTCATCCTTCAAAAGCTCAATGTAGTTGATGATGCTGGTGAGCGGTGTCTTCAGGTCATGGCTCACGTTGGTGATGAGCTCGGTCTTCATGCGCTCGGAGCGCATCTGCTCCTCCACGGCCAGGGCCATGCCGTCGCCGATGCGGCCCAGGTCCTGCCCCAGGTCCTTCCAGACCATGTGGAGCTTGTTGGTGTTCACCTTGTAATTGAGGTCCCCCGCCGCCAGGGCCGCGGCGGCATCCCTGATGCGCTTTTCCTCCACGTACCACCGGAGGATGCAGGGCACCAGCACCGCGTCAAAGCCGAACAGGATCAAAATGAACCAGGCGTTGTGGAAAGCGTCCACGGCCAGTATAAGCAGCATGAGCAGCACATGACCGCCCAATATTCCCAGCACCAGCACCGGCGCGGGTACCTTTCGCACCAGCCGCCGTACCAAAAGCCGCTGGCCAAACGTCCCATTGGCAAGCTGGTTGGCCGCGATGACGCCGCACAGAAGCAGCATCCACAGCGAGCAGATAAGGTCCACCGTGTGGGAGTATACCCCCACCATCGTCATGGCGTCGTAGACCTCGGGAAGCTCATAAAAAACGGTCTTGGCCCAGGCCAGGCCCAGGTACAGCACCAGCACCGCCACGTCAAAGGGGATGTGGCCTGTTAAGGTGGTCTTGCCCTGGCGGCCCTCCTGGACCGCGGCCACCATGCTGAACACGAACAGCACCACCGCCAGGATGATGGAGGGTATCCAGACGGGCAGGTAATAGTCCTTGAATGCGTACAGATGCTCAAAGATGTAATACTCCCGGTAGCAGCCGTCGTAGGGCTCCACCGGCAGATTCACGTAGCCCTCTATCCGATAGGAATGGCCGGGTACATCCTCTTCCTGGGCCATTTTCACCTGCGCCGTATCCGTCTCCGAGGCCGGCGCATAATATTCCCCCACCGGCTCCTCCGCTTCCTCCTCCGGGTTTGACAGAAACACAGAGGTGTAGGCCACAAAGTGTGACTTGTCGGTGGTGGTGTCCACGGTGACGGCGTCGTCATCAGCAATGATCTTATAGGAGAAAGCCTTGCCGCCGTAGCCGCCCAGGGTGTCGCTTGTGGGGTCCTCCAGCCACCGAAGGTTCTGCTCCACAGAGTTGAGGCAGAGCCAGACGTATTGGGAGCACAGGCGGCTGTCCTCAAAGCCCATCTCCCCCTGTTCCCGGTACCAGCCGTCCTGCAGGGCGAAGTTATAGAGGTTCAGGCT
>CANQZJ010000142.1 GCA_947628315.1 uncultured Oscillospiraceae bacterium
GACGCGATCCCCGCCTATGCCAGCGCCTGCGGCATGATCTACGCCTTCTACGGCCGCCTCAGCGTGGGCAATATGGATCCGGACTGGCTCCGGGAGGGAGACCTGCCGCCTACCTTCTACTGCTACGGCACCGAGGATCCCTTCTACCGCCAGTTTGAGCAGCAGTACGCCGTCCTGGAGGGCATGGGCCATCCGGTGGACAGAATGGTTCTGCAAAACTGGCCCCACGGCTTCGGGGCCGCGGGCGGCTGGGTGGAGACCTATGCCCGCTGGCTCGACGACGTTTGGAGCGGATCGGCGGTTTAGGAGGACAAAACCGTGTACAATAAGCTGTTGGATACCTTTCTGGCCGTGGCGGACTGCGGCAGCTTCAATCGGGCAGCCGACCAGCTCCACATCTCCTCCACCGCCATCATCAAACAGATCAACCAGCTGGAGGACGAGATCGGCGTGTCTCTGTTCCGCCGCACCCAGCGGGGCGTGGCCCTCACCCGGGCGGGCAAGGTACTGCAGGAGGAGGGCCGGGAGCTGATCCAGCTCTCCCGGAACGCCCTGGAGCGGGTCAGGCAGACGGAGATCCGCTCCGGCGGGCAGGTGCGGCTGGGAACCGCGATGCTGCGCTCCGCCCGGTTCTTTCTGGAACTCTGGTCCACCCGGTACGGGAAGCCGCTGGAGCATCGGGTGAACATCGTGCCGTTTCTGGACAACAGTTACGAGGCGTATATGGAACTGGTCTCCAACCTGGGAAAGGACATCGACGTCATCGCCACCACCTTCCCGGCGGAGTTGACCGGCTACCAGTGCAACGCCCTGGAGATCACCCAGATCCCATTCTGCTGCGCGGTTCCCGCCGGGCACCCGCTGGCGGAGAAGTCCATGCTGGAGGTCGGCGACCTGCGGGGGGAGAGCATCCTCATCCTGGAGCGGGGACGCAGCTCCGCCGTGGACGCGGCCCGCGCGGAGCTGGAAAAATACCCGGATATCACGCTGGTGGATACCCCGGACTACGAGCCGGCCACTTTCAACCGGTGCCATGCCGAGGGCCTGCCCCTGTTGTCCCGTGAGTGCTGGAAGTACGCCCATCCACTGCTGAAAACCGTCCCCATCAACTGGTCCTTCGGCGGCCCCTACGGGCTTCTCTACGCAAAGGATCCGTCCCCGGACACGGCGGCGTTCATCGACTATATCGAGCGGAGCCTGAGACGGGGGCAGGAATAACAGAGGACCGGGAGGACAGCGCCGACGCGCCGCCCTCCCGGTTCTAACTTTTGGTTGGAACTGTTGAAACTAATCTGTTCTTCCCATCTTGATAAAATGCAACTAAAATTAAAATCGGAAAGCGGGAGTTTTTGTGGAAAATGTACTCCCGCAAAAATAAAAAGTAGGAGGAAGAAACATGTTAGGTATCAACATGGATGATGTCATCGGCGTATTGGAATCCATGCGAACCGAGCTCATCATCATCGGCGTGGCTACGGTCATCGCCATCGTGGTATTGATCGCGGCAATCAAGATCCCCAAGCCCGTGAAGGCCCTGGTTCGGGGCGAGGCAGGCATCGCTTGGCTGCTGGTGGTGCTCATCGCCGCCAACATGATCTGCACCGGCCCCATGTACGACATGCTGAACCGAATCAGCGTAACTTCTTACATTGAGGACGCCACCTCCGCCGCCGCCACCCAGCTGGTCAGCGAGATCGTGGAGGAGGGCGTGATCCTGGCCAAGAACGAGGACGACATCCTGCCCCTGGCCTCCGGCACCCAACTCAGCGTGTTCGGCTGGGCCTCCGCCTTCCCCGTGTACGGCGGCACCGGCTCCGGCGCGCTGAACACCGCCTATCCCATCACCGATCTGCTCACCGGTCTGCAGAATGCCGGCATTGTGATCAACGACGAGCTGCGTACTTTCTATCACGAGTATCAGAAAGAGACCCTGAATGAGACCCGTCCGGCCCCCGGTATGTGGGAGCAGGACTGGACCCTGCCCGAGCCCAATGTCAACGCTTACAGCGACGCGCTGCTGGACAACGCCGTGGCCTTTAATCCCGATGTGGCCATGATCGTAATCGCCCGCTCCGGCGGCGAAAACGCCGACCTGCCCACCGACATGACCGCCGTTATGGACGGCTCCTATGTGGCCAACGCCGACAACGCCGGCTACTTCAACGGCTCCTATAACGACGCCCTGAACGAGGGGAACGACTGGGACGAGGGCGACCACTACCTCCAGCTGACCAACCGCGAGGAGGAGCTGGTGGATCTGGTCACTTCCCGCTATGACAACGTCATCGTGGTCTACAACGGCGCCAACGCCATGGAGATGGACTGGGTCAACGACTACCCCCAGATCAAGGGCGTGCTGCTGTGCCCCGGCACCGGTCAATCCGGCTTTGACGGCTTCGGCCGGGTGGTCACCGGCGCGGCCAACCCCTCCGGCCGCACCGTGGACACCTATGTGACCAGCCTGAAGAACGCCCCCTGGTGGAACAACTTCGGCCACTTCAAGTACACCAATATGGAGGAGCACCACGCTGAGAGCAACATCTTTGACCCCGAGGGCCCCAGCCCCACCTTCGTCAACTACGTCGAGGGCATCTATGTGGGCTACAAGTTCTATGAGACCGCCGCCGAGGAGGGCCTCATCGACTATGACGCCGAGGTGGTCTATCCCTTCGGTTACGGCCTGAGCTACACCACCTTCGAGCAGACGCTGGACAGCGTCACCTATGACGGGACCAACGTGAACTACTCCGTCACCGTCAAGAACACTGGCTCCAAGGCCGGCAAGGATGTGGTGGAACTCTACTTCACCCCGCCCTACACCAACGGCGGCATTGAAAAGGCCAGCGTGAACCTGATGGACTTCGCCAAGACCGATCTGTTGGAACCCGGCGCCTCCCAGACCGTCACCGGCAGCATCCCCGTGGAGCAGCTGGCCTCCTATGACGACCAGGGCGCGGGCTGCTATGTGCTGGACGCCGGCGAGTATGTGATCTCCATCCGGGAGAACTCCCACGATGTGATCGACTCCCAGTCCTTCAACGTGGGCTCCACCATCACCTATGGCGAGAACAACAAGCGGGAGAGCGACGATGTGGCCGCCGTCAACCAGTTCGACTTCGCCCGCGGCGATGTGACCTACCTGTCCCGCGCCGACGGTTTTGCCAACTACGACGCCGCCACCGCCGCGCCCACCAACTTCGAGATGGATCAGGCGCACAAGGACACCTTCTACAGCAACGCCAACTATCTGACCGCCGAGGCCACCGCCACTGACGAGGATCCCAACGCCGCCCCTGTCACCACCGGCGCCGACAACAACATCCAGCTCATGGAGCTGCGGGGCCTGGACTATGACGATCCCAAGTGGGACGAGTTCCTGGATCAGCTGACCCTGGACGAGATGAATACCCTGATCGCCGGCGGCGGCTATCAGACCGCTGACGTGCTTCGTCTGGGCAAGGTTCGCACCAACGACAACGACGGCCCCGCCTCCATCAACAACAACTTCACCGGCGTGGGCTCCGTGGGCTTCCCCGCCGCCACGCTGATCGCCAACGCCTGGAACAAGGATCTGGCCTATTCCTTCGGTGACTCTATCGGAACCATGGCCGACCAGATGAACACCTCCGGCTGGTACGGCCCCGCCATGAACATCCACCGCACCGCCTTCGCGGGCCGCAACTTTGAGTACTACTCCGAGGACGGCCTGCTGTCCGGGGCCATGGCCGCCAACGCCATTGCCGGCGCCCAGAGCCACGGCGTGTACGCCTACATGAAGCACTTCGCCCTGAACGACCAGGAGGGCAACCGCACCGCGATGCTCTGCACCTGGTCCACCGAGCAGGCCATGCGCGAGATCTATCTCAAGCCCTTCGAGATCTCCGTGAAGCAGGCCGACTGCAAGGCGGTCATGAGTTCCTTCAACTACATCGGCAACCGCTGGGCCGATGGTTGCTCCGAGCTGTGCCAGACCGTCCTGCGGGACGAGTGGGGCTTCCGGGGCTTCGTGGAGACCGACTACTTCGGCGGCTACGGCTATCAGAGCGCCGACCAGGCCGTCCGCAACGGCACCGATTTGATGCTGTCCAGCTATCCCAGCGCCACCAGCAGCGTCACCCTGACCAGCACCAACGGCGCGCAGCAGGCCATGCGCACCGCCGCCAAGAACATCCTCTATACCGTGGTGTGGAGCCGCGCTTACGAGGAGGATAACTATGAGAAGGCCACCGCCACTCCGCTGTGGCGCACCATCCTGACCGTGGTGAATGTGGTTGTGGCCGTGGTCGCGGTGGTCCTCGAAGTCCTGCTCATCAAGAGCTTCCTGGACAAGAGGAAGAAGGCCGCCTGAACAAGTTGAAACCGCGTAACGCGCGTTTCTCCTACTTTTCCAAACGGCAGA
>CANQZJ010000143.1 GCA_947628315.1 uncultured Oscillospiraceae bacterium
CTGCCCTTCTCCACGGGTATCTTCGCCGCGGCGCACAGCTCCCGGATGGAGCTGGTGACGCTGGTCCTATCCATGGGCGTGCGCTCTCGGGTGAGGAACAGGGGCCCCTCCTTTATCCCGCTGCGCCCGGCGTAGTCCACGAGCTCCCTGCACAGGCACCGGGGCAGGCGGACGATGCGCCGGCTCTTCCCCTCGCCTATGACGGCCTGGCCCAGCTGGGCGGCCTCCAAAGTGATCTTGGGCAGCTCCTGCACGGGCAGGTCCGCGTTGGCGAACAGCTTCACCAGCAGATACACCCTCTCCCGCTGCAGCAGCTGGGCTGTCTGCAGGAGGTGAATATATTCCCCGCGGGTGAGCTCCGGCGCCACGGCCTTCTCCGCCTCCAGGGTATCCCGGAGCTGGTACTCCACATGGCCCATATAGGCCACATAGGAGTTGGCGGCGGAGATGCGGATATTGACGGTCCGGGGGGCATACCCCTCAGAGAGGAGCATATCCCGGTACTGTTCCAGGGTGCCGCGGCGTATCATCCCGTCCCCGGGCAGGGCCTGGGCCATGCGCTCCAGCTCCTGGCGGTAGCGGGCGACGGTCTGCGGCGTCCTGCCGTTGGCGGCGAGGCTCTCCAGGAACCCCCGAAGGTCCTCCTCCGTCACGGCCACGCCCTGTTCTCTTTTCACGAGCCTCGGCGCCCGTCTCAGCTCCATGGTATCCATGACTTCACCGCCTTTTTTTGGGGTCCCCATGAAAGCCCAGCAAAGCGGGTTTCATGGGGAAGAGGAGGAGCCGCGGGCCACTCGAGCTTTGCCGCTTGCGGCAAAGGGAGACCTGGCTCAGCGTGCTCCGACGAGGAAAGGGGAGCAGGGAGTTTTTCCCTGCCCCCCGTTGGGTATTGCTATTGAGTTTGGGCTAACTTACTTGACCCAGGTGGTGCCGTTCCAGTCGCCCAGCAGCTGGGACCAAGTGCACTTACCGGAAGAACCGGAGACCTTGCTGAAGTAGCACTCGCCGTACTGGCCGCCGACCCACTGGTAACCGGTCAGCATCTTGCCGATCTCACCCTTGGTGTTGGTGGGCTGCAGGAAGTACCAGCCATAGCCGCCGTGCAGGTCGTCGATGTACTGCATGCCGGTCAGCATCTTGCCGTCGGAGCCCACATAGTACCAGTTGCTGTCCCACTGGGAAGCGCCGTCGATCTTGCCGACCCAGTAGTTGGACACGAGCTTGCTGTTCTTGAAGAAGTACCAGGTGCCGTCATACAGGACCCAGCCGGTGCCGTTGTTGGTGGTGGGAGCCTTCGGGCCCTCGGGCTCATCGGGCTTGACCTTCTCCAGACCGGCCATGGCCGCGGTGATGGCGTTGGTAGCGGTGGTCACCTGAGCCTGGGTGGCGTTCTCGTTGGCAGCCACAGCCTCGGCGGCCTCGACAGCCGCGTCGATGGCGGGCTTAGCGGTGGCCCAGGACTCGGGCGTGTAGTCAGCCTCGACCAGAGCCTTCGCGTCGGCGATGGCCTTGTTCAGCGCGGTCTTGTCGACTTCGCCTTCCTTAGTCATGCCGGTGATGGCAGCCTGCAGGTCAGCAGCCAAATCATCAATATCAGACTGCAGATCGGTGGCAGCGTAACCCTTGGCGTCATCATAGGCGTCCTTCAGAGCGCCCCAGGAATCGAAGGTCCAGGAATCGTCGCCGGCGTCAATGATGGCCTTGGCCTGAGCGATCAGGGAGTCGATCGTCGTGGTGTCGGGGGTCTTGGGAATAAAGTACCTACGGACGGCTATCATGTGGTCAATGGTATCGCTCACGACCTGACGGTTGACGCCGGAGTTGGCCACAGTCGCGCTGGTGATGAGGTTCTGCAGCTTCGCTACGTCGTTGCTGAGGGTCTGGAAAGCGTCGTCGAGGTTCTTGACGTCAACGCGCTTAGAAGTGTCGAACTTGTAGTCGCTCTTGACCAGCTTCTGGAAGTCGGCAATGACCAGCTTCACGACGGAGACGTCAGTCCACTTGGACAGAGGGTCGACCTTCACGCTCAGGCTGCTCTTCTCAAGATAATCGCCAGGTTTCGCATTTGTATGAGGATCAATAGAGGAGTCGGCGATCTTCAGGGAAACGACCATGTCGCCGCCAACCAGGTAGGCCTCACCAGTCAAACCGCCACCTGTGATAGTAGGCGTGGTAGTAGTAATACCGGTAGTCACCTTGAAGACGTCCTTGGTGCCCGTCATGACCAGCTGATAATTGTCATAGGCATCGGCGGGCGCAGCGCTCAGGGTAACAGTGATGGTGGGAGAGCCGGCATTGAACGCCGAATTACTGTAGGAAGACGGATCGATCAGATCGCCTTTCTGATAGCCCAGCGTGGAAGAAC
Organism: uncultured Oscillospiraceae bacterium; assembly: GCA_947628315.1. Taxonomy (GTDB): domain Bacteria; phylum Bacillota; class Clostridia; order Oscillospirales; family Oscillospiraceae; genus Enterenecus. Next base: position 2,366 of record CANQZJ010000143.1, read on the forward strand.
CGTCGCCAGAGGCATAAGTGACCTTGGTGATCACGGGGCCGGCATAGGCCTCGGAGACCGTGAAGGTCTTGCTGCTCACGGTAAAGCGGTCGAAGTCGGCAGCGGTAGTCGTAGAGGCATTAGCCTTCTGCGTGTGGAACCGGATCTCGATCACGTCGCCGGCCTTCAGGCCCGCGGGAGACGCGGTATCGTCAACATCGCTGAGATTGATAGTGGTGATCATTTTGTTGGGATACTGGTCGCCGCCAGAGGTCCAGCTAGTACTGAGATGCTGGATCGTTGCGCTGGCAAAATCCTTGGTGCCGGCCGTGGAGGCGCCAACATACCAGTAACCGTTAACGCTGTAGGAATAACCGTAGACGTTACCATCGCCGGTCGGAGCCGCACCCACAGAGACGCCGGTGACATCCTTGATCGCGTCCACCGAGGCAGTCACATCGACCGTATTGTTGGTCTTCAGCTCATGGGTCTCATACTGGATAGAGGTCTTCTTCAGCACCAGAGCGTTGGTCAGGTTGGTGACCGCCTCGTTGTACTTGTAGTAAGTAGCGTCGGTATCAAAGCCGTTCAGGCCCAGATCGCCGTTCTTCAGAGCGTAAGCATTGCCGAGCAGAGTATTCAACTCGCTGCTCGTCAGATTGCGGGCATACTTGGTCTGATCGTAGTTCTTGAGAGCAGTTTCCGCGTTCGCGATAGCGGTGTCCAGCGCGGACATATCGGAAGCGGCAGGACGGGCAGCGTCAAACTCCTTCTGCAGGACCGTCAGGATCTGGTTCGCAGCGGTGGTGAAATCCTTATAAGTAGCGGTCTTGTCGTTGAAAGAGTTGATCGTGTCGAGAGCGGCCTGCAGCTCGGTCAGGTAATCGGCGTGATAAGCCTTCTTCCAGTCGGAGTTCTCCGTGACTTTCACGGTAGTAGTGAAACCGCTAAAAGAAACCTGGCCATTACCGATGCCGGCAGAGCCGAGAGCCGTGCTATAAGTGGCATAAGCATAATCAGCGAACTCCTTCAGCCTCTGCTGTTTAAAGTGCTGAGTAGAAGCATCGTTACCGGCAGTGTCCACCAGAATGTTGTTCTGAGGAGAAGGGGCCTCATCAGGCAGATACTGAATCAGGGCATCCGCCGCAGCCTGCACAGTGCTGGTGGTGACGTTGAAGTCCACAGGCGTGCCGTCAACGGCGTCCAGATACTTCACAGCACTCTCGTAAGCCGCATCGAAGTCCTTAGTCATATCCTTGAAGAAATCATTCTCCTCGGGATCAGCCAGATAGGCCGACATCGCAGTCCCGCTCAGCGAAGTAGCGAGGTCAAGATTCTTCTGGCGGAGTTCACCGGCCTCGACCTTGGGCAGCAGCTCCTTGGCCTCCTGAACAGCCTTGTACAGAGCCCAGTGAGCATCCTTGGAGACGATGCCCAGAGCCACAAGCAGGGGCTCGTCGGCCAGCTCTTCGGGCGCGATGGAAGCCATCTCGGGCGCGTCTTCGACGGCCTCGACAGGCTCTTCAGCCGCCGGCTCGTCAACGACGGGCTCGTCGGCAGGTTCCTCGGCCTCAGGGGCTACGGGAGCCTCGGGGGCCTCGGGTGCCTGCTCCTCAACTTCGGTCACTGCCTCTGCCGCGAACTCGTCAGCCGCAAGGGCCGGGACGCACAGAGACAGAGTCATGACCAGCGCCAGAAGCAGGCTGAGCATACGTTTTGTCATTGTCTCTTATCCTCCTAAAGATAATTATTTTCGAGCCCTCCGTCGCACCACGGACTACACAGTCTGTGGTCCGTCGCTCCTTCCCGGGCAGGAAAAAGGACCCCTTCCGGGCGCTGAAAAGAAAAAGCGCCCCTTTCTCCCTGGAAAAAAGAGCGCGATAAACCCGCCTGCGGCCCAAAATCGGGGCCACAGGCCGCCTCGTTATGTAAAAAAATCAAGTTTTTTTGAAAATCCTCTTGCTTTTTTACGTCCGGGAGCTTATAATCGTCAACGTAAAGT
>CANQZJ010000144.1 GCA_947628315.1 uncultured Oscillospiraceae bacterium
ACCTCCGCCCAGCACCGGGCGGAGAGGATCAGGTCACGGGAGGCCGCCACCTGATTGAAGGTGCTGATGTCGTAGTACTCCCGCTCGTCCACACGGATGTTCCGCTCCGGCTCCTTTAAGAGCGTCCGCAGCTCGTCGTTGTAGTCGTCCCGGTTCAGCAGGATCACCGTCTCCCCTGACAGATCGTCCAGGGTGAGCCGCTCCTTTGCCGCCAGGGGGTGGCTCTTGGCGCAGGCGATGCAGAAGGGCAGATCCATCAGGTGGAAGGAGCACACCCGGTTCCAGTCGAACAGGTCGGTGCGGTAGGGACAGGCCAGCACGTCGATTTTGGTGCCGATGCCGTCCATGATCTCCTGGAAGGAGGGCAGCGTGTCCTCAAAGGGGACGATCTCCAGCCGGAAGTTGGGATACTTTCCGGCGGCCTTGTTCCACTGTTCCAGCAGAATGGAGACGGGATTCATCTGGGACACCGCCACATGGATGACAAACTCCTGCCGCCGCTCCATCGTCCGGGCCTTTTGCATCACCTGATCCGCGTGACGGATCAGCTTCTTCGCCTCGTCGTAGATCAGTTTCCCCGCCGGGGTGAGGACAAGCCCCTGGGTGCTGCGGTCGAACAGCCTGACCCCCAGGTCGGATTCCAGCAGGTTGATCTGCTTGGTGACGGCGTTGGCCGAGATATACAGCTTCTCCGATGCCTTCAGAAAACTGCCGCAGTCCGCCGCCTGCAAAAAAGTGAGCAGATGCCGGTCGTACATGAGCGCCCCTCCGTTCCAACCTTTTGGTTGGGACTATGATAGCTTTTTTCTCGTTCCATTGCAAGGGCTTTTTCGTTAAAATATGGGTATCGGGAGGAAAAATAACGGAAAGGAAGTCTCAGACATGAACGAGAAGAAAAAGCGCAGATGGCCAAAGATCCTTGGCATTACCCTGCTGGTGATCGTGCTGGTGCTGGCAATCGCGGCGGCGGGCATTTACCTCTGGATGAGACACACCTTCGGCGGCAATCCCGCCTCCAATCTGACCCCCGCGTCGGGCACCGAGGTGGACATTGCCGGCGGACGCATCAGCGGCGGGCTGGACGGCGGCGTCTACACCTACCTGGGTGTGCCCTACGCCCACGCGGACGAGATGTTCGTCCGGGCTCAGCCGGTGGAGCCCTGGAGCGGCGTGCGGGAGTACACCGAGTACGGGGCCATGTCGCCCCAGTCCTCCATGTTCGGCTCCGACGGCCAGGACAACAACTGCCAGAATCTGAACCTCTGGACCCCCGCCCTGAACGACGGCGGGAAGCGGCCCGTGATGGTGTGGCTCCACGGCGGCGGCTTCTCCTCCGGCACGGCCAACGAGGCCCAGACCAACGGCCGGAACCTGGCGGAGAAGGAGGATGTGGTCGTGGTGACCGTGAACCACCGGCTGGGGGCCGCGGGCTATCTGAACCTGTCCGCCTACGGCGACAAGTACGCCGACTCCGCCAATGTGGGCATGTGGGACGTGATCGACGCCCTCCAGTGGATCCACGACAACATCGAGGCGTTCGGAGGCGACCCCGATAACGTGACGGTGTTCGGCCAGTCCGGCGGCGGGGCCAAGGTGATGACCCTGATGGCCACCCCCTACGCCCAGGGTCTGTTCCACAAGGGCATCATCCAGTCCGGCGCCACCGAGACGGTGGGCCCGGTCCTCACCAGCGAAGAGGTCAGCCTGCGCATCACCGAGCTGGTGCTGGCCGATTTGGGCCTGAACGAGTCCAATATCGAAAACATCCAGTCCATGCCCTTCTCCGACATCGACGCAGCGGGCACCCGGGCGCTCCAGCAGGTGGCCAACGAATACCAGATCGAAAGTCCCTTCGGCGGATCCTACTCCTACGAGTGGGAGCCGGTGGTGGACGGCGACTTCCTGCCCACCGATCCCGTCACCGAGGACGGCTTTGCGGACGCGGGCCGGGACATCCCCATCCTCATCGGCTCCAACCTGAACGAGTGGGCCATGATGACCGGCGGCTTCGGCCTGAACGAGAACATGAGCGAGGCGGACGTGCTCTCCCGCCTGCAAAACACCTACGGGGAGAACGCGCAGGCCGTCCTGGACGCCTTCAAGGCCGCCTACCCCAACGAGGCTCCGGTGGACGCCCTGGCCGTGGATTCCATGCTGCGCGTCCCGCTCCTGCGAACCACGGCCCACAAGGCGGATCAGGGCGACGCTCCCGTGTACTCCTATATTTTCACCTACGGCGCGCCCTCCTGCTTCCACGGCGCTGAGATCCCCTACGCCTTCGCCAACGGCGAGGCCGGAGCCATCAACGACATGATGAGCGCAATCTGGGCCAATTTCGCCCGGACAGGGGACCCCGGCATCGACACCCTGCCCGACTGGCCCGCCTACACCCGGGAGGACGGCGCCACCATGATCCTGGACACCGAATCCTACGTCGCCAACAACCACGACCTGGCCCTGCTGGAGCTGCTGGAGCCGGAGTTCGACTACTGATCTGACAGAGAGAGGGAAGACACGTTGAACACATTGATCGCGTTCTACTCCCGCGCGGGAGAGAACTATGTGGACGGGGCGCTGCGGACGCTGGCCGTGGGCAACACGGAGGTGGTGGCCCGGACCATCCGGCGATACGTGGGCGGGGACTTATACCCCATCCTGCCCGCGCAGCCATACTCGGAGAGTTATTGCGAGTGCATCAACCAGGCCAAGCAGGATCTGAGCCGGGGCGTCAGGCCGCCCCTGGCGGGGCCGCCCATCGACCTGTCCGGGTACGATGTGATCTGCCTGGGCTGGCCCAACTACTGGAACACCCTGCCCATGCCGGTGGTGACCTTCCTGGAGGCCCACGACCTCTCCGGCAAAGTCATCCTCCCGTTCTGCACCCATGAGGGCGGCGGGTTTGGGCGGGCCCTGCGGGATCTGTCCCGGCTGTGCCCCGGCGCGGAGATCTGGGACGGGCTGGCCATCCGGGGGGCGCGGGTTACGCTGGAGGAGGAAACCATCGCGGCATGGGCGGCGGAACACCTGTGCCCTGTGATGGGAAAACCTGCTTCGGGAGAAAAGGCATGAGGAAGGCCCCCGTGACTGCCGGCTTTCTGGCCGCCGCGCTGACTGTCTTGCTGGGCGCCTGCCAGTCTGCGCCAGGGATCGCCTCCGGCGGGCAGAGTACGTCGCCTGATACCGCCGGCCCTGCCCCCCGGACGAGACGGTGGAGATCTGCAACTATCTTCACGACCGCGCGACGGCGGGAGATACCGTCTTTTACGACATCTACACCGAGGAGGAGAAGGCCGCCGACCCGGACAAGGCGGACACGGGGCTGTTCTTCTTCAAGGGTGATCCCGGCGCGAAATTCGCCGTCTGCAACGCCGGCGGCGGCTTCGCCTATGTGGGGGCCATGCACGACAGCTTTCCCCACGCGCTGGAGCTGTCCAAAATGGGCTACAACGCCTTCGCCCTCATCTACCGCCCCGGCTGGGACACCGCCTGTGAGGATCTGGCCCGGGCCATCAGTTTCATCTTTGCCCACGGGTCGGAGCTGGAGGTGGACACGGACTGCTACTCCCTCTGGGGCGGCAGCGCCGGGGGACGGATGGCGGCCTATCTGGGCACCTACGGGCCGGCGTACTTCGGCGGGGACGATCTGCCCCGGCCGGGAACCTGCGTGATCCAGTACACCGGCCACAGCGAGTACAGCCCGGACGACCCGCCCACCTACTCCTGCGTGGGCACGGCGGACGGCATCGCCAGCTGGCGGACTATGCAGGCCCGGCTGAACGCTATGTCCGCCCTGGGCATTCCCACCGAGTTCCACACCTACGAGGGCCTGCGCCACGGCTTCGGACTGGGCACCGGCACCGTTGCCGAGGGCTGGATCGACGACGCCGTTTCCTTTTGGGAAGCGCAAATGAAATAAGGAGGATCACACCATGAAAAAACTGACCGCGTTCCTGCTGAGCCTGACGCTTTTGCTGTCACTGGCCGCCTGCGGCTTTGGGGCCAACATCACCCCCCAGGAGAGCGTACCGCTGGTGACCCCACCCCCCGCCTCTGAGACGGAAGCGCCCGCCGGCGGCCAGCCGTCCTCCGGCGGCGAGGGCGGCGCGTCCGCCGTCTATTTCACCTCCGACATCTCCTCCGAGGGGATGCTGGCCGTCTACGAGGCCCTGGGCTGGACGCCCACCGGCAGCGTGGCGGTAAAGCTGTCCACCGGCGAGCCCCCCGCCAGCAACTACCTGCGGCCTGAGCTCATCCAGGGGGTGGTGGAGCT
>CANQZJ010000145.1 GCA_947628315.1 uncultured Oscillospiraceae bacterium
GGGGAGCGGGAAAAGGCCAAACTGGACTCGGCCATAAAGGATTACCTCAAGGCGCTGGACACCCAGGGGCTCTGGTAAAAAACAGCTTCCGCCTGTCTTTTACGGCAGACGGAAGCTGTTTTTGTCATGATTCAGTGTTTTTTATCCCTTTTGCAGCTGTAAAAGCGCCTCTCCGATGTCGCCGTCAATACAAATGGACTGCTTTTCGATCTCTGTCGGGCAGACCGCCTCGCCATGGTTGATACAGGCGTAGGCGGCGGAGGGGTTGGCCGCCGTCAGCCGCCAGAACGGGTACTTGATGATGGCCGGCGTGTTGTAACCGACGCCCAGCTCCAGGTACAGCACCTTGCCGTCTCTGTGGGCGTTGAGGAACCGCTCATACCTCCCCGCGGCGGCGTGCCAGCCGTCGTCCTCCACAAACCTGTTGTCGGCGCGGAGATTCATGGTCATGGGCCTGCCGCAATGAGGACAGACGGGCACCAGCCCGGAGGGGATACGCATATCCTCCTGCCGCTCCATCATCTGCCGGACGGCGCTCTCGTTGTCAAAGGTCTCCTGACGGCACGGCTTGGAGCACTGAAACAGCCCATAGTCGCCCTGGGTGTAAAAGAGCCTGCTTTTATCGATGCCGGCTTTTTGAAAACAGTGATCCACATTGGTGGTGATGACGAAGTAGTCTTTGCCCTTGACCAGCTCCAAAACCTGCTCATAGACCGGCTTTGGCGCGTCCATATAGCGGTTTACATAAATATACCGGCTCCAGTAGGCCCAGTACTCCTCCGGGGTGGGATAGGGGTAAAATCCGCCGGAGTACATATCCCGGAAGCGGTATTTGGCGGCGAAGTCGGAGAAATACCGCTCAAACCGCTCCCCGGTGTAGACAAACCCCGCCGAGGTGGACAGGCCCGCCCCGGCCCCGATGACTACGGCGTCCGCCGTGTCCAGCGCCTCTCTCAGCCGTTTCAGGTTATCCGAGCAGCTCCCGGTAGATCCGGTAATCGACGTCTTTAAAGACATTGAAAATCACCTCGATATCGCCTTGATACCGCCGTGCTGTGTCTACGGCGATTTTTGCCGCCCTTTCATTCGGGAAATGGAATTCCCCCGTGGAGATGCAGCAGAAAGCCACGCTTTTGATCCCATTCTCACGCGCCAGCTCCAGACAGGAGCGGTAGCAGGAGGACAACAGCTCTTCATCCTCCGCCGTCACATCCCTGTAGATGATGGGCCCGACGGTGTGGAGCACATATTTGCAGGGGAGGTTATAGGCGGGGGTCAGCCTGGCCTGCCCGGTGGGCTCCTCATGGCCCTGCTTTCTCATGAGCTCCGCGCAGTCCAGCCGGAGCTGCACCCCGGCAAAGGTGTGGATGCAGTTGTCGATGCAGCCGTGGCAGGGCGCGTAGCAGCCGGTCATTCCGGAGTTGGCGGCGTTGACAATGGCGTCGCATCTGAGCGTTGTAATGTCACCCTGCCAGAGGTAGATACCGGGCTCCGCCGGTGTGAGATCGGCGAGATCGGTGACGCCCTTTTGCGCGGTCTCCTCCCGCAGATATTCATCCTGCACCGTCAGAAAGTCTTTGCCGATGGCTTTCGGCGGGCGGACGTTCATCAGGGAGCGCAGCAGGGTTTTCTGCTCCGTTTCCTTTGACGGAACAGCCAGATCCCCATACCGGGGGTTTTCCCCGAGGAGTTTTTGGATCAGGAAAACCCGTTTTTCCGCCTGTGTCATATGATCCCCGCCTTTCCATCGCCTTGACAAGGCAAACCGCAAAGCGATTTCCGCCGTTCTGAATACACTCTTTCACGGAGTGGGTTTTCCCCATTATAGCCCAGGGGCAGATATGCGTCAAGCTGCCTGACGTTCTGTGCCGCGGCGCTGGATTTCTTCGCCTTTGCATGATATAATGTCTGCATTATGTATCACACGGGAGTGGCCGACCATGAGTACAGCAAATCAAAATACGCCGGACAAAATCAAGGTGCGCGGCGGGCGTGTCCACAATCTGAAAAACATCGACGTGGACATTCCCCTCCACAAGATCGTGGGGATCGCGGGGGTGTCCGGCTCCGGCAAGTCCTCGCTGGCGCTGGGCATCCTCTATGCGGAGGGTTCCCGGCGGTATCTGGAGTCCCTGTCCACCTATACCCGCCGGAGGATGACCCAGGCGGAGAAGGCCCAGGTGGACGAGGTGCTGTACGTCCCGGCGGCCCTGGCCCTGCGCCAGCGCCCCGGCGTTCCGGGCATCCGCAGCACCTTCGGGACGGGGACGGAGCTGCTCAACAGTCTGCGGCTGATGTACTCCCGTCTCGCCAGCCACCGCTGCCCCAATGGGCACTATGCGGAGCCCTCGCTGAACGTGGCGGCGGGCCTCCCGCTGGTCTGCCCCGTGTGCGGGGAGCAGTTCTTCGCGCCGGGCGCGGAGGAGCTGGCCTTCAACAGCCAGGGCGCCTGCAAAACCTGCGACGGCACCGGCGTCGTCCGCACCGTGGACGAGTCCACCCTGGTGCCGGACGAGTCCCTGTCCATCGACCAGGGCGCGGTGGCCCCATGGCAGACGCTGATGTGGTCGCTGATGAAAGACATCGCCCGGGAGATGGGCGTGCGGACGGACGTGCCCTTCAAAGATTTGACGGAGAAGGAGCGGGACATCGTGTTCCACGGCCCCGCCGTCAAAAAGAACATCATCTATCAGAACAAGACCAGTGGCGCCGCCGGCGACATGGACTTCACCTATTTCAACGCCACCTATACCGTGGAAAACGCCCTGTCTAAGGTCAAGGACGAGAAGGGCATGAAGCGGGTGGAGAAATTCCTACGGCAGGACGTGTGCCCGGACTGCGGCGGCACGCGGCTCAGCGGCGCGGCACGGGCGCCGATGCTGCGGGGCATCTCCCTGGCGGAGGCCTGCGCCATGACCCTTTCCGATCTGACGAAATGGGTGGCCGGCGTCCCGGCCTCCCTGCCGGTGGAGATGCGCCCCATGGCGGAGAGCATCTGCCAGTCGTTCCTGGACGTCTCAAAGCGCCTGACCGAGCTGGGGCTCTCCTACCTGACCCTGGATCGGGCCGCCTCCACCCTCTCCACCGGCGAGCGGCAGCGGATGCAGCTGGCCCGGGCGGTGCGCAACCGCACCACCGGCGTGCTGTACGTGCTGGACGAGCCGTCCATCGGCCTGCACCCCTCCAATCTGGAGGGTCTCGCCGGGGTCATGCGCGATTTGGTAGCCGACGGCAACTCCATCGTGCTGGTGGATCACGACACCCAGGTGCTGTCCGAGGCCGACTGGCTCATCGAGCTGGGGCCGGAGGCCGGCGCGGGCGGCGGCTCCATTATCGCGCAGGGCGAGCGCACGGAAGTGGAGCGCGACCCCAATTCGCGGATCGGCGGCTTCCTCACGGGGAAAAAGGCAATCAGAGTCGGAACGCGCACCCCGGCGGAGCGGATGTTCGATCTGGGCGCCATCCACCTGTCCACATCGGAGATCCACACGGTGAAGCCGCTGGAGGTGGACTTCCCGAAGGGACGGCTGATCGCGGTGACCGGGGTGTCCGGCTCCGGCAAGACCACCATGGTGCTGGAGAGCCTGATCCCCGCGCTGGAGGCGTCCATCCGGGGAAGTAAGCTCCCGGAGCATGTGAAAGGTGTCACCGCGGATGGAATCAAGCAGGTCAAGCTGATCGACGCCACCCCCATCGGCATCAACGTCCGCTCCACCGTGGCCACATACGCCGACGTCCACGACGAGCTGCGGAAAGTATACGCAAGGACGCCGGACGCAAAAGCAAAGGGCTATAAGGCGGGCGACTTCTCCTACAACACCGGGGCGCTGCGGTGCCCCACCTGCGACGGCACCGGCACCATCGGCCTGGACGTGCAGTTTCTGCCGGACGTGGAGATCCCCTGCCCGGACTGCGGCGGCTCCCGCTATTCCAAGGAGGCCGGCCTCATCCGGCGGACGCCGAAGCACAGCGGGCAGGCTCACACCCTCCCGGAACTGATGGACATGAGCATCGACGAGGCGCTCACAGCCTGCGCCGACCTCCCGCTGGTAGCCCGGCGGCTCGGCGTGCTGAAAGAGCTGGGTCTGGGCTATCTGACGCTGGGCGAGGAGACGCCCAGCCTCTCCGGCGGCGAGGCCCAGCGGCTCAAGCTGGCCAGCGAGATGGGCAAAGGGCAGTCGGACGCGGTGTTCGTCTTTGA
>CANQZJ010000146.1 GCA_947628315.1 uncultured Oscillospiraceae bacterium
CTGCCGGTGCAGCAGCTGGGCAAGGTGACTGTGGAGGCGGCAAAGGCCGGTGGTATGACAGTCGAATCCAGCGGCAAACGCAGTGTGCTGCATCTGCCCGCCGGTCTGTGCCGGGAGCTTTTAGCGTATGCGGAGCGGCAGAGCATCGGCGCGGGGCCCATCTTTGTATCTAACCGGGACAAAGCTATGTGCCGTACCAACGTTGTGAAGTCTATCACAAGACTGAGCGACGAGGCGGGAGTGTCCAGCGAGAAGTGTAATCCTCAGTGCCTGAGACGGCTGTATAAGACCACAAGGGCGGCGGTGGAGGCCAGCTTCGCGCTGCTGGTAGAGCAGACGATGGACAGACAGGCGGAGCAGGAACAGCTCATAGCGGGCTGGGAGGTTTAAGGATGCAGGAGATACCACGCGGTCAAAACCGGATACAGCGGCGCCCGGTCGCGCAGGCCCACAGAGAGCCTGTGCCCATTCCGGAACCGGCGCCGAAGGAGCTCACCCGTGACCAGTACATCGAGCTTCTGAAGACGGCGAGGAAAATGCGCAAGGTGCTGGCATATCTCGCTATGCGGGCCTTCGTCAGCACGGGCTTCCAGCAGCAGGAGCTTCTGGCACTGACGGTGGAGGAGGTCAAGACCGGCGAGATCCGGACGGAGGATAGGACCATCCGTCTGCCGGACAGCCTGCGGGAGGAGCTTTTGGCCTACGCCCGGCGCAATGGCGTCTCCAGCGGAGCGATATTTGTAAACAAGACCGGTGTGCCCACGAGCGTGATAACGGTCCGGGAACAGATCAGGGATGTGAGCCGGGCCGCAGGTATTGATGACGGCGCGACAAGCGCACGGGCGCTGCAGAACCTGTACAAGACCACCCGGGCCGGGCTGATGGCCGAGACCGTGAATCGGCTCATGCAGGAGAAACTGGACAAAGAGCAGGCGGAACACGGGTGGGAGAGCTGAGTGAAGGTCGTCATCAACGCGCTGCAGTATAAGCCCAACAGCTCCGGGATCGGGGTAATGATCCGGGAGCTGTTCGGGCCGTTTACCCATATCACGAGGCGCGAGTGCCAGGTGGTACTGTCCAAGGACTCGCCGGCGTTCCCGGCAAAGGAGGGCACGGAGCTCATCCGGTCTCCCTGGGACAACGGGCAGGGCCTGCGGCGGATGTTCTTCCAGAGCTTTCAGATGGGCCGGTGGTACTGCCATGACGCGGTGCTATTGACCACAGACTCCAAGACGCCGTTTTTTTTGCCGAAGAGCTGTGTGCTTGTGCCGCTGGTAACGGATCTCGCGGTATACCGGCTGCCGGAGGCGTACCAGCGGTCACGGGTGCTGTGGTGGCGGTTGCAATACCGATACATACGCCGCTGTGCAGGCTTTTATCTGGCCATCTCTGAGTTCACGAAGTGGGAGATGACGGACATTCTGGGCATCCCCGCGGAGCGGATATATGTTATCCCCTGCGCCTGCTCGGAGGATATGTGTCGGGTGGAGGACCCGACAGTGCTCGCCGCGGTGCGTGAGAAGTACCATCTCCCGGAGCGGTACGTGCTGTTCGTGGGGAACAACAACCCGAGAAAGAACCTTGGGCGGATGATACAGGCTTTCGACCGGATGAAGGAGCGGACAGACCTTGGCCATCAGCTGGTCATCGCGGGAGAGCAGGGCTGGAGGTTCGACCGGGAAGCGGCTCTTTCCGGCATCAAACACAGGCAGGATGTGCGATTCATCGGTTTCGTGGCGGACGAGGACATGCCGGCGCTGTACAGTGCGGCGGAACTGTTAGTATTCGCGACGCTGTACGAGGGCTTCGGCGTGCCGGTGCTGGAGGCGCAGCGATGCGGCGTGCCGGTGGTGACCAGTAATGTATCCGCCCTGCCGGAGACGGCGGGGGACGGGGCGGCATATGCTGACCCCTATGACATAGAGAGCATGGCGGAGGCTATGGAGAAGGTCCTTGAGGACAAAGCCCTGGCAGCGGACCTGGTGGAGAAGGGCTATGCCAATGCCAGGCGCTTTTCCTGGCAGGCGTCGGCGGAGAGGCTGAACGAAGTGATAGAGAGGCAGATCGTGTAGATGCGGGTAGCGCTGGAATTGCAGCCCTGCGGAGGCCAAATGACGGGTATAGGCCATTATACCTATGAATTGGTGAGGCGGTTGGTGCCGTCAGAGACGTTTCAGCTGCAGGGGAATATGTTCAACTTTGCCGGGAGGCACAACAATAGAGCTCTTTATAATGCGGTGCCGTTTCCCGTGGTGGAAGACAAGCTTATGCCCTACGGGGTATACAGGCGCCTTTGGCAGTTCATGCCTGTGGGATATGAATTCTTTTTCGGCCCGGCGGATGTGACCCACTTTTTCAACTACATCGTACCACCACGGATAAAGGGAAAGGTCATCACGACGGTCCACGACGTGACCTATCTGCGTTACCCGGAGACGGTCAATAAAGCAAATCTGCGCCGCATCCGGGAGGGCATTGCCTACAGCGTGGAGAGGAGCCGCCTGATCGTCACCAGCTCTCAATTCTCCAAAAGGGAGATCATGGAGCTTTTGAAGGTACCGGCAGAGCGTGTCGCCGTCATCCCGGCTGCTGCGTCTATCAGCGACGCGTGTATGTCCGAGGTTCCCGTTACCGGGCCGTACATCCTCTATGTGGGCGCCATAGAGCCCCGGAAGAATCTTCAAAGGCTGTTGAAGGCTTATGAGCTGTTGAAACGCGAGGCGGGGATACCCCACAAGCTGGTGCTGGCAGGCGGCCGGGGCTGGAAGTGCAAGGATATATACCGGACGGCGGAGAGCATATATGGTTCGCAGGACGTGCTCTTTCAGGGCCATGTCCCGGAAGCGGAGAAAAATGCTCTGTATGCCAATGCGGCGGCGTTCGTGTTCCCGTCGCTGTATGAGGGCTTCGGGATACCACCGCTGGAGGCCATGCACTGGGGAACGCCGGTAATCTGCTCTGACGCCGCGTCTTTACCGGAAGTCGCCGGTGACGCGGCCTGCTATGTGGACCCGTTTTCCGTGGAGAGCATCGCGGAGGGGATATGGCGGGTACTCAGCGATAAAGCATATGCCCGGCAGCTCGTGGAAGCCGGGCGTATCCGCTGCCGGCAGTTCGACTGGGACGCCTCTGCGCGGAAGCTGGAGCAGATATACTGCTCAATAAGCGAGGGATCGATATGACCGACAAGATCGACGAGATCATATATTTGCCGTCCTTGAGATGTAATCTCAACTGCAAACACTGTGGTGAGGACCAAGACATTGGAAAGGAGCAGGAGGTGGACGGGAATCTCATCCTGGAGCGGCTCCGGGAGAGCCTGCTGGTCCGCACAAAGCTCATCAGCGTGACAGGCGGAGAGCCGTTTTTGAATAAATCTTTTCCGCAGTTTTTGCTCCGGACCCTTCGTGAGACTGACTTCCGTATTGCTATCACCAGCAACGGCCACTTCTTTGACGCTATTGCTGGGATGGTAGACGAAATCAGGGAACAGGATAAAGCCAGGGTAGCCATCGGTATCTCTATCGACGGTACAGAAGAGACCCATGACGCCATACGGCGCTTCCCGGGATCGTTCAATATGGCGGCAAAAACAGTGAGATATCTTTATGCCAAAGGGATAATATGTGGGATCAATTCGGTGGTACAGGACAGTAATTTGAAAGAGTTGGAAAAGATGTCGCAGACTTTTTCAGAGCTGTTTCCCGGGGTGAATCAAGCCTTTGTGCCTATGGCCCCAGACATTTCAGAAAACGTTGACTATGAATATACGGATGAGTACCAGCGGGCCATATGGCAGCATCTTAAAGACCCGTTTTCTAAAAAGAGAGTGCTCTCCGGAGGACGATACGGTGTAACTCGCTGCCATGCGGGAAAGAGGAATATTACCATCGGACCGGATGGAAAGGTCTATGCGTGTCTCACAGGAGCATTTTATAAGGGCAAAGGATGTCGGGACAGCTATCTTCTCGGCGATTTGAAGACAAACACCCTTGATGAGATATTCGCCAGTGAAAAAGCAGAAGAAGTCCGGAGGGGAGCTGTCTACCAATGTGAAGGCTGCACCAATCCCTGTGAAGTAGTTCGTGAGATGGATCTTATCGGAATGAGCCGCTCCCTGTCATTCAGCGAGGCAGAGCGGGCATTTGAACTGGAGAACAGCATATCAGATCCTCGTAGCCT
>CANQZJ010000147.1 GCA_947628315.1 uncultured Oscillospiraceae bacterium
GCGGAGGGGTGGGAGAAGTCGATGACCGCGTCGCCCTCCACATTGACGGCGGCGGGGGAGGGGAACACCTTGAAGCCCTCCATGGGCTGGGGCAGAATGTCGATGCCGGCGGCGACCTCCACGTCGGGATCGGCGGCGCAGATGTCCGCCACCACACGGCCCATGTGGCCGCAGCATCCGGAGATGATTATCTTTCGCATGGCGGCTCCCTTACAGCAGACCCATGCGGGTCATGGCGCCGCGCAGCGTCTCCAGGTTTTTCTCGGAGATGTCGCACAGGGGCAGGCGCAGACCGCCGGCGTTCATGCCCAGCAGGTTCATGGCCGCCTTGATGGGGATGGGGTTGACCTCGATGAACAGGGCGTCGATCAGATCCATGTACTTGATCTGCAGCTCGGAGGCGGCCTTGAAGTCGTTCTCCAGGCACAGGTGGGACATCTTCACCATCACCTCGGGGATGATGTTGGAGGCCACGGAGATGACGCCTTTGGCGCCCAGCGCCATCATGGGGACAACCTGGTCGTCGTTGCCCGACCAGATGTAGAAGTCGTCGGGGCAGAGGAACCGGGTATGCGCCAGCAGGGAGAAGTTGCCGCTGGCCTCCTTGACGCCGTTGATCTTGGGGTTCTCGGACAGCTTCTTGTAGGTGTCGGCGGTGAAGGACACGCCGGTGCGGCTGGGCACGTTGTAGAGGATGATAGGCAGGTCGATCCGGTCAGCGATGTACTCATAGTGCTTGATGAGGCCGGCCTGGCTGGCCTTGTTGTAGTAGGGGGTGACATGGAGCACGGCGTCGGCGCCGGAGTCCTGGGCGTGCTGGGACAGGTAGACGGCGGCGGTGGTGTCGTTGCTGCCGGCGCCGGCGATGACCTTCACCCGGTGATCCACCTTTTTGACGCAGTATTCCACGGCGGCGATGTGCTCCCGGATAGACATGGTGGCGGACTCGCCGGTGGTGCCGCACACGCACACCGCGTCCACGCCGGCGGCGATCTGGTCGTCGATGAGCTTGCCGAAGGCGTCGTAGTCAATGGCGTTGTTGGGCCCGAAGGGGGTCACCAACGCGGGGCAGGAGCCGGTAAAGACGGGAGTACGCATGGCAAACATCCTTTCTGTGAGAAATGGGGGAGGGCGTTACTTCTTCTCGATGTATCCCTCGGCGCACAGCAGCTCCGCCAGGAGAACGCCGCCGCCGGCGGCGCCGCGGAGGGTGTTGTGGGACAGAGAGACGAACTTGTAGTCGTACTGTGTGTCGGGACGGAGCCGGCCGATGGACACCGCCATGCCGCCCTCCAGATCCCGATCCAGCCTGGCCTGGGGACGGTCGGGCTCCTCAAAGTAGTGGAGGAACTGTTTGGGGGCGGTGGGGAGGTTCAGCTCCTGGGGACGGCCCCTGAAGTTGGCCCAGGCCTCTTTCATCTGCTCCATGGTGGGCTTGTTTTTGAAGGTGACAAAGGCGGCGGCGGTGTGGCCGTTGGACACGGGCACACGCAGGCACTGGGCGGTGATGGCAGTGCCCTCGGCGTTGACGATGACGCCGTTCTCCACACGGCCCCAGACCTTCAGCGGCTCCTGCTCGGACTTCTCCTCCTCGCCGCCGATGTAGGGGATCAGGTTATCCACCATCTCGGGCCAGGTGGCGAAGGTCTTGCCCGCGCCGGAGATGGCCTGATAGGTGCACACCAGCACCTTCTCGATGCCGAAGGAGCGCAGGGGGGACAGGGCGGGCACGTAGCTCTGGATGGAGCAGTTGGACTTGACGGCGATGAAGCCCCGCCTGGTGCCCAGGCGCTTCCGCTGGGCGGGGATGACCTCGATGTGCTCGGGGTTGATCTCGGGCACCACCATGGGCACGTCGGGCGTCCAGCGGTGGGCGGAGTTATTGGAGACCACAGGGCACTCGGCCCTGGCGTACTGCTCCTCCAGCGCCTTGATCTCGTCCTTCTTCATATCGACGGCGGAGAACACAAAGTCCACCTGGGACGCGATCTTCTCCACGTCGTCCTGGGCGCTCATCAGCACCAGATCCTTGGCCTCCTCCGGGATGGGGGTGTCCATGGCCCAGCGGCCGGCCACCGCGTCCTCATACCGCTTGCCGGCGGAGCGGGGGCTGGCGGCCACCACGGTGAGCTTGAACCAGGGATGGTTTTCCATCAGGGTGACAAAGCGCTGGCCGACCATGCCGGTGGCGCCGATGACGCCGACTTTATACTTTTCTGTCATTTCACTGACCTCCTGAACCGCCCGGCGAAAAAATTGTAAGATGGTGTTGAAACCAGACTGGGGTATGCGTTATAATAGAGCAGATATGAGGTTCGGCGGACGCCTTTTGGGGCGCCGCGGACACCTTTGATTACTATAACATCATCACAGTAAAGTGTCAATTCATTTCAGCCACTCTCGATAGAGAAATGGAGCGTACCAATGAGACGGAAATTCGTGCAAATTGCGGCCTTTGCGCTGTTTTTATGCCTGTTGTTCTGCGGTGTGTCGGCCGCCGGCGCCGGCAATTCCGCTGTGGCTTCCATCGACAACCAGATCATCCGCATCGGCCTGGCCTATAATGGCTACGGCAGCAGCAGCATCGACGGCGGCAACCTGGCCAATGAGTCCGGCGAAGGGTTCCGGTTGGGCTATTTTGACAGTTCCAACGCCTTTGTCCAGCTCGGAAGCACAGACCAGACCGCCATCTCTGTCGCGATGGCCCGCAATGTGGGTTACGGCAGCGCCGGCGGCTATGTCTGCTATCACGAGTCGTTGGCCGGCAGCGCGGAGGTGGTGGTGGGCACATACCACCTGCAGCTTCCCGGCAGCTATACCAGCTTTGCGGACGCGCAGGAGGCAGCCGCGGCCTATGAAGGGGGCTTCCCCGCGTACATCGGCGGCGAGTTCTTCGCCCGCATCGGCAACGACGCCGCCCGGGAGGACGCCGAGGCCCGCCAGAAGGCGCTGGAGGAGAAGGGCGTCGAGACCACCATCGTGGGCACATCTTCCTATGCGGTCAACGTACTGATCACCGGCACCAACACCATCCTGCTCCAGTTTGACGACAAGGGCGCCGGCACCGGCCTGGGCGTGATGCCCAACGCCTCGGGAGATCTGCAGGGTGTGATCACCCTGTTCAACACCGCGTCCTTCGGGCGGAGAAATAACCGGTGGTACGGCGGGTTCCGCTATGAGCGTATCGGCGGCGGCAGGCTCACCGTGGTGAATATGATCCGGCTCGGGGACTATTTGAAAGGTGTTCTGCCCAATGAGATCAGCAATGCCTGGCCCATCGAGGCCGAAAAGGCCCAGGCGGTGGCGGCCAGGACATTTGCGCTGTCCTCTCTGAACGGCCACAACAGGAGCGGTCATTTTGATCTCTGCCCCACCGACGACTGTCAGGCCTATTCCGGCCTCGCCGGTTCCGGCGAGGTGTGCGACCGGGCCGTGGAGGAGACCGCCGGCGTCACGGTGAAATACAACGGCAGTTACGCCACCTGCACCTACTACTCCTCCAACGGCGGCGCCAGCATGGACGCCCATGATGTGTGGGGCAGCAACATGACCACCTACGGCTACCTCCGGGGCAAGGCCGATCCCTATGAGGGCCTGATCAGCATCCCGAGCTATTCCTGGACGAGGACGTATACCTTCCAGGGGCTGACCTCCAGTCTGGGCTTTTCCAGCACCATCGCCTCCGCAAAGATCACAAAATACACCGACTACGGCAATCCGCTGACCATTGAGTTCTACACCCAGGACGGCCAGTCCCACACCTTCTCCACATACGATCTGGTGCGGAAGCTGGGCCTGCGCTCCTATCGCTATGATCTGGGCCCCGGCGGCGGATACAAGACTGACGGCGTGGTCAGCGAGACCTCCGGCACCGGCGGCGGCATCTCCGTCAACGGCGTCACAGTGCCCGGCGGGGTGGACGGTCTGTATGCGGTGGACGGCGACGGCTCCGTCACCTCGCTGCCCGGCGACGCCTGGGTCATCACCGGCGACGGCAGGTTTGAGACGGTGGAGGACTGGTCGGATGGCAGCTCTGTTGACGACGGCCGCTACCACGGCACCGACGGCTCCTTTGTGATCTCCGGCCGGGGCTTCGGCCACAATGTGGGTATGAGCCAGTACGGCGCCAAGGCCATGGCGGAC
>CANQZJ010000148.1 GCA_947628315.1 uncultured Oscillospiraceae bacterium
ACGGGGATGCCGTACCGGGCGAAGACGCTCTCGATCAGCTCCCCGTACCCGTCCAGACGGCGGGCGCACACGGCGATCTCCCGGCAGCGACAGCCCTCCTCCCGGAGCAGCCGGAGGACTTCCGCGGCGCACCACTCCACCTCCTGCCGGGGGTCTGCGGCCCTCACCCGGGTGACGGCGCAGGGGCCCTCAAAGGGGGCAACGCCCTCCCCGCCGAACAGGTTCTGCTCCAAAAATGCCAGCGACGGGTGAACCGGCAAAGGCCGGGAAAGCTGTTCCTCCTTGACAAGTAAAGCGCTATCCCTTGCCATGCGCTTGAGGCGGTTGGCACAGCGCAGGGCGGGGCGGAAGATATCGGAGCCGTCCTTTGGGTCGCAAAGCAGGGAGACGGTGACGTCCCCCTGGGCCATGAGCTGGGCGAGAATGGCCTCCTCCTGGGGGGTGAAGTCGGTGAAGCCGTGGACGAAGACGGCCATGCCGTCCGCCCAGCGGGACTCCTGAAGCTGGTGGGCCGCTCTGTCGAGCCTGCCCCGGGGGTCGGCGGCGGACTGGGATTCCAGCGACTGATACGCGGCGCAGATGAGCCCCAGATCCCGCCACTTATCCCCCTGCCGGCCCCCCAGCTCCTCCCCGGCGGCGATGAGGTCGTCCGGGGAGACCCGGTAGCTGCGGCACTCGTCCACCGTGGCCAGCAGGCCGGTGAGAAAAGCCGGTTTCCGGGACGGGGAGCGGTATACCGTCAGGCTGTCGGCGATCTGCTGCAGGGCGGCGTACATCAGCAGCATCCGGCCCCCGCCGTCCAGCATGGGGGCGGCGCCGCCGCCGCAGGCGTCCGCCAACCGGCCCGCCAGCCGGGTGAAGGACAGCACCTCGCAGGTCATGGAGGCGGAATTGCCCAGGGCGGCGCACATGGCCCGCTCGCTCTCGTGGGAGCACTGTTCGGGCACGATGAGCAGGTTTTTCCGAGCTTTGGAGCGGCCCATCCGCTCCAGCAGCCCGCCCAGGGCGTCCTGGCCGCCGCGGTGGTATAACAGGGTCAGCATGGGGCCGCCTCCTTTCCGGGAAAAAGTGTACAGCTTCGGGTGGGGCATATTTGGGACACGAGGGATCAGACGCGGCTTTGGAGGGCGACCTCCGGCGGGATACTTTCTCTCACGCGAGAGAAAGTATCCAAAGAGCGCGCTCAGGGGGCAGAGCCGCGGTTCGCGTCGGACAAAGGGCGTCCAACGCTCTCAGCGTCTCCGTCCCCTGAGAACCCCCGGTTTTACGGGGGAGACGTCGGTTCGGATCCCTCGCCTTCCGGCGCGCAAAGGATGAATGCAGGTGCTGCTCTTTCCGCTGCCGCTGCGTGTCCCGTGTCGGTGCGGAAGGGGTGAGCCTTCCGCCCCTACCCCCTCCACCGCTTCAACTGCGGGAAGAACCGCTGCATCCGCACCCTAGCCTGTTCCTCGGTCATGCCGGGATTGCTCTGGGCCATCAGCGGGGCGCAGAAGTCGATCATCTCCGCCATGGAGCAGTCCCAGGTGTACCGGCCGTTTTGGTAGCAGTGGCCGCAGAAGTCGGGATTGGGGGCGCCGTCCGCCTCGGTGGCGGAGGGCACGTCCGGCCCCAGGGGCATCCCGCAGGATTGACAGAATCTCATGCCTTGGTTTTCCATGGTTGGAACCTCCTCTGTATTGGATGGCCCCATGATACCATGGGAAACACGACAGGGTGTGTCAGGTTTCCCCGTGGGATTTGTAAATATTTTTCGCCAGCTCCGCCAGACGTTTTCGAAGGGTGTCCGGCGAGAGCACCGTCACCTCCGGGCCGAAGGACAGCAGATAGCCGTACAGCCACCGATCCTCCGGGAACACCGCGTCCACCAGCAGGGAGCCGTCGGGCAGGGCGGTGATGCTCTCCCGGCCGAACTCGTCGTACACCCGGTAGGCCGCGGCGGGGGAGAAGCGCAGCTTGGCCTCCACCCGGAACAGGGGCGGGATGTCCCCCTCGGGCTCGATGTCCGGGGGCGTGAGCTTCCGGCGGAAGGGCTCGCCGTCCTCGATGGGGGGCAGGATGCGGGTGAGGCGGAAGGTGCGGTAGTCCTCCTGGATGAGGTCGAAGGCTTGCAGGTACCACGCCTGGCCCTTGTACACCAGTCGGGCGGGGAGGACGTGCCGGGGCGTGGTCTGGCCCTTGGAGGAGGCGTAGAGGAATTTCAGCGCATGGCGATCCAGGATGGCGTCCTTGAGCTGGCGGAAGGTCTCGTCATCCTCGTCGGGCGCGCCCCAGCGGGATAGATGCACTTGCAGCCAGCCGGTCTCCTGCCGGCCGAACAGGGCGGACAGCTTGGTGAGGGCCGCCGCCCCCTCCTGGCCGGGGAGGGCCGCCAGGGCGGTGAGGAGCTGCTGCCGCTCCCCGTCGGTCAGGGCGGCTCTGTCCAGCACGTAGCCCTCCATAAGGGCCACGCCGCCTCCGGCCCCCTGGGTGGTGTACACCGGTACCCCCGCCGCGGACAGGGCGTCGATGTCCCGCAGGACGGTGCGGGGGGAGACCTCCAGTTTTTCGGCCAGCTCCCCGGCGGTCATGCGGCCCCGCTCCAGCAGGAGGTAGACCAGTTGGAATTGTCGATCCACAGACATGGGTCGGCGCCCCCTTTGTCAGATAGTTTACTCCAGCGCGGAGAGAAGATCTTCGGCGGTCAGCACCGCTCCGCCCGAGCCGGCGAAGATGTTCATCTCGACGATCCAGTTCTGGAACGGGGCGCGGACTTCGTCGAACCGCGCCTTGCTCACCGGCTCGCCCATGTAGCTGTAGCTGTATACGGCGTCCGACGGGTCGTCGAACTGGGAGCCGGCCGCCATGTAGATGGGCTCGTCAAAGTCGGGAGCGGGGGAGTACGAGGGCCAGACCCAGTAGAAGTAGGTTTCGGAGGTGGAGCTGCCCGTGGGCGCGGAGAGATGCAGGGCCAGATACACCTGCCCTCCGCTCTCCACGATGCCGATGTCGCCCTCGTTGCCGCCCGCCTCCATATAGAGGTCGCTGGCGTCCAGACAGACAGGGCCCTGGGTCTTGTCCAGCCGCCACAGCTCATACCGGGCCACGAACTGGTCGGTGGTGTAGTGAAGCATCAGCTCCATGGTGGAGTCCCCGTTGAAGTCCGCCAGGACGGCCAGCGGGGCGTCACTGGAGCCCGTGAGCACGTCGTCCCTGGCCAGAAGATCCCGCAGAACCTGGACGGCCATGTCCTCTGTCCGGTCAGCGGGGGAGGCCGAGGGGGTCGGGGCCGGCTGCCCGCTCCCCCCGCCGGTCACGTCGGAGCCGATCCGCAGGGAGGTGATGAGATCCAGGCAGGCGGAGGAGGTGACTTCGTAATACTCGTCGGTGGAGATGGAGGTGAGACGCCAGTAGCGCCCCTCATAGAGGAAGGTGAAGATGGTATTGTAAAAGTGCCTGCCGCCATCGCTGTACGACAGGGTGATGCCGGTGCAGGGATAGGCGCCGCTGTCTACGGTAATGCGCTCAGAGGCGTACCGGGTGTCCTCCATTCTTTGGAAGAAATAGTCCGCGATGCCCTCCAGCACGTAGTCGGGATCCCTGTCCTCGTCGTAGGGGGAGAGCCTGAGCCAGATGTTGGACTCGGAGAAGACGCCGTCCACCGGATAGACGCAGATGGAGTCCCCGCTCTCATAGACCTCCCCCGTCATGACCGAGTCACGGAGGATGAAGGTGAGATCCAGGGCGTCGGTGGTGTAGAGGGAGCGGTCGTCCGCCTGATAGGCCCCGGTGACCCGGAAGCTCTCCTCCATGGCCTCGCCCTGGAGCCGGTACAGATCCGCCCGATCCGACTCCTCGTTGAAGAGCCAGAAGAAGGTGTAGCAGCCGAAGTCCCCGTCCCCGTCGAAGATGTGGAACCGGCCGGTGTGGGGAATGCCCTGGATGGTCACGTCAAAGTCGCACATCCAGCAGTCCCTGCCGTCCACCGTCTCCCGGCGGAGCGCGCCGGAGCTCACCTCGCTGCCCAGCCAATCCGACAGGACGGACGGATCCTGCTGCATCTGGACGGCCAGATCCT
>CANQZJ010000149.1 GCA_947628315.1 uncultured Oscillospiraceae bacterium
GAGGTAAGAGCTCACCCGATGGCGTGGAAGCGCCCATCGCTGTAAACTCTATCCGGAGCAACGCCGTGGAGGGACACAAGGCCGGCCCGGCCGTCCCGGGGAGGCGG
Organism: uncultured Oscillospiraceae bacterium; assembly: GCA_947628315.1. Lineage (GTDB taxonomy): Bacteria > Bacillota > Clostridia > Oscillospirales > Oscillospiraceae > Enterenecus. The sequence continues at coordinate 108 of CANQZJ010000149.1, forward strand.
CTTGAGCGTGCCGGCAACGGTACGTCGAGATAGATGGCTGTCTTAAAGGACAGAACCCGGCTTACAGGCTTGCTTGCGCCAGACGCGCCCGGTCAGAGATGGCCGGGCGTGTTTTTTGGGGATTTCCGTGTTTTATGGTTGCGCTCTCCCCTGTTTATCATGTATAATATTATGATCGATTTGTGAGGTGACGCGGCTATGGATCTGCTCATCAAAAACGGACGGGTCATCGATCCGGCGTCCGGCGTGGGCGATACCCTGGATCTGCTGATATCCGGCGGGAAGATCGCCGCCACCGGCAAGGGACTGGACGGTGGGGACGCGCTGGTTATCGACGCCTCCGGGCTCGTCGTCGCCCCCGGCCTGGTGGATATGCACGTCCATCTCCGGGAGCCTGGGTTCGAGGCCAAGGAGACGGTGTCCACCGGCTGCGCGGCGGCGGCCCGGGGCGGCGTGACCACGCTGGTGGCCATGCCCAACACAAAGCCCGCCACGGACTGCCCGGAGATCGTCAAGCTGGTGCGGGATAAGGCCGCCCCCACGGGGGTGAACGTCCTCCCCGCCGGTGCCGTCACCGTGGGACAAAAGGGTGAACAGCTCACCGACTTTGCGGCGCTCAAGGCCGCCGGCGTGCCCGCCTTTACCGACGACGGGGTGCCCATTCAAAACCTGGCCCTGCTGCGGGAGGCCATGCAAAAGGCCAAGGCTCTGGATATGCCTGTTCTCGACCACTGCGAGGACAAAGATTTGGTCAAAAACTACGGCGTCAACGAAGGCCGGGTGTCGGAGGCGCTGGGCCTGCCCGGACGGCCCGCCGTGGCCGAGGAGGCCCAGATCATGCGGGATATCCTGCTGGCGGAGGACACCGGGGCCCACGTCCACATCTGCCACATCTCCACCGCAAAGGGAGTGGAGATGGTGCGGCGGGCCAAGGCCCGGGGCGTCCACGTCACCTGCGAGACCTGCCCCCAGTATTTCACGCTCACCGAGGACGAGGTGCTGAAGCAGGGCTCCCTGGCCCGGGTCAATCCCCCCCTCCGCACCCGGGCCGACGTGGAGGGCATCCTGGCGGGGCTTGTAGACGGCACCATCGACGCCCTCATCACCGACCACGCCCCCCACACAGCGGAGGAAAAGGCCAGGCCCCTCCCCGACGCCCCCAGCGGCATGGTGGGGCTGGAGACCGCCCTGGCCCTGAATTTGACCGGGCTGTATCACACGGGGCTGCTGCCGTTGGCGCGGGTGCTGGAGCTCATGTCCCGCTCCCCCGCCGCCCTGCTGGGGCTGGACAAGGGCCGGATCGCCGCCGGGGACGACGCCGACGTGGTCATCTTCGACCCGGACGAGGAATGGGTCATCGACCGGGACAAATTCGCCTCCAAGGGCAGGAACACTCCCTTCCACGGCCGGAAGGTCAGAGGCAAAGTCAAATATACCATCGCAAACGGGAAGATCATCTATCAGGAGGATTGAATATGTCATTTGACGTGCTGCAGGAGAAGATCAAGGCCAAAAAGAACCCCACCGTGGCAGGGCTGGACACCCGGGTGGAGTACGTGCCCCCCTATCTGCTGAAAGAGTACACCGACAAATATGGCGAGACCCTGGAGGCCGCCGCCGGGGCCATCCTGGAGTTCGACCGGGGCCTCATCGACGCGCTGTATGACGTGGTGCCCGCCGTGAAGCCCCAGGCCGCCTATTTCGAGTGCCTGGGCTGGCGGGGCATGAAGGTGCTGGAGGAGATCATCGCCTATGCCAAATCAAAAGGCCTCTACGTCATCGCCGACGTGAAGCGGGGGGACATCGGCACCACCGCCACCGCCTACAGCGAGGGCTGGCTGGGCGTCACTAAGGTGGGTGATACCGACTGCCCCGTGTTCGACGCGGACTGCGTCACCCTCAACGGTTACATGGGCTCCGACGCCATCAAGCCCTTCCTGGCGGACTGTACCGCCCGGGGCAAGAGCGCCTTTGTGCTGTGCAAGACCTCCAACCCCTCCTCCGTGGAGCTCCAGGACATGGTGGCGGGCGACCGTCTGGTGTATACCGTCATGGGCGATCTGATCCAGCGCTGGGGCGCGGGCACCGAGGGCAAGTACGGCTTCACCGCGCTGGGGGCGGTGGTGGGGGCCACCCACCCTTCCGTGCTGAAGGAGCTGCGCCGCCGGCTGGACAAGACCTTCTTCCTGGTGCCCGGCTACGGAGCCCAGGGCGGCACCGCCGCCGACGTGCGCTACGCCTTCGACGAGCTGGGCCGGGGGGCCATCGTCAACGCCTCCCGCTCCATCCTGTGCGCCTGGAAAAAGACCGGCGGGGACGGCCACGACTATCAGGAGGCCGCCCGGGCTGCCGCCGAGAAGATGCGGGACGAGCTGAAAGAGTACATCACCGTCATGTGAGGTGACGCTTCGTGAAAGTAGAGAAAAGCTGTAAGATCGTCCATAAGACCCGGATGGGGGACGCGATCTTCATGGTGCTGGAGGCGGGCGACATGGTGCGCACCTCCTACCGGAACCCCGGCCAGTTTGTCCACATCAGGTGCGGGGATTCCCTGCTGCTGCGGCGGCCCATCTCCGTGGCCTCCTGCCAGGAGGATGAGCCCAACGATCTGGTGACCATCGTGTTTGAGGTTCGCGGTGCGGGCACCCAATGGCTGGCGGAGCGCAAGCTGGGCGACACCCTGGATGTAATGGGTCTGCTGGGTAACGGATTCCCCGTGAAGCCCGAGGGCCGGTATCTGCTGGTGGGGGGCGGCATCGGCGTGCCCCCCCTGTGGGGCTGCGCCCAGGCCGCCTGTGGCAAGTCCACCGCCATCCTGGGGTTCCGCTCCAAAGATAAGGCCATCATGACCGACCTGTTCAACGAGGACTGCGCCAGGACATTGATCGCCACCGACGACGGCTCCCTGGGCTATCACGGTTTTGTGGACGCCCTGGTGCGGCAGGAACTGGAGCAGGACAGAAATTACGACGCCGTCCTGGCCTGCGGCCCCAAGCCAATGCTGAAAAACGTGGCGGGGGCTGCCAAAGAGTCCGGCGTGCCCTGTTTCGTCTCCATGGAGGAGCGGATGGGCTGCGGCGTGGGCGCGTGCCTGGTGTGCGCCTGCGATATGGCGGACGGCAGCCGGAAGCACGTCTGCAAGGACGGCCCGGTGTTTGCCGCCGAGGAGGTGGACTGGGATGCCTGATTTCTACAGTGAACTGCGCAAGTCCATGGACTGTCTCCAGGAGGAACTGGATCGGGTTTCCGGCGTGGTGCGCCCCTCCCCCGCTCCTGCCGCGCCCGCAGTGGATATGAGCGTCGATTTGGCGGGCATGACCATGAAGAACCCGGTGGTGGTGGCCTCCGGCACCTTCGGCTTCGGCCGGGAGTACGGAGAGTTCTACGATCTCAGTGAGCTGGGGGGCATCTGCGCCAAGGGCCTCACCCTCCACCGGCGGGAGGGCAATCCCGCCCCCCGCATCGCCGAGACCCCCATGGGCATTTTGAACTCGGTGGGGCTCCAGAACCCCGGCGTGGACGCCTTTATCGCGGAGGAACTGCCCTTCCTCCGGCAGTACGATGTAAAAGTCATCGCCAACATCTCCGGCAACACCCCGGAGGAATACGGGATCATGTGCGAGAAGCTGGCGGAGGCCGGCGTGGACATGATCGAGGTGAACATCTCCTGCCCCAACGTGAAGGCGGGCGGGCTGGCCTACGGCACCCGGCCGGAGCTGGCCGCCGAGGTCACAGGGATGGTCAAGTCCCACGCCGGTAGCGTTCCCGTGATGGTGAAGCTCTCCCCCAACGTCACCGACATCACCGAGATCGCCAAGGCGGTGGAGGGGGCCGGGGCGGACGCCCTCTCCCTCATCAACACCATCCGGGGGATGCGCATCGACGTGAACACCCGGCGGCCCATTCTGAAGATGAACACCGGCGGCCTGTCCGGCCCCGCCGT
>CANQZJ010000150.1 GCA_947628315.1 uncultured Oscillospiraceae bacterium
AAGGTGATCGCCGTGGTCAGCGGCAAGGGGGGCGTGGGCAAATCCGCCGTCACCTGCTCCCTGGCCGCCGCCATGGCGAAACGGGGCAGGAAAGTGGGCATCCTGGACGCGGACATCACCGGCCCGTCGGTGCCCCGGGCCTTCGGCATCGTCCAGCGTGCGGAGGGCAGCGACGAGGGACTGTACCCCGCCGTCACCAAGGGCGGCATTGAGATCATGAGCCTGAACCTGCTGGTGGAGCGGGAGACCGACCCCGTGGTGTGGCGCGGGCCCATCATCGCCGGGGCGGTGGAGCAGTTCTGGACGGACGTGATCTGGGGCGAGCTGGACTACCTGTTCGTGGACATGCCCCCCGGAACCGGCGACGTGCCCCTGACGGTGTTCCAGTCCCTGCCGGTGGACGGGGTGGTGGTGGTCACCGCGCCCCAGGCCCTGGTCGGCATGATCGTCACCAAGGCGGTGCGGATGGCCGAGCTGATGGACGTGCCCGTGCTGGGCCTGGTGGAGAACTACAGCTATTTCAAGTGCCCGGACTGCGGCAAGGAGTACCCCGTGTTCGGCGAGAGCACCATTGACGCGCTGGCGGCGGAGCTGTCCCTGCCGGTGCTGGCCAAGCTGCCCATCCAGCCGGAGCTGGCAAGGGCGGTGGACAGCGGCAGGCTGGAGGAATACGCGCCCAACCCCATGGAGGGCGTGGCCGCCAGGCTGGAGGAATACGCGCCCAACCCCATGGAGGGCGTGGCCGCCAGGCTGGACGGAGAATAAAACAGAACAGGAATACGGCCCGGAGGATCCCTCCGGGCCGCTTTTGTTTTGGTTGCGCGAGGGGGAGAAATCTGCTATAATGAGTAAAATTCGACAAAATGCGACAGACCGGGGAGCCGGCGGCGCCCCTCCGGCAGGTTTTACCGGGAAAGGGACGGCGAAATCGGCACAGCATAGGTATGAGAGAGATGGGAGGCGAGCGGATGGATCTGGAGCATCTGGATCGGGGCGCGGCGCGCACCGCGGGACTGCTGCGGCTGCAGCTGGCACAGATGACGGCGGCCAGCCAACTGCTGGAACAGACCGCCACCGATGACAAGAGCAGAGAGCAGTTGGCGGCATTAAATCAGGGGATCTGCCGGATGCTGCGCATCGTGGGGCGGATGGAACTGACCTACCGGCTGGGAAAAGACGCCCCCCGGACGGAGCCGGCGCTGGCCGACCTGGCGCGGCTGGTGCGGGAGCTGGGGGAAGAGATGACCTCTCTGCTGGCGGGCGCGGGGGTGACGCTGACCGTCCAGTGCCCACAGCGGCTGACCGCCGTTGTGGACGGCAGCCTCATCCGGCAGATGCTGCTGGAGCTGGTGTCCAACGGCGCCCACGCCGGCAAGCGGGTGACCGTGGCCCTGGTGAAAAAGGGAGACACCGCTGAGTTGACGGTGACGGACGACGGCGCCGGGCTGCCGGCGGAAAAGCTGGAGACGCTGTTCTCCGGCGGGGACGACGACGCCCCCGACTGGCGCAGGAGCGGCAACGGCGTGGCCATCGCGGCCCGGATCGCGGCGCTCCACGGGGGACGGCTGGTGGCCCAGGCGGAGCCCGGTAAGGGCCTGAGTGTGACGGCCTCCTTCCCGCTGGGGCTGGAGAAGGCGGCGGATCGCCTGGAGAGCCCCGCCGTGGAGTGGGATCGGGGCGGCTTCAGCGAGGCGCTGGTGGGCTTGAGCGATCTGCTGCCCGCCAAAACCTTTGCGCCGAAAGAAAAACAGTGAGAGATGCGGGCGCGGTGGGGAGACCTGCCGCGCCCTTCCTTTATGCCGTGGCGCCGCACTTGTTGATGGTGTCTGCCACCGCCGCCAGCACCTCGCCGTGGGTCTGGTCGAACAGGTGGGTGTAGATGCGCTGGGTGGTGTTGGGGTTGCTGTGCCCCATGGCGCGGCTGATCTGGTACATGGGGACACGGGCGTCGTTGGCCATGGAGGCGAAGGTGTGCCGCAGACCGTGGAAGGTGACGGCGGGCAGCCCCCGGGCCACCAGCAGGGAGGTCAGCGCGTAGGACATCAGATTGGGGTGCCAGGGGCGGTTCCGCTCGTCCAGCACCAGGAAGTCGTCCTGCCCGCAGGGGATGCCGGCCTTGGGGCGCTCCGCGGACAGCCTGCGCAGCAGGGTCATCAGGTCGGTCAGCGCTTTGATGGACAGGGTGCGGCGGCTGTCGGCGGTCTTGGGCGGCTTCTCCACGATGCGGTAGCCCACGGTGGTGCGCACCTGACGGATGGACAACAGCCCGGCCTGCAGATCCACATCCCGCCAGCGCAGGCCCAGGATCTCGCTCCGGCGGAGGCCCAGATAACAGGCCAGCTTTACCGGCAGCTCCAGCGCCTTGCCGGAGACCTCGTTCAGCAGGCGCTTCAGCTGGGCGGGGGTGTAGTACCGGATATCGGTGGAGGTGGGGCGGGGCGGCGTGACCCGCAGGGTGGGGTTGTCCGGGATGACGCCCCGCTGGAAGGCCACCTTCAGCGCGGTGTGGAGGAGCACATGGTGTTTTCGCACCGTGTTGGGGGACAGGCCTCGTTCCTCCTCCAGCCACCGGTAATAGCTTCGTATCAAATCGGGAGTCAGGTCGGCCAGAGATACCGCCCCCAGGGCGGGCACCACATGGTTGTGGATGATGCCGTTGTAGCCGTTGATGGTGGTGTCCGCCCGGCAGGGCTCCACCTCGGTGGCCATCCAGATGTCCAGCCAGTCCTCCAGGGTCACCCGGCTGTCCACCGGGGCGGCGGAGTGGCGGACGGGAAAGCCGACGACGGGGGTCGGGCGGGGCTTGGGGGCCACCGGGCGCAGGGTGATGTGGCTCAAACGGTTGACAGACGGGGTATGAAACATAATGAACACTCCTTTTTTGTATATGGGCGGCGCGCAGCTCACTCTGAATTTGCGGGAGAGGGGCGCTGAAGGGCCGCCTCTCCCGCTGGAGTTTCTATGTTAAAGGTTTGCGGGGAAAAAGGAAAGTGGCGGACGTTCCTTTTTCCTTGACTTTTTGCCCCTCAGGCAATACAATATAGGCCAACACGTCCCCATGTGGGGCTGACAGCCATAGTTTGGGAAAAACTTTCATCTTATATACAAAGGGTTGAGATTCATGGCACAGGACAAAAACAAGCAGGTCACCCAGATCACCGATATGGAGGTGGACTTTGCCCAGTGGTACACCGACGTGTGCACCAAGGCGGAGCTGATCGACTATTCCAGCATCAAGGGGATGTTCGTCTACCGGCCTTACGGCTACGCCATCTGGGAGAACATCCAGAGCCAGCTGGACGCGGAGTTCAAGAAGTACGGCCACCAGAACGTGTATCTGCCCATGCTCATCCCCGAGTCCCTGCTCCAGAAGGAGAAGGATCACGTGGAGGGCTTCGCCCCCGAGTGCGCCTGGGTCACCTACGGCGGCTCCGACAAGCTGGAGGAGCGGTACTGCATCCGGCCCACCAGCGAGACCCTGTTCTGCGAGCACTATAAGAACATCATCCACTCCTGGCGGGATCTGCCCAAGCTGTATAACCAATGGTGCAGCGTCCTCCGCTGGGAGAAGACCAGCCGGCCCTTCCTCCGCCACCGGGAGTTCCTCTGGCAGGAGGGCCACACCATGCACGCCACCGAGGAGGAGGCCCGGGAGGAGACCCAGCGGATGCTGAACGTCTACGCCGATTTCATGGAGAACGTGCTGGCCATGCCGGTGGTGAAGGGCATCAAGACCGACAAGGAGAAGTTCAACGGCGCCGAGGAGACCTACACCGTGGAGTGCATGATGCACGACCGCAAGGCCCTCCAGGGCGGCACCTCCCACTACTTCGGGGACGGCTTCGCCCGGGCCTTCGACATCACCTTCGCCGGGAAGGACAACCAGCTCCACTACCCCCACCAGACCAGCTGGGGCGTGTCCACCCGGATGATCGGCGGCATCATCATGACCCACGGCGACAACCGGGGGCT
>CANQZJ010000151.1 GCA_947628315.1 uncultured Oscillospiraceae bacterium
CCCGGATTAAGAGCAAAAAGCAGCTCCTCACTTCCGCGTCGGAGGTGAGGAGTATTTTGCTATTTTGTTCCCATTTTCCTCCATAACGGCACAAACAGGCCGATGCCGACCAGCATAGCACCGCAGTCCGCAATAGGCGTGGCCCACGCGATGGCGTCAGCGCCGGCAAGATGATCCAGAAGGAACATAAACGGCACGTCCAGCCCGCCTTTTTGGGGACAAAAAAGCGACCCCTGGCGAGACAAATTGGGGTCAAAATTTTGTGGCCTTCCCCACTTTTGGGGCAAAAAGGCATGAAAAAACGCCGTTTTACGTGCGAAAACGGCGTTTTTTATGGTGGCGGGAGTCCGCAATACGTCGTATGTGCAACCTTTAGGCGGTCCCTTATTCGGACAACCTAGTTAATGGCACAGACGCCTCCGATCTCATAGTCCAGCAGCTCGTCAAGGTCGTGAAGGTCATTCCCGCTTACCACACGGATAAAATCGGCGTTGGCCTCGATGCACTCCCTTACGGTCATAACCTGCTCTTGGCCGTCAGGCGTCCGCGCAAGCACCACCAAATGCTTTGACCTGATTCGGTCAACTCGGCTTTCAAGCTCTTTCAGCGTCATCTTTACAACCTCCCCTTAGAGCTGTCAGCTCCTCACACCCTCCAGTTAGAGCCGTCAGCATCCCGGCAAGCTCACTGTAATCATCGCGGTCAGTATATACGCTTTTCATGGGTGCCCGGTTCTTAAACAGCGTGATAGCTCCTATAGGGTCAGTAGTGACCTGCGTTCCGTCGGTCATGGTCACCACCATCTTGCAAGGTCTAAAGCCCTCCACGGCCCGCCTAGCGGTCTCTATGCGCTTGCTAATATCTGCCATGTGCATCCTCGATTTCTCTGACAACCGCCTCCAGCTCGTCCAGCTTCGCTTGCTGTTCATCCACACGGATAGCACCCAGGGTGACGTTGGCAGCGTAGAGGATGGCGTTGGCGGCTTTGGGCTCCAACTCCCCGTTGAGGACCATATTGGCGACGCGATTGACAGCCCGCCGGACCTCACGGGAGTTGGTCATCTTCAATCGCTTCTTTGGCATTGTGTTCACCTATAATTACCGGGGTGTATGGATTACCACCACACACCCCGGTATTGCCTTACACGGCCTCAGAAGCCGCCTGATAGTAAATGCCCTTGCTCTTGTTATCAAGGACAAAAGCACCGTAGCAGATACGGCCCTCTACCAGAGACCCGGAAATGCCGGGAGGGTTCTCATGGACGGTGTAATCCTCCAGCTTCGTGGGGGCAACAGTGGCCGAAGGATGGGCCAGCATAAAGCCGAAGTTATCGGGCAGACGCACCGCCGGCACCTTGACCACGGCAGCGCCGTCCAGGTTGCCGATGACGCCCTTGAGCCGCATATCCTGGCCCACGTCAGTGTCCATTACCACGTCCGGGGACTTTTTCAGCAGCGCATAAGTGGCAGGGCTCACAAGCAGCACACGCTCGGTCTCAGGGATTTCTGCATCATCCAGCGCAGAGGAGGCGGCAAGGATCTCCGTATAGATGTTATCGACGGTCAGCTCCTTCGCCTCGGGCTTGTGGCCGGCCTTCTCGCTCATGGTCTTGTAGACAAAGCTGTCCACCTCGGGGATGATGACCTCACGCTGCTGACGGGCAAGGGCAGACGCACCGGCCAGCGTCTGGGCGGTCTCGTCGGCGTCCAGCTTGTCGATGGCAAAGGTGAAGCTGCGGTCTTTGGTCAGCGTCAGCTCCTCGGTGGTGGCGTCCAGGTCCTTCACCGCCCCGTACCGGCTCCAGTTCTCGGAGACGTTGGCACCGTTGCGGTCATAGTCGTTCATCTGCGACGTGCTGACTTTATAAACCTTGATGGTGTGTGCGCCGGTCCAGTCGTAGTCCTGATTGGTCAGCAGGGACTTCTTGCTCTCATTCTTGAAAAGCTCGTCAACATTAGTTGCAAACTTAGTCGCCAATTCAATGGCCATTGTGAATCACTCCTAAAATCAGATTTTAGGCTTAAAGGCATCTGCAATCCGTGATTCAAGGGTGGCGCCTGAGTTCATGGGCGGGTGTGCTACCTCGGCCCCCGTTACAGTGACCTTTGAGATATAGGGCCCACCCAGCCGGTCAACGATGGTCTTGAATCTATCAAAATCGGATGTGTCCAGGACCTCCAGAAAGGCATCCCGGCTCTTGCCTATAATGCCAACCTCTTTTAGATAGTCCTCACACGCATACCGTGATTCTTTTGCCTTTATAGCCTTTTCGCGCTCTACTAGCGCGGTCTCACGCTCGTCTGGTTCACCTTTGGCCCGTTCACGGGCAAGGCGTTCACTGACGATGCGATTTACTTCGTCTTGTGTGAACAGCTTTTCGCCCTGGCCCCCTGTTGCCTCCGGGGTGGGAGTGGTGGGCTCCGTGGTGTTCATGGTGGTGTTGATGTTCTCGTTCATGTTGTACCTCCGTTTTACGCCGTTGAGTATCGGCTTGATATGCTCCCCCACGAAATGCCGACGCGGGAAAAATCCGCCAGAGAAAGGGCTGACGGCAAAAACCGCGCCGGCACCCCGAAGGAGGAGGTAATAGAAAAGGCATGAGAACAGCTCACAACTGTTTCCCATGCCTTTTGATGGCTAACCCACAACGGGCGGTACTCATGCCTAATGGTATTATACCACATCTAGGGGGGTGATGCAAGAGTTTTCTCCGTCGCCGCAAGGGTTCCCGGCTTTTTTAGTTGTCAGATAGATGTGCTTAAACGGTGGATGGCGCTCACTTTTCCGCACTTTAGCGCCGGGGTAGAGTTGGAGGAGAGCCGCAAGAGCGGTCTCCCCCTCCTCAGTGGGCAGGTATGCGATGGTGACCTTCAATGCGTTCCCGCCTCCAGTTTATCGACCCATTTTTGCAGGTCAGGCAAATCCTTGATGAACACCGTGTTCTCCGGGTTGCTTACCTGCTCCACCTCATAGCGGATAAGCCGCTGATGGTCAACGTGCAGCTTATAGCCGTACTTGGCCAGCTTACGCCGGATTCGTCTTTCTACCTGCTCAGTCAAAAATGCCATGATGTCAACCTTCCTTTCTTATGGCTGATTCAGTATTGTTTCCCCAGGTCTGCCAGCAGCTTCGCCGCCTCTAGCGCCTGTTCGGTGGTCGTGTCCTCGCGTTCAAGGACTTTTTGGAGTGCGGCCCTGGCTGCTCTGATCGCGTCAGCCTGTTCTTTATACTTCGCCGTCCTCGCCTCCAGATTCTTCTTCCGGGTCTCCTGCGCCTGTTTCTGCGATTCGGTCATGCCTTATCACCTCCCTCCAGCAGCGCCTTTAATGCCGGTATAGCGTCATCGTCAGGGAGAGCGGCCAGGGCGTCAACCCTTGCCTTGTACTCTGTGCGCTCCCAATCCGTCTTGGCTGCGTTCTGCCTCTTTCTGGCCTTCTCCACAAGTTTGTTGCACTCGATGGCCTTTTCTGCCTCCTTCGCTTTTTCCAGGAACGGACCGACGCCCCTAAAGCTAGAATCGCCGTAGTCCAGTGCCATATCCAGAATGATGTTGAACAGCGCGTCGGACAGAAAATAGAGCTGGTGGTCGATCAGGTCCGTTTCGTACTCACTCAGCGGGTGATCTCTGACGGTGCCGAAGTATTCCTCCCATAAGGCAAGTAAAAGGGTGTGTACGCGCTCCAGTTGCCCGATGTAGTTAGTGCCCTCAAAGCTGGTAATGTAGCGGTCAGCCGCCGTCTGTCCAGGGTGCATAATAAATCCTCCTACAATAAAGATTGAGGCAAGGGACACGGCAGCCAGCCGTGTTTTGCCAACTCAAAGCCGAAGCTGTAGAATGGGGGAGAAATGGCCTGACGCTTAAAACCAAGGGCTAACACGCCCGACAAGGAGTCCGTCAGCCGCCTCTCTCATTCGCAGCATTCGATTTACGCAGGTTGTCCCACCGTATATGCGGTG
>CANQZJ010000152.1 GCA_947628315.1 uncultured Oscillospiraceae bacterium
AGATAATTCGGGATTATCCGGTGTTTGTGAAACTTATCCCGCCTTTGAGGTGCAGAATGAATAAAAAGATAATATGGATCGGTCCTCGAGAGTCGGACATTCAATATTGTGACATTCCTATTTTTTCCTCGATTACAATCAATGGGACAAACACAAACAATAACGTCTCATTTACATCTGAAACAAAAGTTCGCATTGACCACAACAACGCATCACAGTGGAAGATAGGTAAATTTCTTCGAGATCACATCCAAAAGGCATCCGAGACCTATGATGATGCTGTTTTCATGTTTTATAATCCATCGCAGGGATTTATGCTAGGAGATAACGCAGCAGCACATTCCATATGCTTGAATGACTATAATCTGCTACAGTTATTAAAGAATAAAGCGATGATGCGGGAGTTTGCTAGTCAATATATACCTGTTGTTCCCTACGTTGAGTTCAATGGAAACTCCGTCCCAGATGTCTGCTTTAAGATCAGCGAAGAGGACACCTACATACTACAAAAAGTATTCTCCTCTGGCGGAAATGGGACTTTCAAACTGTCCCGCGATCGATGCGCCCAATATTACGCAGAAAACAAGGAAGATGAGCATTATATCTTATCACCATTTTTGAGAGACGCCGTTTCGTTAAACGTACATGCCGTCGTATTTGATGACTCTTGTATTGTGCTGCCCCCATCATTTCAGTTGATACAACATAACGGGGAAGCGTTTTCATATATTGGGGGCGATTTTTTTGTAAATCTATCTGATAAACAGTTTAAACTCATACAAAGCAGAACGCTACTTCTTGCAGATGCGCTACGTGAGGCTGGATACCGAGGAGTATGTGGCGTAGATTATTTGCTGACCGAAAATGAGTTATACTTTTTGGAACTGAACCCACGGTTCCAAGCTTCTTCTTTTTTGGCGAACAAATTGCTGATCAATGAGGGAAAACCATCATTGATAGATTTAAACCTAAGAGCATTTTCTGGGGAACAAGCGCCCATAGGCAGTTTCACACGGTTTAAAAATCCAGAGAGTTTCTTCACGGTGAACGGTTCGGTCGTTCCGGAGTGGCTTTTTTGTTTGCCCCCAACAAGTATTATTCTGGAAAAAATTTTGGATGGTTTCTCCGCAGAGATGCGGTGTGAAGACAATGCCTATCTGTTTAGAGTTGTATCCAAACGCAACCTTAGCTGGTTAGATCCGGATTATCGCCTGCACCTTGCACCCAATATACAAGCTGATTCGCATGATTGGAAAGAGAAAATTATAAATAGAGATGCATTGGTCATAAAAATAGGTCTGCTTAACCAAGGCATACGGTTTTCCCAATCCGCTGAGATGAGGATGATGCGAGATGGCATTGCCGCTCGGCAAGGGGTGTTTCAGTCCATTGACTTACGTTTAGAAAATGACCTTATCGTCAACGCACCTTATCATACGGACTTTTCGGAATTTTCCCCTTACTGTATTGATTATCGCGGCCAAAATAGTGATCAATATATTCTCAAATATAATGGACAAGAACTATGCAATGTTGCGTTTGACGAAACAGATCCCTACCGCCAACGGGTCGCATCACATGGCACACTTTACCGAAACGTTACTTTTTGGGCTACAGACCGTCTGAGGGTCCACCATCAATTTCACTGTTGTTTCAAAGAAAAAGGACTCGGCTGTGGATTTTGTAACGTTCGTTTCAAAGAAGGTCCATTTTTGATAGACGATGTATGCGAGGCCATTGATTTCTATTTGGATCATACTGATTTCCGCCATTTCTTGATTGGCGGCGGTTCCGGAAAAGAATCGGATGAGCATGAAAATATCTTGAAATTGGCCAAACACATACGTTCGCGTAGCAATAAGCCGATTTATGCCATGTGTTTACCACCCGAGAATACAACAATACTTAAAGACTATTATAATGTAGGAATTAACGAAATCGGCTTTAATCTAGAAATCTTCGACCGAACGATTGCCCAGGCAATCATGCCGGGCAAAGGCAATATCCCACTGTCCCGCTATGAAAATGCTTTCATAGAGGCGGTTCGTCTTTGGGGAGATGGCGGCAATGTAAGAAGTCTAATGGTATTGGGATTGGAGAGAGAGGAAAGTTTCTTTAAGGGGATCGAATGGCTGTCTCAGTTAGGCGTGATGCCAATCATCTCCGTCTTCCGTCCGCTGAACAATATCGCTCTCAATAATGTTCTTCCTCCTGAAAATGAGGATCTGGAAACTATCTTTCATCGAGCGGCAGAGATCACCGCGAAGCGTCGCCTTATCCCAGGACCATTGTGTACCGCATGCCAAAACAACACGCTGAGTCTTCCTATTTCAAAAACGGCATTGGGGAAAAATCTTCCGGCGTGAAGTTTGCTTGTGCGATAACGATACCGCGACTCTTCATCTGCTGGTTGTAGGCTACAATTTTCGCTTTCAGATTTTCGTTCTCCAACTCAAGATTGGAAATTTCTTGCTCCAATTTTTTTATCTCTAATTCGTCGCGTTTCTTCTGCCGTATATTATTCTTGATTATCTGTGTGTTAATGATAGCCTGGGCGAAATCGTTATAGCTTTTACAAACTTTAGAGATTACGGTAAGTACCAATGCGCTAACGGCCAGAATGCTTACAGCGGGGCCGCAGAGAGGGATTAGATACACAAGCGGAGAATTGTGCTCAATCGAGATTCGCTGGTTGATTATTGAACAGCATCTCAGGTGCAACAAGTTATCCAAAACTTCCAAAAGAAAAACAATATTCTCAGAATCGCTTGCATCGATCTCTGTGACTAGGGAAAGCGAAGCATGCGGGTAATTATCCGGATTTTCCAATAACATTTCCCGAATGTCGGGCATATGTTGCCTATACTGATAATACTGTGCCGCCGACAATGATTGAATCGGAGCGGCCAAATATAATTTCTGATAAAAATCGCTCAACGTGTTTGCGCTGAAGTGCCCATTCTCCGTCAATAGCTTGCAGTAATACTTACACATCCGAAAATCTCTCTGACGTGTTGCAGATATGACTCCCTGTAGCAAAACACTGAGCGATTCCTCATAGTTTTGGAATGCCAGCAATATATTTGCAAGAGGAAAATATTCTTTATTATATGAGTAGAAAATAACCATGTCATGGAGTACATCCGCGTATTCTTGCACGGAAATGCTGTTTTGACTGTTGATTCTTGAGGAAATCCGTATGTTGTCAGATGTTTCGAATATATATTGAATCCCATTAAACACATAGGGAAGTTGACTGAAAGCAAGAACAGAATCCTTTGTGGATATAGAGCGGAAAGATGAGAATTCAATGTTGGTGTTTGCAATTCTGACGTTTTCAAATGATACTGAATCTAAAACAGAATCTGCAAGATTGCCCGGAACTGTTTCAATAAACTCACAATTCTTAAAATATGAATTGCTAACATTATACCGTCCGCTGGGACAATGGACCCACTGCGCGTCGTTGAAATAGCTGGCCCCCATATTGCTGCCATCCAGTTTGCAACCATCGAATCTGCAGCGATCAAAGGTACAATTTTGAAAGTTCGAACTCTTCAAATTTGTATTTTGAAATACCACATCAATAAAGATAGATCCTGCCCCGGCCACGCCTTCCAAAGAAGAACCGTCAAAAGTGCTTTGGGAAAAATAATTGTGACTTATTCTTCCAAATGAATAATCCCCGCGCAGGATTGCGCCGTTTGCACTGGACAACAATGATTGGAATTTGATCGTGCTTTGTCGATGCTTCATAATTCGTGCAACAGCATCAAGATATTCAGATTTACTAAACTGAAACAGATCGAATGCCTCGGGTGCCGGAACCAATTCTTTGTCCATCTCTTGCTCTCCTAATGCTCGTTCCTACAGGATAATCCCGAATTATCT
>CANQZJ010000153.1 GCA_947628315.1 uncultured Oscillospiraceae bacterium
ATCTTCCACGGCATCGAGCCCAAGGGCCGGGCCGGGGAGATACGCCTCACGGTGACCCGGGAGCGGGAGAGCGGGGATGTGCTGCTCCGGCTCCACGACGACGGCGTGGGCATGACGGCGGAGCAGGCGCAAAAGGCCCTCTCCGAGCCCAGTCCCGGGGAGGCTGCCGCCAAGTTCCGCCATGTGGGCATGTGGAACGTCCACCGCAGGCTCCAATATATCTTCGGGGAGGCCTACGGCCTTTCTATCGACAGCACCCCCGGCATGGGCACCACCGTCACGGTCCGGCTGCCCGGCCGGGAGGGGGAGGCGAGAGGATGATAAGAGTCTATCTTGCGGACGACGAGCCCCTGGTCCTTATCGGGATGCAGGGGATACTGGACTGGCCGGCCCTGGGCTATGAGATCGTGGGAACCGCCTCCAACGGCGCGGACGCCCTCCGGGACATAGAGGCGCTGCACCCGGACATCGTGATCACGGACATCATGATGCCTATTATGGACGGGCTGGAGCTGGCGGAGACCTGCCGGAAGCGGGACCCCACTCTGCCGGTGTTCATCATCCTCACCAGCTACGAGCAGCTGGATTACATGAAGCGCAGCATCCGCTTCGGCGCGGTGGAGTATTTGAACAAGATGGACCTGACGGCCCAGAGCCTGCGGGCGGCCCTGGAGCGGGCCCGGAAGGCCGTGGAGAAGGAGATGGTCCTGCGGGCCCCGGCCGCGCCCCCGGCGGGGAGCGTGGATATGTACCGGGAGCGGCTTTTTCTGCAGCTCTACGGCGGCTTCTTCACCGAGCGGGAGACCTTCGACCGGGCGGCGGAGGAGCTGGCCCTGCGGTTCGACGCGCCCTCATACACCGTGGCGCTGGCGGAATTGCAGTGCTCCGACGAGGAGACGGCCCGGTCCCCGGGCCTCAGCGCCGGCGTCACCGGCATGGCGGCCAAGACCATGCCCCGGTATATGCCCTGCTGGGTGACCGGGCTGGACCTGCGCCATTTCTCTGTGCTGATCCCCCTGCAGGACAAACAGGGGCTGACGGAGCAGCTGACGCCCGTGCTGGAGAAGACGGGGGAGATACTATATAAGTATTTCAGCACGCCCCTCTATTGGGTGGTGGGCCCGCCGGTGACGGACATCCTCCAGGCCGGCCGGAGCCAGCAGGCGGCCATGGACGCCCTGCCCCTTCTGGGGGCGGCGAGGCCGGTGTGCTTCTGCCCGGAATCTCCCGCCGGTTCCCCCGACAGCCGGACCCGGCTGGTGGCCCAGGCTCAGGAGTATATCCGCCGGAACCTGGATAAGCGCCTTTCTCTCAACGACGTGGCCTCCGCCTTCAACTTCAGCCCCAACTATTTAAGCCAGATGTTCTCCCAGAACGGGCGGAGCTTCGTGGAGTTCGTCACCAGCGCCCGCATCGAGGCGGCCAAGCACCTGATGGCGTCCACGGACATGAAGATATACGAGATCAGCGAGCGGGTGGGCTTTGAAAGCGCCTTCTATTTCAGCAAGGTGTTCAAGAAGCTGGAGGGCGTCAGCCCCCGGGAGTATATGAAGAAGCTGGGAGATCAGACCGATGATACGTGAGCTGTTGGAAGGAAGCGCCTGGACGGCCCGGAAGCCCCGCCTGGCCCCGCCCCCGGGGAGCGGGGCGTGGAAGGGCCTCCCGGCCGCGGAGAAATTGCTGGCGGCGGGGGACGAGGCGCTGCGCCGGGCGAAAAAGCCGCCCGCACTGCCCCTAAAGCTGTGGCTGGCCTATACGGAGCGGGGCGACAGGACCGGGTATGAGACGCCTTACTTTGCCCGGCGGCGGACCTTATGCGACCTGGTCATGGCGGCATGCGCCGCCGGCGGGGGGCGGTATATCCCCGCCATAGCGGACTATCTGTGGGCCATCTGCGAGGAGAGCGCCTGGCAGCTTCCCGCCCACAATGTATACGTGAGAGATACCCCCGCCCTGCCCTTGCCGGATACAAAACGGCCGGTAGTAGACCTGTTCGCCGCGGAGACAGGGGCCACGCTGGCGCTGACCCATAGGCTTCTGGGCCGGGCGCTGGACGAGTATGCCCCCGGTCTCGCCGGGCGGGTGCGGGACGAGGTCCGCCGGCGGGTGCTGCGGCCCTATCTTCACGACCACTTCTGGTGGATGGCGGACACGGCCGACCCGAAGGACAAGCCCGTGTGCAACTGGACGCCCTGGTGTACCCAGAACGTGCTGCTGGCCGCGGCGGCGCTGCTGCCGGCCCGGGCGCTGCCCCCTTACGTGCATAAAGCGGCGGCGGGGCTGGACAGCTTCCTCGCCGAATACGGCGAGGACGGCTGCTGCAACGAGGGCGCCCAGTATTACGGCCACGCGGCGCTGACGTGCTATAACGCCCTGGAGCTCATGTGCCGGATGGCATCGGGGGCGCTGGACAGCCTGTGGCGAGAACCCAAGCTTCGCAATATGGCGGAGTACATCGTACATATGCACGTGGCGGGGCCGTACTACCTCAACTTCGCCGATTGCAGCCCCCTGGCCGGACGGCGGGGGGCGCGGGAATATCTGTTCGCCAAGCGGATGGGCAGCGAGCCTTTGCGGACCCTGGCGGCACGGGATATGGCAGAGGCGGCCCAGGACAGCCCCGCGGACAACTCCAGCGGCATCAGCCTCTATGAGCGGATACAGTCCGCCTTTGCGGAGGAAGAGATGCTGGCCGAGGCGGAGGAATACAAGGGCCGGCCCATCCCCGCCGCGGCGGACATATGGTACCCCAGCGTGGGGGTGCTCTCCGTCCGGCGGGGGGCATACATGCTGGGCGCCAAGGCCGGCTGCAACGCCGACAGTCACAACCACAACGACACGGGGAGCCTCATCCTCTATAAGGACGGCCGGCCGCTGCTCATCGACGTGGGCGTGGAGAGCTACACCGCCAAGACCTTCAGCGACCGGCGCTATGAGATATGGACCATGCAGTCCAGCTGGCACAACCTGCCGGAATTCGACCCGGCGGGCGGAAAATATCAGCAGCTCCCCGGCCCGGAGGCCCGGGCGGAGCATGTGGCGGTGGACCCGGACTTCTCCGGCCTTACCATGGACATTGCCGCCGCCTACGGAAAAGTACCGGGGCTGGGATACTACCGCCGCCGGATGGCCCTCACAGCGGTGGGCCTCACCGTGGAGGACATCACCGACTATCCGGGCGCCGTGGCTCTCAGCCTCATGAGCGCCGAAAAGCCGGAGGCGGCGGGCAATACCGTCCGCTTCGGGGACTTGGGCGAGGCCGCAGTGCAGGGCGCGGACCGCGTCACGTGGGAGGCGGTCCCCGTCCGGGATGAGCGCCTGCGGGCGGCCTGGCCGGAGACGATCTACAGGACGCGGATATACTTCACCGGCAAGGTGAAGATCGAAGTGCGCTGATAAGAAGGAGGAGTGACCTATGCCACAGGAACCCATCAAGCTGAAGATACTGGACGCGGCGGGCCGGGTGCTTCTGACCGCCCCGGCGGCGGAGCAGGTGAGTCTCGTCTACGCCAATGCCTACGCCCCCGGAGACCGGGTGGCCCTGGAGATCGGCCGGCCGGGGCAGTACTGCGTGGTGCAGTTCGAGGACACCATGCCCCCGGCGCTGATATACGTGGTGAAGCGGGAGATCAACTTTGCCATCCCCTTCGGGGAGCAGGCGACCGTGTATAACCCCAAGAGCTTTACCGGCGCCTGCCATGTGGTCCGGGCCCGGCTGGCGGAGCCGGAGGAGATCGCCGCCCGGCGGAACCTGGCCTTTAATCCCTACGACGCCCACGGCGACACGGGATTTTATCCCCACGCCGCCGCCAATGTGGAGACCCGGGGCGAGGCGGTGTTCGCCGCCCGCAACGCCATCGACGGCGTCTA
>CANQZJ010000154.1 GCA_947628315.1 uncultured Oscillospiraceae bacterium
TGGATCCAGGGGTTGGGCTGCTCGGTCTGCTTGTGGTCGCGGAACTTCTGCTCAAACAGGCCGTAGTGGTAGTTGAGCCCCACGCCGTCGCCATGGAGGCCCAGGGCGGCGATGGAGTCCAGGAAGCAGGCCGCCAGACGGCCCAGGCCGCCGTTGCCCAGGGAGGGCTCCGGCTCCATGTCCTCTACATCGGAGAGGGTGCGGCCGTCCTCCTCCAGGATGCGGTTGACCTCGTCAAACACGCCCAGGGCCAGCAGATTGTTGGAGAGCAGCTTGCCGATCAGAAACTCGGCGGAGAAATAGTACAGCTTGCGCTTGCCCGCGGGGGCGGGGCGGTTGTCGCTGAGCTCGCGGGTGAGCTGGAGCAGGGCGCGATAGAGCTGGCCGTCGTCGCACTGGGCCACGGGCCGGCCAAACCGCTCCTGGGCGATCTCGCTCAAACGCTGTCGGATATCCATATGAAAAAACTCCTTTCAGGGGTGGGGCACAAGCAAAATTATGTAAACTAATCAGCCGTGGAGGGGAGCCCGCCCGTAGAGGACGGCGGCCCTACGGAGGCGCTCCGCCAGCTTGTCGTCGATCTGGCCGGGGAGCAGACGCCACTGCCAGTTGCCGCCCAGCACGGAGGGGGTGTTGATGCGGCCCTCGCTGCCGATGGACAGCAGATCCTGCATCTGCATCACCGCCAAATCGGCGGGGGAGGCCCAGGCGCCCCGCATCATGCCCCAGGCGTAGCCCTCCCGCTTGTTCAGCCGGAGGTACTGCTTGGCGTAGGCCACGGTTCTGGGGTCGGCGTTCTCCAGCCAGCCCATGATGGTCTCGTTGTCGTGGGTGCCGGCGTAGACCACGCAGTTGTGGTCGTACTTGTGGGGGAGGTACTCGCTGTCATAGCTGTCGGGGTCGAAGCCGAACTGCAAAATCTTCATGCCGGGGTAGCCGGTGCTCCGCTGCATCTGCCGCACCGACTCGGTGAGGAAGCCCAGATCCTCCGCAATGATGTCGCGGGGGCCCAGCGCGCGGTTCAGCGCCTGGAAGAAGTCCAGGCCGGGGCCGGGACGCCAGCGGCCGTTGCGGGCGGTGGTGTCGCCAAAGGGGATGGCGTAGTACTCGTCAAAGCCCCGGAAGTGGTCGATGCGCAGAATGTCGAACAGGCGGAACTGGAACCCCGCCCGGCGCAGCCACCAGGAGTAGCCGTCCCAGCGCATGTACTCCCAGTCGAACAGGGGGTTGCCCCACAGCTGTCCGTCGGCGGTGAAGGCGTCCGGCGGGCAGCCGGCCACCTCGGTGGGGTTCAGATCCTCGTCCAGCTGGAACTGGTCGGGGTCGGCCCACACGTCGGCGGAGTCCCCGGCCACGTAGATGGGCAGGTCGCCGATGATGGAGATGCCGTTGTCATTTGCCAGCTTTTTCAGGGCGCCCCACTGCTTGAAGAAGAGATACTGCACGCCCCGCCAGAAGTCCACCTCGCGGGCCAGCCGCCGCTTGGCGGCCTTCATGGAGGCGGGCCGGCGGAGCTTGACGCCGTCGGGCCACTCGTGCCAGGACTTGCCGCCGTTCTCCCCCTTCAGGGCCATGAACAGGGCGTAGTCCTCCAGCCAATGGGAGTTTTCCCCCAGAAAAGCGGAATAATCCTCCGGGAGATTTTTCAGCAGGCGGCGCACCGCCTTTTTCAGCACGGGGAAGCGCTTTTCATACAGCAGGGCGTAGTCCACGTATTTGGGGTCGCCCCAGTCGATGCCGGCGTACTCGGACTTTTTCAGCAGGCCGTCCGCCGCCAGGTCGTCCAGGTCGATGAAGTAGGGGTTCCCGGCGAAGGAGGAGAAGGACTGATAGGGGGAGTCCCCGTAACTGGTGGGGCCCATGGGCAGCAGCTGCCAGCAGCGCTGGCCGCCCTCCTTCAGAAAAGCCACGAAGTCTCTGGCCGCCTGCCCCATGGTGCCGATCCCATAGGGGGAGGGGAGGGAGAAAATGGGCATCAGGATCCCGGCACGTCTCATAGGAGTTTCCGCCTTTCTATGTAGAGTGATCGGTCAAAACAGGGTGAGCTGCGCGGCCTCCGGCACGCGCCGGACTCCGCCAGTCGTGGGGTATCATACCATGGGAACGGGGAAAAAGCAAGAAAAACAGGGAAAAACGTCCCCCTCCCCGCGTGGAAGGGGGACGCGTCTGTCATTTGTCGAAGAGTGCCAGCGCCGCCGCCAGCTGGTTGTCGTTTTCGCCGCCGATGACCGCGCCTTCGGCCAGTTCCAGTTCCACATCCAGCGCCAGCCCCTCGCCGATGAGGGAGTGACCGCTGCCGGTGCAGTAGGCGGAGGTGGACAGCCCCACGCCGCCGCCGTTGGGCAGGGCGAAAGTCACCTGGGCGTAGCCCTTGCCGGAGGTCTCGGAGCCCACGATGGGCGCCCCCGCGCTCTCCTTCAGCTGGGCGGCCAGCAGCTCCGCCGCCGAGTAGGTGCTGGCGTTGACCAGCGTGACGATAGGCAGTTCCACGCAGTCCTCGTCCGACTGGGTGATAGACTCGAACCCCCACCGGGGCTTCATGGTGAAGATGGGCCCCTCAGGTAAAAGATAGTCCAGCATGTCGGTGAGCTCGTCCACATAGCCGCCGCCGTCGTTCCGCACGTCGATGATGAGACCCGCCGCCCCCTGGGCCGTCAGGATCTCCACCTGCTGGATCAGGCTGTCCGCCGAGCCGGAGTAGAAGTTGGCCAGATAGATGTACCCGATGTTCCCCTCCAGCATCCTGCCGGTGGCGGAGGGGCTGTGGACGGTGGCGCGGGTGCAGGTCACGTCCAGGGTGAAGCCGTCCGCCCGCAGAAGGGTGAGGGTGACCCTGGTGCCGGCCTCGCCGGCGACGAGGCCGGCGCCCTGTCCACGGCCGTCTCCGGCAATGGAGGTTCCGTCCACCGCGGTGATCACGTCGCCGGGCAGGACGCCTGCTCTGTCCGCGGGGCCGTCCGCAGCCACCGACTGCACCAGCAGGCCCTCCTCCCGGGAGACGCTGTCCACGGTGATCCCCACGCCCACATAGCTGTTGGCCCGGTCGGCGGTGACCTGGTGGTAGCGCTCCTCGGTGAGATAGTAAGACCAGCGATCGCCCAGGCCGGTGACAAAGGCGTCCAGCCCCTGATCCACGGCGGCGTCCAGGTCGGCGTCCTTCTCCACAAAGGCGAATCTGGCCAGCAGATAGGTCTCCACCAGGGACATCCCGCCCCTGCCCAGCAGCAGGCACAGCGCCCCGCCGGACACCGCCAGCGTCAATATCACGGTGAGGACGATCTTCGCCCAGCCGGGGAACTTGCGGCGCTTCTTCACCGCTTGAACGGCCTGTTCTTCCATGAAAAGCCCTCCTCGTCATGGGATAAAAAAGGGCGCGGGTGTTTCCCGCGCCCCTGGGAAGTTTTGCTTTAGAACGGAACGTTATTGCCCTTCCAGCTGTATCCGGAATAGGTGAAGGTCAGGTCGGGATAGAGCTGGAGCACGCTGGAGCGGGTATCGTTGATCCGCAGCTCATAGTGCAGATGGTAGCCGGTGGAGGCGCCGGTGGTGCCCACATAGCCGATGACCTGTCCCTTGGTTACGTACTGCCCCACGGACACGAGCGGGTATGTCTTCTGGTGGGCGTACAGGGTGACGTATCCGTCGCCGTGGGAGATCATGCACATGTTGCCGTAGCTCTGCGAGCCGCTGATGCTCCACCCGTTCCACGCCTGAACATAGGTGACGACGCCATCCTTGGCGGCGTGGATCGGTGTGCCGCCGGCGACGAGGATGTCAGTGCCGCTGTGGCTCTGCCACAGGCCGGTGATGGGGTGGTACCGCCCGCCAAACAGGGAGGAGAGACCGTAGTTGCCGGG
>CANQZJ010000155.1 GCA_947628315.1 uncultured Oscillospiraceae bacterium
CCCTCAAGGCTCGGATTCAGCCCCTTCAAAAGGCCCTCCTCGACGTTAAAAATGGTGTCCTCCCCGCGCAGACGGAGATCCGGCAGATTGAATTTTTCCTTTTCACTGTCGATGTTGAAAAGCGTAACGCTCAAAAGGCCCAATTTACCCTCCGCACCGCTGCGCGCGGCGTACGTTTCCGCAAACAGATCGGGGTCTATGTCCTCGAATCCAACGATCTCAAAGCCGTCCGCCCGGAGGGAGTACCCTTCGGCGTAGTCCATGGGCACCGTGTTGCCGACGGCGTACACCCTGTCCTCGCCCATGTCGCCCACAAGTCCGTGGTAATAGGAGTTGAGCGAAATGAACCGCCATGTCCACAGACCTGCGGCCAGGGCCACTGCTGCGAGGATCAGTATTTTTCCGCGATTTTTCATGTCGCTCTCCTTTCAACGCGACCCTCGGCCACGGCATAGATCTCGTCGGCCAGTCCCTCAAGGATCTCCCTGTCGTGGCAGGCCACGATCACCAGAGCGCCCCGATCCCGCTCCCGGCGGATAAGGCCGCAGATCTCCTCAACGCCCTTCTCGTCCAGGGCGTTGGTGGGCTCGTCCAGCAGAATCAGATCCGGTTTCTCCATGATGGCCGCAGCGATGCCCAGACGCTGCTTCATGCCCAGGGAATACTTGCGGTACTTCCGCCTGTCCTCCGGGTCAAGCCCAGTGTCACGGAGCGCCTGGCAGATCTCCGCATCTCCGACACGCGCCTGCAACTCCGCCAGAAGTTCCAGATTCCGCTTGCCCGTGTATCCCGGCAAAAAGGCGGGATTTTCAATAAGCAGTCCCAGGGAGGGCGGAAAGTCCATGTCGTGGCCCAGACGTTTCCCGTCGATCAAGATCTCGCCCTTTGTGGGGCGAATGAGCCCCGCCACAAGGCGCATCAGCATGGTCTTTCCGGATCCGTTTGGCCCCTGCAGACCATATATTCTGCCGCTTTCAAACCGAAGGGTCACTCTGTCCAGGATCAGGGCCCCCTTGATGGTTTTTGTCACGTCGTTCATCTCGATCAGCATGATGCGGTCACTCCTCCAAGCCGAGAATATCCGTGTGCCGGAATTTGACAGTCCCGGCAATCACGCAGAGAACAAGCACCGCAGCGGCAAAGACCAGCGCGGCGTATGTGCTGACGCCCGCGTACTGGGGCCCAAAACTATCCGTGGCCACCCAGGAGCTTCGCATTGCCATGGCACCCTCCCCCAGGCAAAGGGGGGACTTCCAGAAGAGCGCCAGAACGAGCTGTATCTGGCAGATCAGAAAGCTGAAGACCGGCTTCATGAAAAGGCACAGCGTCATCTGAAGCATACTCAGCGCCGCCATGGTCGTAAGCGGCGTCAGAAGGCCCGCGGCCAGCGTCTGCCGGACGGTGACCACGATCTCCCCCTCCACATACGGGCCGAAAAGGAGGCTGCTGAGGCCGGGATGGTTTGTCAGCGCCAACTCCCCGCCGTAATACAGCGTCACCAAAACCGCGGTCAGGATCATGATGCCAAAGCACAGCGCCGTGCTCAGAAGGTTCCACAGACACTTACTCAGGAACCACCCGAACCTGGAGCGGCTTCTCACAATGACCTGCTGTCCGGCGTTCGTCAGGTCATAGAGCATATAGTCCAGATTCAGCAGCAGGATCCCGCCCATGATGAGGAACCAGGGCAGGGGAAGATCCGCGGCGTCCGAAATGCCGGAGCCGAAGACCTCCTTCCCCCGGAACATATAGAGGATCAGATCTCCCAGATACGGCTTCATCCCCAGAGCGACCGCCCAGTCGCCGATGTAGAAACACTCAAGGATCACCAGCGCCGGCGCCAGCAGATACCGCCGCCTGAGAAGTCCACACCGCAGATCGTGGGCAAAGACTTTAATCCAGCTCATTCTTTACCACCTGGATATAACCCGCAATGAGCGTTACAGCCGTGACGACCCCGGCCACGGCAAGGCTCCAAAGACCTGGGTAGGAGGAATGTCCCACCTGAACCACAAAGAGGACATTGGCCACCTTTGACAGAAGGGACGAACGGGGGATCAGGCCGCTGGCGATGAGCCTCCCGATCACCGTACCGGTGACGAAGTAGATCGCGAAGGGTATGACCACAGTGAGCGCCCTGAGTCTCAGGCCTGTCCACGCGAAGAAGGTGAGGCAGGCCGTACTGCCGCCGATGAGGAACAGCGCCCCGCACCAGCATAGAAGGTGGAGCCACGGATGGGTGTAGTAGAGCGTGGAGAGAAACGCACCGTTGTGCAGCGTTTCCATGAGCGAGATGTGCACCCTCCAGTAGGGGACAACCATGGCGTCCGCCAGCACCGCCGTCAGTTCGGTCAGGGACACGGCGACACCGCCGGTCACAAACACGGCGATGTATTTTGCGAAGAAATACTTTTTTCTGCCGATACGCGAGACCACCTGGTTAAAGACCCCCGTCCTGCGCTCCTGCATATAGGAGGTGCCGTAGGGGATCGCCGCCAGAAGGGGCCAGATGTAATTGAACACATGGGCGGAGAACAGCTGGGGATAATATGGCAGCGACAGCACAAAGAGGGAATAACCCTCTGTGCTGTATCGGATGTCAGGAGCGGCGCCCTCCGGTGGTCTTGAGCTCCTGGCCCAGTCCGCCATCTCGGCGGCGCAGTTCCAGACGTTTGCCGCCACGATCAACAGACAGCACAGCGCGGTGAGCAGCAGCATGGGGTCGTGAAACGCCTTCCACAGCTCAGCTTTCAGCGCTTTTCTCATCTGTCCCCCTCCCCGTCAAGGCCCAGATACACGGAGCAGTTGACCGACCCGCTCTCGTCGGCCTCCTCATAGAGGCTCCAGGCGTACAGATCCTCCGGCTCCGGCATGTGACCGTCCCGTTCGGTCACGGTATAGCCCAGGGTGATCTGCCTGGTCTCGCCGGGTTCCACCCTTACCGCCTCGTTGGTCAGGCCGGAGCCGGTAGCGCTGTATTTGCCGAAATCAGAATAGAACGTAGGCCCGATCTCGGCGGCGTTGGCGGAGACAACGTCGTTCCCCACGTCCTGAAGATACAGGTAATTCTTGATCCAGAAGAGATACGGATCCGAGTAAAGCGCGACTATCTTGCTTTCTTCGCCGCTGACATAGTTCGCCGCTCCGCGGTTTTCAAAGGATATGTCCAGCATGACCATGTAGACGCCGGACAGAAACGACCCGTCCTCCCCGGTTGCCTCGGCGGTGTCGTCAAACAGCGTCCCGTCGGGGAGGTCGTTGATGTTCGTGATCACCCGCGCACCCGTAACGGTGTACGCAAGCTCTCCCTCCTTCAGGAAGGGACAGGTCTCCGGCGTCTGCACAAAGGTGTAATTTTCGCCGTCCTCAGGATCCACGTACCCCATGAGCGCCATCTTACGATCCGTCAGCCGCTTCTCCAGATCCTCTGTCCCGTCTCCTTGAATGTCCCCCTCCTGCCCGTCTGCCGGCGCGCCTGGGTCACCCACGGCGCTCCTCCCGGAAAAGAGACCCACAGCCAGAACGACGACGAGGATCACAAGCAGCGCAATGCTGAAATACTTCATTTCTTTCCGTCACCTCCACTGAGCTTTTTGAGTGAGATTCGCAAAAATATCCCTCTCAATAATAATAGCTTTCCATGACATAAAATGCAACACAAAAGTGGGGTCAATTGCCTCTTTTTTCGAATTGATTCATACAAGGTTAGATATATTTGTGTTAAGTGTTCTTCCGATGGATTGGCATCAAGCAATTAATCACAACATTCCACGACGACGGGTTATTCCGAAGCTTAGAATTAAT
>CANQZJ010000156.1 GCA_947628315.1 uncultured Oscillospiraceae bacterium
CGAAAATCCTCTCGCCCACTCCGGAGTATCACGCTTTGGGGAGGGGGAGGGGGTCTCGCAATTCCGGCCCCCCTCACTGCATCGCCGCCTCTTGAAAATTTCTCCGGCGGAAAAATTTTCTGAAAGTCGCTGACAAGGATGCTTGTTCGAAAAGCCTTGACATGTGGGATGCTTCGCTCCCTTTCCATCCTCGGGGACCTCCGCCGTCGAGCAAGCATCCTTATCAGCGGCTTTTTAGTTACCTTAAAGTACCCTGAAACTACTTTTTCAATGCTGAAAGGTACGTGAAAGCACCATGGCGAGGAAGACAACTTCCCCTGGTGCAGGTGAAACTCCGCGCCGTCGCCCCAAAGCGCGCACATCTGAAGCTCGCGAGAGGGAGATGATAGCCCTTGCGATGGACCAAGCGGAGAAACAGCTGCGCGAGGGCACCGCATCGAGCCAGGTCATCGTCCATTTTCTCAAGCTGGGCTCCAGCAGGGAGAAGATCGAGCAGGAGATGCTCAACAAGAAGAGCGAAAACCTCGATGCGAAGACCGACAGCATCCGTGCATCCGCCAGGATCGAGGAACTTTACGGTCAGGCGATCTCCGCGATGCGCGAGTACAACGGAATGACGGACGATGGAGAAGACATACGCGGACTTGAGTGAACTCCGCACGTTCCGGGAGAGATTCGAGTATCTCAAGTTGGAGGGTGTCGTTGGAGAGCAGACGTTTGGTCGCGCCCGCTCTCTCAACCAGCTGTTCTATCGGTCACCCCGATGGCGGAAAGTGAGGGACCAGGTCATATTGCGAGACGGGGCATGCGATCTCGGCATACCCGGTCGGGAGATACGCAAGTACCTGGTCGTCCATCACATCAATCCGGTAACAGAGGCACAGATCAGAAGAGACGATCCGGTCCTATACGAACTGGAGAACCTCATCTGCGTCTCCTCCGCCACCCACAACGCGTTGCACTACGGCGATTTCTCGCTGATAGACCAACCGCTTTACAGAGAACGCAAGCCCAACGATACCTGTCCCTGGAAGAAAGGAGGGATGTGATGGGAAGTGCCGCTGATCGCTATCAAAACGATTCGCCTGAGGATGATCTTGGCCTACCAGGCGCGGAAGATCCGGAAACTGGAGCGGGAGGTTCTGAAGATCCTGAAGATCCAGAGCCTAGTCGCGAAGAGATACGGGAATCGATTCTCCTCTCCGTCAAGAACGCCCTCGGGATAACCCCGTCCCAGCATCCGTTCGACGATGCGCTGATCATGCACATCAACTCGAGCTTCGGGACGCTGCATCAGCTGGGCATCGGTCCCGCCACGCCCTTTACCATCTCTGGCGAGTCCGAGAAGTGGAGCGACTTCATCCAGCAGGTGAACGTCGAGATGGTCCGCACGTACATGTACCTGCAGACCAAGCTATATTTCGATCCCCCGAACGTGGCGACTCTGTACGACGCCATGTCCAGGCAGATCCAGGAACTCGTCTGGCGGCTGCGCGTCGCCGGTGACGAGGATCACGTCAACACGTTCGGTGACATGACCGAGGGAGGGGATGATGGCAGTGCTTATCGATCCGGCCAGTGGTACTCCGGTATCTAGGGAGCTCGTTCACTACGGCGTCCTCGGCATGAAGTGGGGCGTACGCCACGACAGAAACCGGTCAGGCTCCTCCAGTTCGGGGAGGAGTACGAACTCCGACGCTTCCAAGCGTCTCGCGTCAGCGAAGGCCTCCGTGGCCAGCCGGAGTGACGTGGCGAAGCGCACCCGGGCCGCCAAGGCCCACGCAAAGGCACTCAACAGGAACCGATTCAACCTCTCGAACGAGGAGTTGAACGCGCAGATCAACCGACTGCAGAAGCAGAAGCAGCTTCGCGAGCTCACCGAATCGGAGGTGACGCCGAAGCGCAAGGCGACGAAGGAGATCGCGGCCTCCGTCGCCAAGGCGGTCGGTACGGCGGCCCTATCGGCCGCCATCGTCATTGCGATCGACAACACACTGGGGCAATCGCGTAGCTCGGTCGCCAAGGAGTTCGGAAACCTCGTCGGGACAGGGGTCAAGAACCGAGGGTCGATCAACGGCAAGAAGAAGGACTAGCGAATGTCGCTCTCCAACACGGCTGTCCCGGAATACTACGGTCGGTTCCGGGATCGGGTCATAGCTGGGGAGATCCCCGTATGCAAGGAAATCTCCATGGAGATGAACCGGATAGACGCGCTCATCGCGAATCCGGGAGTCTACTACGACCGTGACGCCATCAAGGGATGGGTCAAGTTCTGCGAGCGGGAGCTCACGCTCACCGACGGCGGTGACGTGCACCTGCTCGACAGCTTCCTGCTCTGGGGAGAGCAGGTCTTCGGCTGGTACTACTTCGTGGAGAGGAGCGTCTTCGAACCGGATCCCAACGGCGGTCCGGGCCACTACGTCAACAAGTGGATCAAGAAGCGCCTGATCAACAAGCAGTACCTGATCGTCGGTCGAGGCGCGGCCAAGACGATGTACGGGTCGTTCATCCAGAACTACGGACTGAACGTCGACACGTCGACGACACACCAGATCACGGTCGCACCGACAATGCGTCAGGCCGACGAGATCCTGTCCCCGATAAAGACGGCGATCACGCGGGCCAAGGGCCCGCTGTTCCAGTTCCTCACCGAGGGGTCGCTGCAGAACACGACCGGCTCCAGGGCGAACAGGCAGAAGCTCGCCGCGACGAAGAAGGGCATCGAGAACTTCCTCACCGGCAGCCTGTTGGAGATCCGGCCGATGTCGATCGACAAGCTACAGGGGCTGCGGTCCAAGTACAACACGGTCGACGAGTGGCTTTCCGGCGACATCCGCGAGGACGTGGTCGGCGCCATCGAGCAGGGCGCGTCCAAGGTGGACGACTGGCTCATCATCG
Source organism: uncultured Oscillospiraceae bacterium (assembly GCA_947628315.1). Lineage (GTDB taxonomy): Bacteria > Bacillota > Clostridia > Oscillospirales > Oscillospiraceae > Enterenecus. The sequence goes on from CANQZJ010000156.1 coordinate 2,899, forward strand.
CGATGTCGTCCGAGGGAACCGTGCGCAACGGAGCCGGCGACGACATCAAAATGGAGTTGATGTCCATCCTCAAGGGCGAGTACAACAACCCGCACGTCTCGATCTTCTATTACAGGCTCGACGACATCGACGAGGTCAACTACCCCGCGATGTGGCTGAAGGCGAATCCCAACCTCGGGAAGACCGTCTCATACGAGACCTACCAGCAGGACGTCGAGAGGGCGGAGAACAACCCGACGGCGCGCAACGACATCCTCGCCAAGCGCTTCGGCATCCCGATGGAGGGCTACACGTACTTCTTCACGTACGAGGAGACCCTCCCGCACCGGCATCGCAACTTCTGGCAGATGCCGTGCTCCCTGGGGGCCGACCTGTCGCAGGGCGACGACTTCTGCGCGTTCACGTTCCTGTTCCCCCTGGACACGCGGATGGACAGCTTCGGCGTCAAGACCAGGAGCTACATCTCCAGCAGGACGCTGGACAAGCTGCCCCAGGCCATGCGCCACAAGTACCAGCAGTTCATGGACGAGGGTAGCCTCATCGTCCTCGAGGGGACGATCCTGGACATGAACGAGGTCTACGACGACCTGTCCAGGTACATAGAGCAGAAGGAGTACGACGTCCGTACCTTCGGATACGACCCCTACAACGCGAAGGACTTCGTCAACCGCTGGGAGCAGGAGCACAGTGACTTCGGCGTCGAGGTCGTCAAGCAGGGCGTCAAGACCGAGTCGGTCCCGTTGGGCGAGCTCAAGAAGCTGTCCGAGGACCGGGCTCTCATATTCGACCAGCAGCTGATGACCTACACCATGGGGAACTGCATCGTCATGGAGGACAACAACGGCAACCGGAAGCTGCTGAAGAAGCGGTACGACCAGAAGAT
>CANQZJ010000157.1 GCA_947628315.1 uncultured Oscillospiraceae bacterium
GGATCGGAGGAGGATCGCTTTTTGATCATCGGGATACAAGATGAATTGCTGCGGATCAACTCCCTCGGTCTGCTGGATAGGCTCCTGGAAGATAGGACCACCAAGGCACACATCCTCTGGGCGACGGACGCCTATACCGACCTGGGCCACGCCTATCAGCGGGACAGGGAGATCAAGGCGGAGCTGATTACCGGCGAGCGCTCCAGCGTCATCAAGAACCGGGCGCGGAAAGCCCTGGAGCAGCAGTCCGCCCGCACCCGGCAGCACGCGGAGGTATTTACCCCCAACTGGGTCTGCGCGAAAATGTGCGATTACGCCGACGAGGTGTGGTTCGGCAAGCAGGACGCGTTTTTTAAGGACGGCGAGCCCACCGACCGGGTGGAGTTTCCTAAGCGGAAGAGCTGGAAGCGGTATGTGGATGACCGGCGCATGGAGATCACCTGCGGCGAGGCGCCCTTCCTGGCGAGCCGTTATGATGTGTCCTCTGGCGAGATCATTCCCCTGAAGCGGCGGACCGGCCTGCTGGACCGGAAGCTGCGGGTGGTGAGCGAGAACGCCGAGACGGAGGAAGAGTGGCTGCAATGGGCCCTGCGGGCGTTCCAGGCGACCTGGGGCTATGAGTTCCAGGGGGACAACCTGCTCATTGCCCGTTTGAACCTGCTGATGACCTTTGAGGAATACCTGTCCAGCCGATGGAAGCGAAAGCCAACGAAACAGGAATATGAGACCATCGCCAACGTCATTGTTTGGAACCTATGGCAGATGGATGGGCTCACCTACACCATCCCGTATCGGAAACCCGAGGAAGAGGGATTCCAGTTTGACTTTTTTGAAGACATGGGCTTCCCGGCGGAAGAAGAGAAGACACAGCCCTATTGCCGGGTCTATGACTGGCGGAAGAAAACCAGCTTTGAATTTCAGGAGCTAAGAAGGGGGACGGGAAAGATGAAGTTTGATTTTATCATTGGAAATCCGCCATATCAGGATGAGTCAAACGGAGAACTGCGGAATTATGCCCCGCCAATATATGACAAATTCATGGACGCTTGTTATAGCATTGGAAATGCTGTTGAACTAATCCATCCTGCACGTTTTTTATTTAATGCCGGTTCAACCCCAAAAGCGTGGAATGAAAAGATTCTTCAAGACGAGCATTTCAAAGTGATATTCTATGAGGAGGATGGAATGAAGGTGTTTCCATCACTTTCAACGCCGCTTAGGGGTGGCGTGGCCATTACATATAGAAATGCTAATGAAATATATGGGGCAATTCAGACATTTACGAAATTTCCAGAAGTAAACTCCATTCTCCATAAGGTAATCCATGATAGTTCGTTTCAGACATTAATGAATGTAGTTTATTCTAGGACTTCCTATCGTTTGACAGATAAAATGCATGAAGACCATCCGGAAGCATTGTCAAAGCTAAGCAAGGGCCACCCTTATGATATGTCATCAAATATATTACAACGTCTTCCGGAAATCTTCTCTGATGAAAAGTCAGAGGATAGCCGTTCATATATTCGCATTCTCGGACGTGATGGCAATAGACGTGTCTATAAATATATCCTTCGAGATTATGTGAGAGAAACGGAGAATCTTGACTATTACAAGCTATATGTTGCACAAGCTAATGGCAGTGGTGAATTCGGCGAAACAATGAGTGAGCCGATGGTCGAGGGACCAGGTGTGGGAGCAACTGAAACATTCATTAGCATTGGAAAGTTTACCACAGAATTTGAAGCAAAGGCCGTCGCGCAGTATATTAAAACCAAATTTGCCCGTACTTTACTGAGTATACTTAAAGTTACACAAAACGGGAACAAACCGGTCTGGAAATACGTCCCCTTTCAGGACTTCACCCCCGCCTCCGACATCGACTGGTCCAAATCCATCCCGGAGATCGACCAACAGCTGTACGCCAAGTATGGGCTGGACGAAAAAGAAATCGAGTTCATCGAATCCCATGTGAAGGAGATGAGCTGATGAGTGCGCCCAACATTGCGCCCAACGTCCGTGTTGTCCCCATGATATACGCCTATAACACACCGGGCGTCAGCTATCATGACGGCTGGACGAAGATCGGGTACACGGAAAAGCAGTCTGTCCAGAAGCGCATCGGCCAGCAGACCCACACGGCGGACATCCGCTGGGCACTGGCCTGGTCGGACAACGCCATGTATAAGGACGGCTCCGGGGAGTATTTCACGGACCACGAATTCCACGACTTTCTCCAGAGCCAGCACCACATCCTGCGGGAGCCCAAAACCGAGTGGTTCCAGATAGACGGGCCACACTCGGAGGAGCTGTTCCGCAGCTTTGCCCGGCGTGAGACCGCCTGGCCGGAGGCTTGCACCTACGACCTGCGAAAAGAGCAGACGGAGGCCGTGGCCATGACGGCGGACTATTTTGAGCGCGGCGGGACGGAGTTTCTCTGGAACGCCAAGCCCCGGTTCGGGAAGACCCTGGCCAGCTATGACCTGATCGAGCGGATGGAGCTGGAAAAGGTGCTCATCGTCACCAATCGACCCAGCATCGCCAACTCCTGGGCGGAGGATTTCCGCAAGTTCATTGGCTGGCGGGACCGGATGGCCTTCGTCTCGGACACGGACGCCCTGCGGGGACAGGCCGGAGTCCAGACTCGGGAGGAATATATCTCGGCGCTGAGCCGCGGCATCGAGCGGGGCATCGTGGCCTTTGAGTCCTTGCAGGGTCTAAAGGGTTCGGTCTACTTCGGCGGGCAGTATGACAAGCTGAAGTGGATCAGCGACATGGAGTTCGACCTTCTCATCATCGACGAGGCCCATGAGGGCGTGGATACCATGCGCACGGAGCGGGCCTTCCGGAACATCAAGCGCAGGCACACGCTGTATCTCTCCGGCACACCCTTCAAGCAGCTTGCCAGCGACCAGTTCTCCAGCGAGCAGATTTACAACTGGTCCTATGCCGACGAGCAGGAGGCAAAGGAGCGCTGGACGGGGGACGACTACAACCCCTACGAGGCCCTGCCCCGGATGAACATGTTCACCTATCAGATGTCGGGCATGATCTATGACCAGCTTAAGCTGGGCGTTGACCTCTCCGACGACGGGGATACGGTGGATTTCGCCTTCGACCTGAACGAGTTTTTCGCCACCAACGAGAGCGGCAAATTCATCCATGAGGCGGAGGTGCGCAAGTTCCTCCACGCGCTGACCACCCAGGAGAAGTACCCCTTCTCCGCGCCGGAACTGCGCCGGGAGCTGGCCCATACGCTGTGGATATTGAACCGGGTGGCGTCCGTCAAGGCCCTGGCAAAGCTGCTGAAAGACGATGAGTTCGCCTATGCCTTCGGGGACTGCGAGATCGTCATCGCGGCGGGCGACGGCCGGGAGAGCGACGAGGACGCGGCGGCAGCGGCGGCCTACGACCGGGTGAAAACGGCCATCGCCACCCATGAACGGACCATCACCCTCAGCGTGGGGCAGCTCACCGTGGGCGTGACCATCCCGGAATGGACCGGCGTGCTGATGCTGTGCAACCTGCAAAGCCCGGCGTCCTATATGCAGGCGGCGTTCCGGGCCCAGAACCCCTGCATCTTCACCAGCGGCGGCCAGCGGTTCCGAAAGCAGAACTCCTACGTCTTCGACTTCGACCCGGCGCGGACGCTCATCATCTTTGATGAGTTCGCCAACAACCTGTCCCCGGAGACCGCCTCCGG
>CANQZJ010000158.1 GCA_947628315.1 uncultured Oscillospiraceae bacterium
GGCCTATCTTGATTACTGCCGCAAGCACGGGGAGCTCATTCAGCAGGAGCACAGAGAGGCGCGGCTCCGCCATCTGATGACGCCGGCATTGACGCAGATGGAACTGCTCCGGGTCTATGAAACTGCCCGCGTGCTGAACACGGATATCCTGCGCCGCACCGCCGCCGAGCTGTTCCCTGACCGCTTTGGTGATGAACCCCCTGAGATCTATATCTTTCGCGGAGGCAACCGCGCCTTCCTCCACCCCAAGAGGGGGATACTGCCCGACTTCACCATCGGGACTCCGCCGCTCACCCAGATCGGCATCATGTGGGACGGGACGGCATATCCGTATTGATAAGAGAAAACGGCACGGAGCTGCAGATCCGTGCCGTTACACATAATTTGAAAACACCGCCCTGCCACCCAGACATTCAAACACAGCTCCCCGCCAAGGGGGTACTACGCCCTTTGCTGGACCGGGGCCGGGTCCATGGTGCCCCCCCAGGAAGGACCCACCTGAAGGGTTTAGAACAGAGATACGAACTTTTGCAAGTTCTGTTTTACAGCCTGCAAAACGATGGAGCAGATCACCATAGCTGCAACTGGTCATCCGCTGAACTCTTTGACAACAGCGGTGGTACCGAGACAAGGATCTCTGTGGCTGACTCCGGCTGCTCCAGCCAGGGCGTGATTTGCTCCCGGCGTAGTACCAGCGGCATCCGATGGTGGACTTCCCGCATGGACTCATTGGCTGTGGTGGTGAGGATGCAGTAGCATGGCATTCCGTCCCGCATGGAGTACAGCCCAGCCATATACAGGACAGTCTCGCCAGGAAGTTGGAAAAAGAATTTGCGCTTGTTCTGGTTCCACTCCCAAAACCCGCTGGAGGGAATGACACACCGGCGACGGGCCACGCCGTCCCGAAACATAGGCTTCTCCGCCGTGGTCTCCGCACGAGCATTGATGACCAGCGAGTTAGGCAGCTTGTAGCCCCAGGTCTGGAGTTCCGGGCGGACTGTGTTCCCCTCGGACACCAGCACAGGGGCCAGATTGGTGGGTCGGATCTCTCCCGGCAACCAAGCTCCTGCCCCATAACGCTGTTCTATCTCGTGAGCGATTTGAAACAGCTCCTCGCTCCGCTCTTTGGTAAATTCATAGCGTCCGCACATAGGTCACTGTTTGTCCTCCACCAACAGGTGATACCGGTCTGGCCGGCGATACTTGTCCCCATGGACCTCCCGCGACCGATAGCCCCGCATCAGATCCAAGTCAAACTCCGCCATGTAAATGCCAGGTTCCTCACCCGCTCCCAGGACGCACATATCACGGGAACCGGGTCCATCCGGCAGCCAGGCCACGCCGTCAAAGGCGCTGGAGTGACCGTTGCAGTCTAGCTGGCCTGCGGGGTAGTTGCAGGTGGCGATGCCCAGCATATTCTCAAAGGCCCGCGCCCGGAGCTGGGACAAGCGGTTGATCTCCATGGGGCAGGCGTTGGGCACCAGCACGACCTCGGCTCCTTTCAACATCAGGATACGGGCGCTCTCCGGGAACTCCCGGTCATAGCAGATCATGCAGCCCACTTTCACCGGGCCGGCGGCGGTGTCTAAATCCACCACAAAAAAGTCGTTGCCAGGGGTCAGCACCCGCTCATCACCAAAGGCACAGGTATGTACTTTGGCATAGGTGATCCTGCGGTCTCCGTTGCGGTCAAAGAGCGTAATGGTGTTGCGGACCGACGTAAAATGGCGCTCCAGATAAGTGATGCCAATGGCCATGTCCAATTCCGCGGCCAGCGCGCCGAAGCTCTCCACGAACTCGCCGCCGTTATGGATGGCGAGCTCTCTCAACGCTTCCGGGTTCTGCGGGAATGTGTAGCCGCAGCTCCACATCTCCGGGAACAGAGCGATGTCCGCACCCATGGCCTTGGCCTTTTCGCAGGCTTCCCGGCCGATCCGATACTGCTCCTCCAGCCCCCTGCCGGGGAGAAGTTGAAGCAGGGCAATCTTCAATACCATCGAACTCACCCCAGTACACTGATAGGGGCCGCCGCACACAGCGGACAGCCCGAATACAGTATACCACATATTACAGAGTAATACCACCGGTATGATCCGTACCCGCCGCCCACACGCTGACCGAACCGCCGTCCACGGGAAATTCGGCGCTGCCCGTCTCGTCCAGCGTCAGCCGCTCGGGCCGGCGGCCCATAAGGTCCACAAAGGTCTCCCCGGCGTGCTCCGCCCCCAGGCACATGAGTTTGGAGCCGCCCTCCCCATTGGAGAGGACAACGGCAAGCCCTGAGCCGGGGATGCGAGGGTCGCCGGAGCGGGTCCAGCCCACCAGGTCGGGCCGGTCGAAGTAGTCGGTCTGTCGGCCCCAGGCGTACTTCTGTCGGGCCAGGAGCAGCGTCTCCAGCCCGGGGACCGGCAGGATGTTGTCATGGGGCACGCCGTACAGGTCGCCGTAGAACACGCAGGGCGCGCCAGCCTCCCGCAGGAGGATGACCGCGTAGGCCAGAGGCTTGAACCAGTCCGCCACCCAAGACTGGAGGGCCTGGCCGGGCTGAGTGTCGTGGTTGTCCACGAAGGTGGCCGCCAGGGCGGGCCGCCGATCCACCAGGGTGTCCCGCAGCAGATCCCGCAGATCGTAGCCGTTCCCGGCCTGCCCTGCCTGGCAGAAGCGGTAGTGGAGGGGCACGTCGAACAGGCTCATCACCTGCCCGGAGCGGTCCAGGAACTCACACAGGGCGGACACGTCGGGACTCCAATACTCCCCCACGGCGGGCAGGGCCCGACCGGTGTCCTCCCGCAGCTTGGACAGCCAGTGGGTGAAGAAGGAAAAGCTGATGTGCTTCACCGCGTCCAGCCGGAAGCCGTCCACCCCGGTGAAGTCCAGATACCACCGGCCCCAGCGATCCAGCTCTAGGATGACCTCCGGGTTGGACATATCCAGGTCGGCCCCCATGAGGTAGTCAAAGTTGCCGTTTTCCCGGTCCACCTTCTGGGCCCAGTTTTTGCCCGCGAACTGGAACACCGCGCCCCGGTTCTCCGAGGCGTCCCAGTCCACGCCGCTGAAATGGGTCCAGTTCCACTGGAAGTTGGAGTACTTCCCGTTCCGGCCGGGAAAGGTGAAGCGGGTCCACGCCTGGATGCTGGTCCGCTCCAGCTGGACGTTCCGGTCATGCTCGTCGTCCCGGATGGCCTGGACGGTCTCGGTGGCGTCGGCACCCATGCGATGGTTCAGGACGATGTCGGCCAGCACCCGCAGCCCCGCGTCCTGAAGGGCGCGGACGGCGGCCAGATATTCGTCTTTTGTGCCATATTTGGTGGGGATCGTTCCCTTCTGGTCGAACTCCCCCAGGTCGTATTGGTCGTAGACCCCGTAGCCAACGTCGTGGATCCCCGCCTGACCCTTATAGGCCGGAGGGAGCCATATGTCGGTGAAGCCCAGCTCCGCCAGACGCTGAGCCTCCAGAGCTGTATTGTTCCAAAGCTGCCCGTCCTCGGGCAGATACCATTCAAAATTTTGAAGGATCGTCGTTTGTTTCATTCTATATCTCCCTGCTGTTCCGGGAGGGAGCGCGGTCCGCATCGAACGCGCAGGGTCCCCGCGTCCTTCGGGAAAAGCGTCGGAAAAGGC
>CANQZJ010000159.1 GCA_947628315.1 uncultured Oscillospiraceae bacterium
ACCCGGTGCGGATGTACCTGAAGGAGATCGGCAAGGTGGATCTGCTCACCCCCGAGCGGGAGGTGGAGCTGGCCCAGGCCATGGACGCCGGCAACGCCGCCAAAGAGCAGTTGGAGGAGCTCACCGCCGCCGGGGAGGAGATCCCCGAGGAGGTCAAGGCCGAGCTGGACAAGGCCATCAAAGCCGGCGAGCGTGCCAAACAGCAGCTGGCGGAGGCCAACCTCCGCCTGGTGGTGTCCATCGCCAAGCGGTATGTGGGCCGGGGGATGCTGTTCCTGGATCTGATCCAGGAGGGCAATCTGGGCCTCATCAAGGCGGTGGAGAAGTTCGACTACACCAAGGGCTACAAGTTCTCCACCTACGCCACCTGGTGGATCCGCCAGGCCATCACCCGGGCCATCGCCGACCAGGCCCGCACCATCCGCATCCCCGTGCACATGGTGGAGACCATCAACAAGGTCATTCGGGTCAACCGCCAGCTCCTCCAGGAGCTGGGCCACGACCCCACCCCCGAGGAGACCGCCGCCGAGATGAATATGCCGGTGGACAAGGTGCGGGAGATCCTGAAGATCGCCCAGGAGCCGGTGTCCATGGAGACCCCCATCGGCGAGGAGGAGGACTCCCACCTGGGCGACTTCATCGAGGACGAGAGCGCCTCCGAGCCCTCCGAGGCGGCCTCCTTCACCCTGCTGAAGGAGCAGCTGGTGGAGGTGCTGTCCACCCTGACCCCCCGTGAGGAGAAGGTGCTGAAGCTCCGCTTCGGCATCGAGGACGGCCGCACCCGCACCCTGGAGGAAGTGGGCAAGGAGTTCAACGTCACCCGGGAGCGCATCCGCCAGATCGAGGCCAAGGCCCTCCGCAAGCTCCGCCACCCGTCCCGCTCCAAGAAGCTGAAGGATTTTCTGAACTGAACGCGAACATGAAAAGAGCCGCCTGTCGAAAAGACAGGCGGCTCTTTGCTCATTTGAACACCCGGTTGAAGTCCTTTGGCATCTTGGCGGTAAAGGTGATGGGCTTGCCGGTGGCGGGGTGGAGGAAGGACAGCTCGTTGGCGTGGAGGCACAGCCGCCCGATGGGGTTGGTGCGGGCGCCGTACTGCTTGTCCCCGGCGATGGGGCAGCCCTTCTCCTTCATGTGGACGCGGATCTGGTTCTTGCGCCCGGTGTCGATGGACACGTCCAGCAGGGAGTAGCCGTTGCCGGAGCGCTTGATCTCGTAGTTGGTGATGGCCTCTTTGGCGTTGGGGCCGGGTCTGCCGGAAAAGGACAGGTGGGTCTCCGTCTCGATGAGCCAGCTATGGATGGTGTCCCGCTCCGGTTTGGGGACGCCCTCCACCACCGCCAGATAGCCCCGGCGGGTGACGATGTCGTTCCAGTTCTTTTGGAACAGCTCCTTGGTCTCCGGATCTTTGGCGAACATCAGCACGCCGGAGGTGTCCCGGTCCAGCCGGTGGACGACGTAGATGCGGTCTTTTACCCGCCGGGTCTTCACATAGTCGGTGACGATGTGGTAGGCGGTGCGGGTCTTCTCCCGCTCATTGGCCACGGACAGCAGCTTGGCGGGCTTGTTCACCACGATGAGGTGCTCGTCCTCGTACAGCAGGGGAAAGGGGAGCACATCCGTCCGGGGGGCGGAGAAGGCCAGGATGGTCACCGTCTGGCCGGGGGAGAGGGGCGTGTCGAACTGGGAGACGGGCTTGCCGTCGATGGCCACCAGCCGCCGGGAGAGCAGGGACTTGACGTTGTTGCGGCTCTTGCCCTTCACGTGTTCCAGCAGGAAGGGCAGGAGGGTGGTGTTTTCGGTGACGGGGTAGCTGGTCTCGTCGTGTCTGGTGAGGTGATCCATAAGCGCGCCGCCTTGCTTTCGTTTTTTCGCATTATAGCACGGAAGGGGCGGTTTGTCACCCTTTTTTCGTGGGACAGGCAAGGGGGCGGCCCGGCGCGCATATCCTTGTCCGAGGTGATGTGTGTGGACGGCAAGGAGGGGCTGCTGGAGCGGGCGGCGCGGATGTTCGACCTGCCGGCGGACGCGGTGGCGGGGGTGCCCCGCATCGAGATCGTGGGGGACGGGGAGCTTCGCATGGGCCCCCACCGGGGCATCCTGGCCTACGGCTCGGAGGAGATCCATATCTCCGGCGGCAAACTGGTGGTGCGCGTGGTGGGGGAGGGCCTGGAGCTGCGGGCCATGACCCCGGCGGAGCTGCTGATCACCGGGCGCATCCGGGCGGTGGAGTTTATGGGGTGAGGGCATGGGAAAGCTGGTCAATCTGCTGCGGGGCTATGTGGAGCTGGAGGCGAGCGGCGCTTTCCCGGAGCGGCTGCTGAACCTGTGCGCCCAGGGACAGATAAGGTTTTGGCGTTTACAGTGGCTGGACGATACCACCTTTGTATTCCGCGTCTTTTATCAGGACTTGGGGAAGGTAAACGGGCTGGCGGAGCGGGCCATGTGTTCCCTTACCGAGCGGAGCCGCGGCGGCGGCGCGGTGGCGGCGTCCCGCCTGGTCAAACGGGCGGGATTTGTGGCGGGGCTGGCGCTGTGCCTGCTGGCGGCCACGGTGCTGTCCCAGTTCATCTGGGTCATCGACGTCTCCGGCAACGAGACGGTGCCCACGGCGGCCATCCTGTCCCAGCTGCGGCGGGTGGGGGTGAAGCCGGGGGTGTTCGGCCCGTCCATCCCCCAGCGGGAGGCCGCCAACGACGCCCTGCTGGGCCTGCCGGGGCTGTCCTACCTCGCCATCAATGTGTATGGCGCCCGGGCGGAGGTCATCGTCCGGGAGGCGGACGAGCCGCCGGAGGTGGTGGACGAGACCGTCCCGGCGGACGTGGTGGCCACGGCGGACGGGGTACTGGAGGAGATCCAGGCGGAGAGCGGCAAGGCCATGTTTGCGGACGGCGACGTGGTGTCCAGGGGGGAGGTGCTCATCGCCGGCGCGGTGCAGCTGTTCGAGACCGGCAGCCCGGAGTCCAAGGGCTGGCTGTTCACCCGGGCGGCGGGGCTGGCCCGGGCCCGCACCTGGCGCACATTGGAGGAGACCATCCCCCTCACCGCCATGGTGAAGGACTACACCGGCGAGGAAGTCAGGCGGTACGGCCTGCAAATTTTGTGGGGCCGGTGGGAATTTTTCAAAAACAGTAGCATTTCTGACAGCAGATATGATAAAATAACGAAAACCGTCCCGGTGAGCCTGTTTGGGGCGGAGCTGCCGGCCTCTTATTCCGTCACGACGCTCCGGGGCTACACCCTCCGCGAGGAGCCCATCGACCAGGCGGCGGCGGAGGCCGATCTGCGGGCGCTTTTGACGGCGCGGCTGGAGCGGCTGATGGCCGCGAACGGCGGCGAGACCCTCCGCACCGACTTTGTTACCCGCATCGCCGACGGCAGGCTCACTGTCACCCTGCTGGCGGAGTGCCGGGAGGACATCGGACGGACGGTGGAGCTGCCGGGGCAGACCGGCTACCGATTTGACGAGAACGCCGCCCCAGAGGGGACGGAGTAGATAGGAGTTTTACCAATGATAGAGCAGAGCATCAGCATCGAGCGGATGGAGCAGGCGGTGAACCTGTTCGGCGCCTTTGACGAGAAC
>CANQZJ010000160.1 GCA_947628315.1 uncultured Oscillospiraceae bacterium
GCTCCTTTGTGATCTCCGGCCGGGGCTTCGGCCACAATGTGGGTATGAGCCAGTACGGCGCCAAGGCCATGGCGGACTACGGCTATACTTACAAACAGATCCTCGAATTCTACTATACTGGCGTTACGGTGGGATAATTCTTGAAAACTTCTGATTTTGATTTTGAACTGCCGGAGGAGTTGATCGCCCAGACTCCGCTGGAGCGGCGTGACGCCTCGCGGCTGTTGACTTTGGACAAGACGACGGGGGAGACCCAGCACATGCACTTCTACGATCTGCCGTCTCTGCTCCGTCCCGGCGACTGCCTGGTGCTCAACGACAGCCGGGTGCTGCCGGCGCGGCTGATCGGCAGGCGCTCCGGCGGCGGCGCCTGTGAGGTGCTGCTGCTCATCGACCGGGGGGATAAGGTGTGGGAGTGCCTGGTGCGCCCCGGCAGGAAACTCCGCCCCGGCGCAAAGGTCACCTTCGGGGACGGCGAACTGACCGCCGAAGTCATCGACGAGGTGGAGGGCGGCAACCGCCTGGTGCGCTTCGACTATGAGGGCATCTTCCTGGAGGTGCTGGAGCGCCTGGGCAAAATGCCCCTGCCGCCCTATATCAAGGCGGAGCTGCAGGACAATGAGCGGTATCAGACGGTCTACTCCAGGGTCACCGGCTCCGCCGCCGCGCCCACGGCGGGCCTCCATTTCACAAAAGAGCTGTTGGATCAAATCCTGTCAATGGGTGTAAAGGTTTGCTACGTGACACTTCATGTGGGCCTCGGCACCTTCCGGCCGGTGAAGGCGGAGGACATCCAGGATCACGAGATGCACTCGGAATACTGCGTCATTCCCCAGGAGACGGCGGACGTCATCAATGAGACCAGGCGGAACGGGGGACGGGTCATCTGCGTGGGCACCACCTCCTGCCGCACCATCGAGAGCTGGGCGGCGGAGGACGGCACCATGAAGGCGTCCGCAGGGTGGACGGACATCTTTATCTACCCCGGCTATCGGTTTAAGGTGCTGGACGCCCTTATCACCAACTTCCATCTGCCTCAGTCCACCCTCATCATGCTGGTGTCCGCCCTGGCGGGCCGGGAGCATGTGCTGGCGGCCTACGCCGAGGCGGTGAAGGAGAGGTACAGATTCTTCTCCTTTGGCGACGCCATGTTCATTTCGTGAGGTAACTATGTTTCAGGTGATCAAAACTGAGGGCCGCGCCCGTCGGGGCGTGTTCACCTGTGCTCACGGCACCGTCCAGACCCCGGTGTTCATGAATGTGGGCACCCAGGGGGCCATCAAGGGCGGGCTGTCCGCCTTTGATTTGAAGGACGTCGGCTGCCAGGTGGAGCTGTCCAACACCTATCATCTGCACCTGCGCCCCGGCGACGACGTGGTGAAGCAGATGGGCGGCCTCCATAAGTTCATGCGGTGGGACGGCCCCATGCTCACCGACTCCGGCGGCTTTCAGGTGTTCTCCCTGGCCGGGATGCGGAAGATCACCGAGGAGGGGGTCACATTCGCCTCCCACATCGACGGCCACCGGGTATTCATGGGGCCGGAGGAGTCCATGCGCATCCAGTCCAATCTGGGCAGCGACATCGCCATGGCCTTCGATGAGTGCGTGGAGAACCCCGCGCCCTACGACTACGCCAAAGCCTCCTGTGAGCGGACGCTGCGCTGGCTGGAACGCTGCAAAATCGAGCATGACAAGTTAAATGCCTTGCCAGACTGCGTGAATCCCGGACAGATGCTGTTTGGCATCAACCAGGGCGCTACCTTTGAGGATCTGCGGGTGTGGCACGCGAAAGAGATCGCAAAGATCGACTGCAACGGCTACGCCATCGGCGGCCTTGCGGTGGGGGAGCCCACCGAAGTCATGTACCAGATCATCGAGGCGGTGGAGCCCCATCTTCCGGCGGACAAGCCCCGGTATCTCATGGGGGTGGGCACGCCCTCCAACATCATAGAGGGTGTGGCCCGGGGCATTGATTTCTTTGACTGTGTCATGCCTGCCCGCAACGCCCGGCACGGCAAGCTGTTCACCTGGAGCGGCACGCTGAACATCAAGAATGAGCGGTTCAAGACCGACCCGTTGCCCATCGACCCTGAGTGCGGCTGCCCGGTGTGCCGGAACTTCTCCAGGGCGTACCTCCGCCATCTGCTGGCGGCGGGAGAGATGCTGGCCATGCGGCTGGCCGTCATGCACAATCTGTATTTCTACAACGAGCTCACCCGACGCATCCGGGACGCTTTGGACGCGGGGACGTTCGACCGGTTTCGGGCGGAGTACTCGGAGCGTCTGGCGGACAGAGCGGAGTAGTGATCCGCGGAGATTTTTCCCTGTTTGGAAAATTAGGGCTTGTCTTTGGCGGCCAAAAACGCTATAATGTGGACACGCGCTTTTGCACAACACTGTGATTTGGAGGAAATCAAATATGTTTTCTGTGAAATTCCTTCCCATCGCGGCTGACGCGGCCGCCGCGGGATCCGTTTCCCTGCTCCCCTCGATCCTGATGATCGTGGCGATGATCGCCATCTTCTACTTCCTGATGATCCGCCCGGAGAACAAGCGGAAAAAGGAAGCCGAGAATATGCGCAACAGCCTGAAGGTGGGCGACGACATCACCACCATCGGCGGCATGACCGGCACCATCTGCGCGGTGAAGGAGAAGACTGTGGTCTTTGAGACCGGCGCTGACCGGGTGCGCATCGAGATCACCAAGTGGGCCATCTCCAGCAAGGGCACTCAGACCAGCGAGGACAACCCCGATACCACCGACGACAGCGCCAAGGACGCCGACAAGGACAAGAAAAAGAGCAAGTAACGCATGAACTTCAGCCCCTTTTCATATGGTTTAGCACAAGCCATATGAAAAGGGGTGCTTTTTATGCGGAAGACGGAGGCGCAGAGCGCCGGCGCGGTGCAGATGACGGCGTCCGCGGTGCTGGGTGGTCTGCTGGCGCTGGGAGTTGCCATGCTGGTGCTGCTGCTGGGCGCGGTGGCGGTGTCCAACGGCATTTTGAAACAGGATGTGACCCCCAGGATCACGGCGTTCGCCTGTGTACTGGGGGGATTTTGCGGCGGGATGCTGACCTGTATGCGCTGGCAGGCGCGCTGTCTGCCCGGCGGACTGGCTGCGGGCGGTGTGTGTTTTCTGTTGATCCTGGCGGTGGGACTGCTGTCCGGCGACGAGTTCTCCCTGGGGCTGCAGGCGCTGACGGAGCTGGTGGGCTGCCTCTGCGGCGGCGCGGCGGCGGGGGTGCTCTGCGGCGGCGGCAAGGGCAAACGCCGCCGCAAGGCCCGCAAAAAATAGAGAAACATTTCGAATTCTATATTAAGGAGAGCCCTTGACAAACGAGGCCAAAGTCACTATAATTCCCCTGGATCACTCGCCCAACAAATGAAAGGATGATCGTCATGGCCAAAGAGTACAAACTGAGCGCGGAGCGCTTTGAAGAGTTGAAAACCGAGCTGAATTACCTGAAAACCGTCCGGGAAAAAGAGGTGGCCGACCAGATCAAGGAGGCCCGCTCCTTCGGCGACCTGAGCGAGAACAGCGAGTACGACGAGGCCAA
>CANQZJ010000161.1 GCA_947628315.1 uncultured Oscillospiraceae bacterium
CCCTCCTGAGCGGTGAACTTGGAGCCGGGGACGTGGCACACGGGGCACTCGGCGGGGGGATTCTCGCCCTCATAGACGTAGCCGCAGACGGGGCAGATCCATTTCTTCATGTGTGTTTCCTCCTTATGAAAATGTTTTGCTAACAGGAATGATTCCTATTTAGAGCATACCACAACAGCGGGGGAATGTAAAGAGTTTTTTGCGCCGGAGGGACGGTCAATCGTCCTTGTGCTCTGCGTAGAACTGGTCGTAATCCTTGAGGTTGGCGGCCAGCAGGGCGGGGGTGTCCAGCCCGTAGGGGCAGCGGCTCTTGCAGGAGTTGCAGTGGATGCAGTTGTCGATGCGGTGCATCTTCTCATACCAGTCGTCCTGCATATAGCGCTTGTAGGGGGAGCGCCGCAGCAGCTGGGCCATCCGGGCGGACTGGGGGATGTCGATGTCGGCGGGGCAGGGGAGGCAGTAGCCGCAGCTCCGGCAGAAGTTGCCGATGAGCTCTTTGCGATCCTTCTCGATGACGGCCCGCAGCTCGTCGGTCATCTTCTGGCCGGCGGCGTCGAGAGCCAGCCACTGATCCAGCTCCCACTCGTGCTGGATGCCCCAGATGGGCACCACGGTGGGGTGCTCCTGCATAAAGGCGAAGCAGGCGGCGGCGTTGTTCAGCAGCCCGCCGGACAGCCCCTTCATGGCGATGAAGCCCATGTCCGCCTCCCGGCACTTCTGCACCAGGTCGTTCTCGATGTCGGTGGCCAGGTAGCAGAAGGGGAACTGGAGCGTCTCAAAATTGCCGCTTTCGATGGCGGCCCTGGCGATCCAGGCCCGGTGGTTGGTGATGCCGATGTGCCGGATATAGCCCTTCTGCTTGGCCTCCAGGGCGGCGGCGAACGCGCCGTCGGGGTCGCTGGGGTCGGGCAGGACGGCGGGGTTGTGGAACTGGAACAGGTCGATGTAGTCGGTCTTCAGCGCCCGCAGGCTGTTCTCGATGTGGGCGGTGACGGTGGCCTTATCCGCCGCCATGGACTTGGTGGAGATGACCACGTTCTCCCGGACGCCCTCAAAGGCGATGCCCAGCTTCTTCTCGCTGTCGGTGTAGGCGTTGGCGGTATCAAAGTAGTTGATGCCCGCGTCGTATGCCTTCCGCACCAGCCTGACCGCGTCGTCCACGGAGATGCGCTGGATGGGCAGGGCGCCGAAGGAGGTCTTGGTGACCATCAATCCGGTCTTGCCAAGGCGAACCTTTTCCATATGCTTACCGTTCGGCGAACGCCTTGTCGATGGCGGCGGCGGCGGTCTTGCCGGCGCCCATGGCCAGGATGACGGTGGCGGCGCCGGTGACGGCGTCGCCGCCGGCGTACACGCCCTCACGGCTGGTCAGACCGTCCTCGTTGACGATGATGCCGCCCCGCTGGTTGATCTCCAGGCCCTTGGTGGTGGACTTGATCAGCGGGTTGGGGCTGGTGCCCAGGGCCATGATGACGCAGTCCATATCCATCGTGAACTCGCTGCCCTCCTTGACGACGGGGCGGCGGCGGCCGGAGGCGTCGGGCTCGCCCAGTTCCATCTCCACGCACTTGATGCCGGAGACGGAGCCGTTTTTGGGATCGCGGTTATCGTCGGGGTTGTGGTAGCCGAGGATCTCGGTGGGGTTGGTGAGCAGCTTGAAGATGATGCCCTCTTCCTTGGCGTGCTCCACCTCCTCGGCACGGGCGGGGAGCTCGGCCGCGGAGCGGCGGTAGATGATGTACACCTCGGCGCCCAGCCGCTTGGAGCAGCGGGCGGCGTCCATGGCCACGTTGCCGCCGCCGACCACCGCCACCTTCTTGCCCTTCAGGGGCATGATGGGGGTGTCCGCGCCATCCCGGTAGGCCTTCATCAGGTTGATGCGGGTGAGGAACTCGTTGGCGGAGTAGACGCCCTTCAGGTTCTCGCCGGGGATGTGCATGAACATGGGCAGGCCCGCGCCGGTGCCGATGAACACGGCCTCGAAGCCCATCTCCTCCATCAGCTCGTCGATGGTAATGGAGCGGCCCACCACGGCGTTGGTCTCGATCTTCACGCCCAGGTCTTTCAGGCCGTCCACTTCCTTCTGGACGATGGACTTGGGCAGACGGAACTCGGGGATGCCGTACACCAGCACGCCGCCGGCCAGGTGCAGCGCCTCGAACACGGTGACCTCATAGCCTTTGCGGGCCAGGTCGCCGGCGCAGGTCAGGCCGGCCGGGCCGGAGCCGATGACCGCCACCTTGTGTCCGTTGGGGGCGGGGGCGGCGGCCTTCTCGGTGGCGTTGGCGTTGTGCCAGTCGGCCACAAAGCGCTCCAGCCGGCCGATGCCCACGCTCTCGCCCTTGATGCCCCGGACGCACTTGGACTCGCACTGGGTCTCCTGGGGGCAGACGCGGCCGCACACGGCGGGCAGGGCGCTGTCCTGGGAGATGATCTGATAGGCGGCCTCAAAGTCGCCCTCGGCCACCTTGGCGATGAAGTCGGGGATGTGGATCTTCACCGGGCAGCCGGATACGCAGGGCATATTTTTGCAGTGGAGGCAGCGCTGCGCCTCGTCCATGGCCTGCTCCCTGGTGTAGCCCAGGGCGACCTCGTTGAAGTTGCCGGCCCGCACCACGGGATCCTGGTGGGGCATGGGGTTCTTCGTCAAACTCATATTCGGCATATCACTTTACCTCCTGCTTGAAGAGATTGCAGGTCTCTTCCCGGGCTTTCAGCTCAAAGTCCCGGTACATGGCGCCACGCGCCATGGCCTCGTCGAAGTCCACCAGGTGGCCGTCGAACTCGGGGCCGTCCACGCAGGCGAACTTGGTCTCGCCGCCCACGGAGAGGCGGCAGCCGCCGCACATGCCAGTGCCGTCGATCATGATGGGGTTCATGCTCACCACGGTGGGGATGTTGTACTGCTTGGTCAGCTGGCACACGAACTTCATCATGATCACCGGGCCGATGGCGATGACCCGGTCATAGGTGGCGCCCGCCTCGATCTGTTCCTTCAGCAGGTCGGTGACCAGGGCCTTCTTGCCGTAGGAGCCGTCGTCCGTGCCGATGATCAGGTTGGTGCTGGCGGCCTTGAACTCGTCCTCCAGGATGATGAGATCCTTGTTGCGGAAGCCCACGATCAGATCCACGTGGCAGCCCACGTCGTGGAGCTTCTTCGCCACGGGGTAGGCGATGGCGGTGCCCACGCCGCCGCCGATGACGGCGACCCGCTTCAGACCCTCGGTCTGGGTGGCCTTGCCCAGGGGGCCGACGAAGTCCTGGATGAACTCGCCCTGCTCCTTATGGTTCAGCTTCTCGGTGGTGGCGCCCACGATCTGGAAGATGATGGTGACTGTGCCCTTCTCCCGGTCGTAGTCCGCGATGGTCAGGGGGATGCGCTCGCCGTCGGCGTCTACACGGAGGATGATGAACTGCCCGGGCTCGCACTTGCGGGCCACCAGGGGAGCCTCGATCTCCATGAGGGTGACGGTTGGGTTTAGCACCCGTTTTGTGACAATACGATACATGGCTTCTCCTCTTTTCGTGGTTTAGTACTGCCCAACATTATATCGGCGGG
>CANQZJ010000162.1 GCA_947628315.1 uncultured Oscillospiraceae bacterium
AAAAATGACCCGCCTGATCAAAGAAAAGGTCTCCCGCCAGTTCGAACTGGCGGGAGACAGAGGGATCATAGCATACTCATATTCATCTGCAACTGCATGGGTTGGATTGCTCTCTCAAAGCAGTCCACCAACTGATCCATCACACCTTGGGTCGCGTAAATTGTCGCCACCATAAATTCATCAGGATCAACTGCGGTTAAATCCAATCGATAACCTAAGTGCTGCATCCACTGTGAAAAGAAGGCTCTCTGGGTACGTCCATTCCCTTCTCGGAAAGGGTGGATCATATTGACGGTGTGGTAAAAGTCTGCCACTTCCACTGACAACTCATGATGGCTCAAGCCGTCGGCACAAAAACTCTGTATCCGCTTGAAACAAGCGTCCGCACAAGACTGTATTTCGTTAGCCGGGGTGAAAACCGTTCCTTTCTTGGAGAAATCAATCTTCCGAATCTGGCCAGCCCAGTCATAAAGATCACAGAAAAGAAATTGGTGGATACGCTTATAGTGTTCAAAATCAAATGCTCCCTGGATTGGATTTTGATCGAGACGGGTGACCTTTCCCAGAACAATAGCGGCTTCAACCTCTGCTAACTTTTCCTCATTACGGATATTCAACTTGTTAATAAGGCAAGTCGTTCCCTCATAGCAGTGGTCGGAAGAAGCATCAATACTGTATGCCATAGGTTAGACTCCCGCCTTAGTAGTGACCAGCCTCAAATATTCCTCCGGCGATATGTCGCCGGAAAGCATTTGACGGCACCAAGTCACACACTGTTCGTCAACGTGGAGCCCCTCCATTTCCAAAGAAATGGTGGCCATGCGGATAGACTTCTCGATTTCAGCGGCGCTCATAGTGTCACCCCCAAGAATTCACTAATATCAGTATAGCCTAAAATCGGAACGGGCACAAGTTCTATTTTCAAATTCAAGACCGAATCTACATGACCTGACAAGGCGGGGTAACAGCTACTCCGCTGTAAACAAAGAAAGACCGTCAAAATGATAACAGTTTGATAACTGTGCGCTCCACCCCTGGCTATTCCCGGCCAGGGGTGGTATTGTGTGTCGCTGCAAAGGAGGCGACCGCCATGCCCGAATATCTGAGAGCCCTGCACGAACGGTTCACCACAGCTTCACCCGAAGCGATGAGGATACAGCGTGAGCGGGACAGGATACTTGCCCGCCTGCGGGGACGGCTGGGCAAGAGTCAGCGGGTCCTGCTGCTCCACCTGCTGGATCTGGAGGACGATTTGCGGGATCAGACCTCACTGGACAGCTTCATCGCCGGCATGCGGCTGGCCAGAGGAATCGAACAGGAGCTGGGCGAACTGCCGCCCTACTCCTTCGACGATGAAAACGAAGAACAGGCAAGGAAACGAAACGGAGGTGGTTGACGATGGCGAGAAAACGCGCCAACGGTGAGGGCAGCATCCGCAAGCGGAAGGATGGCCGCTGGGAGGGACGGATCGTGGCAGGCCATAAGGAGAACAGCAAACCCATCTTCCGCTACGTCCTCGCCCCGACCCAAAAAGAACTGCTGGCCAAGCTCCACCAGAGCATGGAGCTCCACCGGGACGTGGAACTGGCGGACAGCGGAGGCATGACCCTCGGAGAGTGGCTGGATCGCTGGCTGACGGAGTATGCCGCATCCCGTCTGCGGGAAAGCACCATAACAGGCTACCGCTGCTACGCCGAGCATTATATCAAACCTGATCTGTCCAAAAAGAAGTTGACCTCCCTCACCGCCACGGATATTCAAAAGCTGTATACCTATCTGCAAAAACACGGGCGTATTCGCAAAGATGAAAGGATGGGCCGCCAACTGGCGGGCAGCACCGTCCGAAGGGTCCACACCATGCTCCACCGGGCACTGAAGGACGCGGTGGCAGCTCGGCTCATTCCGCATAACCCCGCTGATGACGTGACCGCGCCCAAAGTGAGTTACAAACCCAAGAAAATTCTGAATGACACCCAGCTGGACAGATTTATGGAGGTCATCAATGGCGACCCCGTCTGGCACGACTTCTTCTACACCGAACTGACCACCGGCCTGCGCCGGGGCGAGATCTGCGGCCTCCAGTGGCGGGACTTCGACGCCGACGCCGGAACCCTTCAAATCTGCCGGACGCTCCACCAGAAGAAGGGCGGCGGCTATACCACCGGCGAAACGAAAACCGGCAAGGGTAGGCGCAAGATCCTCCTCCCCGCCAGCACCGCCGAACTGTTGCGGAAACGGAAGCTGTCCGCCCACAGCGAGTGGATCTTCATGCAACCGCTGAAGCCAGGCCAGCCCGTCGATCCCGGCGCGGCTTACAGACGGCTGAAGCAGCTCCTGGAGGAAGCGGGCCTGCCCGACATCTCCTTCCACGCACTTCGGCACACGTTCGCCACACACGCTCTGTCCAGCGGCGTGGACGCAAAGACGCTGGCGGGCATCCTGGGCCACACCAACGCGGCCTTTACCCTGAACACCTACACCCACGTCACCGGCGATATGCAGCGGCAGGCCGCCGTGGTCGTCGGCAACATCATGCAAGACCTGATCGGAGGCTGATCTATGGCAAAACGCAGAAAAAGAGGCGCCGGCTCCATCCATCTCCGCAAGGACGGGCGCTGGGAGGGCCGGGTGGTTGTCGGCTACGACGACAAGAACCTGCCCGTC
The DNA here is from genome assembly GCA_947628315.1 of uncultured Oscillospiraceae bacterium. Lineage (GTDB taxonomy): Bacteria > Bacillota > Clostridia > Oscillospirales > Oscillospiraceae > Enterenecus. The sequence continues at coordinate 2,665 of CANQZJ010000162.1, forward strand.
ACCAAAAATGTGCTGGCGAAAACCAAGGCGGAGTGCGCCGCCAAACTGAACAAACTCAAGGAATCCCTTGCCCCGTCTGAGCCGGAAACGCCCCGAAGCTCCACGACCTTCGGCGAGTGGATGGACTTCTGGTATCAGAACCACAGCAAGCCAAACCTCCGGCCGTCCACCCAGCAGGAATATGAGAACGCCATCTACAAGCACATCATCCCGGCGCTGGGAGCTGTTCCATTAGAGAAACTCACCACGAACGACCTTCAGCAGTTCTATACCAAGCTGAAAAGCGAGGGCCGCCTGATCCGCACAGGGCTCTATGGGGCGGGCGTCTCCAATCGCACCGTCTGGTCCTGCCACACCCGATGCCGGACGGCGCTGGACCGGGCGGTGAAAGACGGGCTGATCCACACCAACCCCGCTGAGGGGTGTTCCCTCCCGCCGCAGAACGCGAAGGAAATGCAGATACTCACCAAAGATGAGCTGCGGCGCTTCCTTGTCCAAGCCAAGGAGGAGGGATATTATGAGCTCTTCCTGCTGGAACTGTCCACAGGGATGCGCCGGGGCGAAGTGCTGGCCCTCCAGTGGGACGACCTGGACCCTAAAACCGGGAAACTGCGGATCGAGCGCCAGGTCAATCGGATCAACGGCGAACTGGCGATCTCCGCGCCCAAAACAAAGTCCTCCTCCCGCACGATCATCCTCCCACCCCTACTGGTGGACACACTCACCGAATACAAAAGGCGGGTAAACTCCCGCTGGATGTTCCCCTCCCCCAAGAAGGACGACTCCCCGCTGGACCCGGCTACAGTCCGCAAACGGCTCCAGACTATCCTGGAACACGCCAAATGCAAAAAAGTTCG
>CANQZJ010000163.1 GCA_947628315.1 uncultured Oscillospiraceae bacterium
TCCACGGTGATCATCTCCAGCACCTCGTGGGCCCGGTAGAGGATGGTGCCGCCGGGGGTCTCGTACACGCCCCGGTCTTTCATGCCCACCAGCCGGTTCTCCACGATGTCCAGCAGGCCGATGCCGTTCTCGCCACCCAGGGCGTTGAGCTTGCGGATGATGTCGGAGGCCTTCATCTTCTCCCCGTCGATGGCCACCGGCCAGCCCTTCTCAAAGTCCAGGGTGACGTAGGCGGGCGCGTCGGGAGCCATGGCGGGGCTGACGCCCATCTCCAGAAAACCGGGCTTGTCGTACTGGGGCTCGTTGGCGGGATCCTCCAGATCCAGGCCCTCGTGGGACAGGTGCCACAGGTTCTTGTCCTTGGAGTAGTTGGTCTCACGGCTGATTTTCAGAGGCACGTTGTGGGCCTCGGCGTAGTCGATCTCCTCGTCCCGGCCCTTGATGGACCACTCCCGCCAGGGGGCGATGATCTTCATCTCGGGTGCGAAGCGCTTGATGGCCAGTTCGAAGCGGACCTGGTCGTTGCCCTTGCCGGTGCAGCCGTGGCAGATGGCGTCGGCCCCCTCGGCCTTGGCGATCTCCACCAGCCGGCGGGCGATGACGGGCCGGGCGAAGGCAGTGCCCAGCAGATAGTCCTCATACTTGGCGCCCATCATCATGGAGGGGATGATGACCTCGTCCACCATCACATCGGTGAGATCCTCGATGTACAGCTTGGACGCGCCGGTCTTGATGGCCTTCTCCTCCAGGCCGTCCAGCTCGGTGCCCTGGCCCACGTCGCCGGACACGGCGATGATCTCGGGGTCGTTGTAATTCTCCTTCAGCCAGGGAATGATAATGGAGGTATCCAGGCCGCCGGAATAGGCCAGCACTACTTTTTTGATTTCAGACATTTTGATCTGCTCCTTTTGGCCGCGGAGAACCCTCTCCGGGCGATTTTGGCATAGTATATCCCATCCGGGCCGGGATTGCAAGTCCAAATTCGCATAATTATTCTAATCTGCGCCGAAAAATATGGGCCAAAATCCACATAATTGAATATTCATCCCAAATATTATGAATATTCATGTATATCTCGGCGGACGGCGGCAATTTTTCATAGAATCCCTATTGACATGATAGGGATTCTACGGTATTCTCTTCTCGCTAAAAAAGGGCGGGCTCCCCTGCCCGCCGGACAATCTTACACGCAAAGGAGAGATACCTTTGAGTATCTACGCGGACAACGCCGCCACCACCAAGACCAGCGAGCTGGCCCGCCAGGTGATGACGGACACCATGGAGCGGTACTGGGGCAACCCCTCCAGCCTGTACTCCCTGGGCCAGGAAGCGGCGGAGGTGCTTTATCAGGCCCGGTGCGACGTGGCCGCCTGCCTGGGGGCCAGGCCCGAGGAGATCTACTTCACCTCCGGCGGCTCCGAGGCGGACAACCAGGCCATCGTCAGCGCGGCCCAGATGGGGAAGCGCAAGGGCAAGAACCACATCATCACCACTCCCATTGAGCACCACGCCGTCCTCCACACGGTGGAGAAGCTGGCGAAAGAGGGCTTCGAGATCACCTATCTGCCCATGGACGAGAGCGGCATCGTGAAGGTGGAGGACGTGGAGGCCGCCATCAAACCCGAAACGGCCCTGGTCACCGTCATGTTCGCCAACAACGAGATCGGCACCGTCCAGCCCGTCGCCCAGATCGGCGCGCTGTGCCGGGAGAAGGGCGTGGTATTCCACACCGACGCGGTCCAGGCCGCCGGCCATCTGGCCATCGACGTGGCGGAGATGAACATCGATATGCTGTCCCTCTCCGGCCACAAATTCCACGGCCCCCGGGGCGTGGGCGCGCTGTACGTCCGCAGACAGGTGCCTCTGCTGACCTTCATCCAGGGCGGCGCCCAGGAGCGGGGCAAGCGGGCGGGCACCGAAAACCTGCCCGCCATCGCCGGCATGGCCGCCGCGCTGACCGAGGCCTGCGCCCACATCGACGAGCATTACAAATACGTGTCCTCCCTGCGGGACGCGCTGATCGAGGGGCTGTCCGCCATCCCCCACGGGGCGCTGAATGGGTCAAAGTCCCCCCGGCTCCCCGGCAACGTGAACTTCTGCTTCGAGGGCATCGAGGGCGAGTCCCTCCTGCTGCTGCTGGACGACAAGGGGGTGTCCGCCTCCTCCGGGTCGGCCTGCACCTCCGGGTCGCTGGATCCCAGCCACGTGCTGCTGGCCATCGGCCGGCCCCACGAGGTGGCCCACGGCTCCCTGCGGCTGACCCTGGACTACACCAACACCATGGAAGAAGTGAACGAGATCGTCGCCGCCGTGAAAGAGGTGGTGGATTACCTCCGGGGGATGTCCCCCGTGTGGAAAGCTTTGGAGAGAGGAGAGCGCAAGTATGTTATACAGTGAAAAAGTGATGGACCACTTCCGCAACCCCCGGAACGTGGGCGAGATCCCCGACGCCGACGGCATCGGCGAGGTGGGCAACGCCAAGTGCGGCGACATCATGAAGATGTACCTGAAAATCGACAACGGCATCATCACCGACGTGAAGTTCGAGACCTTCGGCTGCGGCAGCGCCATCGCCACCAGCTCCATGGCCACCGAGCTCATCAAGGGCAAGCCCTTGGACGAGGCGCTGACCCTCACCAACCAGGCGGTGGTGGAGGCCCTGGACGGTCTCCCCGCCTACAAGCTCCACTGCTCCGTGCTGGCGGAGGAGGCGGTCAAAGCCGCCATCAAGGACTACTATGACAAGAACAACATCCCTTACAACCCCGCCGACTTCTGCGACCACGACTGCGAGCACTGCGGGACGGAACATTGAATCTCCCGCCCGCCTTCCGCTGCGGCTTCTCTTCCGCTTGACAAACTGTGAGAAGTCGGTTATAATAACAAATGGAAAGGGCGCAGCCGATAAGCGGTCAGTCCAATGTCAGTTATTTATCCGAAGATAGACAACCGTCACTTGGCAGAGTGGCGGTTGTCCCTTTTTATCCGCAGCGTCATGGTCAGACCGAAGACGTGAAACGTGATAATCAGAGGCATAAGGTCACCCCCTTTCGGGGATAGTGGCCGACCGCCTACCGTTATGGCAGCACCCTTTCCGAACTCAATTATACATGATTCGACTAAAATGTCAACGCTGTGCTGTAGGGGCGGCCTTCGGGCCGCCCTGCTTTATTTTCAAAGGCATTTCCCTGACCGGTCGCCAGCCTGCACAAAAAAATCCCATTTTCCTCTTGACAGCACTGTCCGGCTGTGCTATTTTTAGTTTGACAAATAAAGTTGTCATTTTGACAAAGGAAACGGTCATTACGACAACCCGCCTTGTCAGAAAGGAGGCGCGGCATGGGACTGCGCAACCGTCTAAAAGAGCGAAGGGCCGCCCTGGGCGTCAACCAGCAGGAGCTGGGGCGCATGGCGGGGGTGTCCCGACAGACCATCAGCCTCATCGAGCGGGGGGACTACTCCCCTTCGGTGACGCTGGCCCTCACGCTGGCGAAGATCTGCGG
>CANQZJ010000164.1 GCA_947628315.1 uncultured Oscillospiraceae bacterium
TCCAGGGTCAGCTCCCCGGACTTGAGCCGTTTGATCTCCTCGATGGGCACGTCCAGCATCCGCAGCAGCCGGATCTTCTTCAGCCACTCCACGTCGGCCTCGCCGTAATCCCGGTAGCCGTTGTCGCTGTTCCGGCCGGGGGTGAGCAGCCCCTCTTTCTCGTAAAAGCGGATGTTGCCCTTGGTGATCCCCGCCAGCCGCTCCACCTCGTTGATCTTCACGGCCTTCGCCTCCCTTCTGAAACTCACGGTACACCTTCCACCAAGTGGAAGGTCAAGGGGTTTTTGAAAATTTCCCGGAAAATTTTTTCGGGGCCGGGGATCGTCCCCCCGGCCCCGCCGATCGCAAGGGTTTATTGGGCCTCCGGCAGCAGAGGGCCGGACAGGTCGATCTCCCCGTAGCGGCTGATGGTCTCGCCCTCCACCAGGATCTGCACCTGCTTCACGTTGTCCAGGCTGCACAGGGTATCCACCAGGGACACGATGACCAGCTCCTGTTCCTCCGCCGCCTCCGGCACGTTGTCCAGCAGCGCGGAGGACACGTTGACGGAGCACGTCCCGTCGTCCAGCCACACGGCGTAGACGGTCAGATCCCCCGGCAGGAGGGCGGCCAGCTGGTCGCCCTCCTCCGGCCCCGCGATGAGGGCCTCCAGCACCGCCTTGGCGGGGGTCTCGTCCTCGGTGAGGCGGAAGGTGCGCAGCTCATAGCCCAGGCCGCCGCCGTTCACCATGCGGAAATAGAGGGTGGCGGGCACCTCCACCGGCTCCTCCTCGGCGCCGGAGAACACCACGTCCCCTGCCCGTAGCAGGCGTCCGGCGGGCTGGCCCTCCACGTTGACCCGCACCCCGTCGATGCCCTCGATCTGGATAAGGGTCAAGGCCACGCAGTAGTCCGCCAGCGTCCGATCCATCCCGGAGAGGGCGGCATACTGGCCGGAGAGCACGATCTCCGCCGTCCGCGCCCTGGCCGACCAGTCGACGAGGGTGGTGCCCGCCGGGGCAAAGGGCAGCAGCCCGGTCTTCTCCCCTGTGGGGCCGGCCAGCAGGGCGTTCATCAGGTCGGGGATCATCTCCGCGCCGGTATAGGCTTCGGTGGACAGCGCGGTGGTCAGATCCCCCCGCTGGGAGGGGAACCACAGAGACAGCCCCGTGTCCGCCTCCGTCTGTTTTTGCCCACAGGCAAACAGGGACAGCAGCAGCGCCGTCACAAGCAGTAAAGCGGATCTCCTTTTCACTGCTCCCCGCCCCCTTCCTCGACGAGGGCGGGGAACTCCGCGTAGAACACGCTGCCCTTGCCCTCCGGGTTGGGCTCCACGGTGATGTCCCCCCGGTGGAGGCGGGCGGTGTCCCGGGCGATGGACAGCCCCAGACCGGTACCGCCCTGCTCCCGGGAGCGGGCCTTGTCCACCCGGTAGAAGCGGTCGAATATCTTGTCCATGTCCTCTTCGGGGACGCCCACGCCGGTGTCGGCCACGGCCAGCACCACCATGTCCTCCTGGTGGTACACGGACACGTCCACTTTCCCGCCGGGCGCGTTGTATTTAATGGCGTTCTCCACCAGGTTGAACGTCACCTGGTACAGGTCGTCCTCGTTGGCAAGGAGGGCGCAGGCGGGCTCAAAATGGCAGTTCAGAGTGATGCTGCGCTCCTTTGCCAGGGGCGCCAGCATATCGGTGACCCGGGCGGTGACGGCGTTCAGCTCCACCGGCTCCCTGGCCCGCTCCACGTTGGCGTCCAGCCGGGTGAGGGTGAGCAGCCGCTCGCTGATGCGGGTGAGGCGGTCGGCCTCGTCGCCGATGTCGGACACGAACTCCCGGACGGTGCCCATGTCCACGCTGTCGTTCTGCAAAATGGAGTCGGTGAGCAGCCGGATGGAGGCCAGCGGCGTCTTCAGCTCGTGGGAGGCGTCGGACACGAAGCGGCGGCGGGCCTCCTCGGTGGTCTGGAGGCGCCCCGCCATGCGGTTGAACTCGTCGGCCAGCTGGGCCATCTCGTCCCTGCCCCGGATGACGGCCCGGTTGTCGTACTCCCCTTTCCGCAGGCGGCGGATGGCCGCCAGCAGCCGCCCGGCGGAGCGGGTCAGCGCCTGGGACAGCAGCAGCGCCAGCACCGCCGCCGCCAGACCGATAACGATGGAGATGCTCCGCAGGTTGTTCTGGATGGACAGCAGGATGTCGGCCTGCTCGCTGTCGTATTCATAGAGGTAGACGCAGCCCAGCACCTCCCCCCGGTAGACCACCGGCGCGGCGGCGCGGCCTCTGAACGCGCCGTCCCGGTATTCCAGACGCCACACGTCCTGTCCGTCCAGGGCGGCCACCACCTCTCCCATGAGGGCGTAGTCCCCCAGGCGGTTGTCCAGGGTGGAGTTGTCGTAGAGGATGCGGCCCTCCCCGTCGGTGACCAGCACCCGGGTGGCCTGGACGTCCTCCAGCAGGGCCATGGTCTGTTCAGCGCCTTCCCTTGTCAGCGTCTCGGACACGGACAGCGCCGAGCCGATGACCAGGGCCTGCCGCCGGAGGGAAGCCGCCTTGGAGGAGAACACCATGTCCTCCACCATGAACAGCGGATAGGTGTTCATAATGGCGATGATGGCCGCCACCACCAGCAGATAGGTGAAGGCGTATTTCGCCCGGATGGAGCGCAGGAAGGGAACCTTGATGGGCTTCTCCTGCTCCACTGTCTCGATCTGTCGCAACGGTTCCGCCTCTGCCACGGTCTCCCCTCCTCTCCGTTGATATGCAAAAAATTACTGGTCGCTGCTGAAGTAGTAGCCGACGCCCCATTTGGTCATGATATACTCGGGGTTGGCGGGGTCGGGCTCCAGCTTTTCCCGCAGGCGCCGGACGTGGACGTCCACCGTTCGGAACTCGCCGATGTACTCGTAGCCCCACACCAGATTCAGCAGATTTTCCCGGCTGTAGACCCGGCCGGGGTTGCGCATGAGCAGCGCCATCAGGTCGAACTCCTTGGCGGTGAGCTCCACCCGCCGGCCGTCCCGGAAGGCCGCCCGCTCGGCCAGATCCAGGGTGATGCTCCCCCGGCTGACCCGGTCGGCGTCCTTCTTCTGCTGGGTGGCGGCTCCCGCCCTCCGGAGCAGCGCCCGGATGCGGGCCTTCAGCTCCAGAATGTTGAAGGGCTTGGTGATGTAGTCGTCCGCCCCGCACTCGAAGCCGATGATCTTGTCCGCGTCCTCGCTCTTTGCAGTGAGCATGATGATGGGCACGTTGGAGAACTCCCGGATCCTGATGCAGGCCTGGAGCCCGTCGATCCGGGGCATCATCAGATCCAGGATGATCAGGTCATAGTCCCCGGCCCGGGCCTTGTCCACGGCCTCCTCGCCGTCGTAGCCCACGTCCACCGTGTAGCCCTCATTCTCCAGGTTGAACTTGATGCCTTTTACCAGGACGCGCTCGTCGTCCACCACTAATATTCTCGGCATTTGCCTATCCTCCAGTCG
>CANQZJ010000165.1 GCA_947628315.1 uncultured Oscillospiraceae bacterium
CTCCTTAGAATTGTTTCACGTGAAACGTTCAGCGGTTCGGGAAATTACTGGGCGTCGGGAATGGTGACGGGGGGCACGTCGCCCAGGGTGACGCTGTCGTCGAACATCTCGGCCTCCGGGTCGCCGGCGGGCTCGTCCGGGCCGGCCAGATCCTCCACGTCCACCGGAGACAGACCGGGCAGAATGGACACCTCCACCTGCGTGCCGCCGTCCTCCGGATTGGGGGATCTGGTGGCCTCCCAGGTCAGGGCTTTCAGCTTGAGGGTGCCGGTCTCCTCGTCCTTCTCCACCTGGTAGGGGATCAGAGCGGCGGCGGCCGCCAGACCGGCGAGAACTTTCCAGAATTTCATGGCGTTTTCCTCCTTTATATATTTGGTTAATTTACGCTCAATGCTTGGGGGTCAGCACCCTGGTGCCGCCCATATAGGGCCACAGCACCTCGGGGATATTCACGGAGCCGTCGGCCTGCAGGTTGTTCTCCAGCAGGGCGATGAGCATCCGGGGCGGCGCCACCACGGTGTTGTTCAGGGTGTGGGGCAGATACATCCCCTTTTCGCCCTTGACCCGCATCTTCAGGCGGCGGGCCTGGGCGTCGCCCAGGTTGGAGCAGGAGCAGACCTCGAAATACTTCTTCTGCCGGGGGCTCCACGCCTCGATGTCGCAGGACTTGACCTTCAGATCGGCCAGGTCGCCGGAGCAGCACTCCAGCTGACGCACCGGGATGTCCATGGAGCGGAACAGCTCCACGGAGAACCGCCACATCTTCTCGTACCAGGCCATGGAGTCCTCGGGCCGGCACACCACGATCATCTCCTGCTTCTCGAACTGGTGGATGCGGTACACGCCCCGCTCCTCGATGCCGTGGGAGCCCTTCTCCTTGCGGAAGCAGGGGGAGTAGGAGGTCAGCGTCTGGGGCAGTTTGTCCTCCGGGATGATCTGGTCGATGAATTTGCCGATCATGGAGTGTTCGGAGGTGCCGATCAGATAGAGATCCTCTCCCTCGATCTTGTACATCATGGCCTCCATGTCGGTCTGGCTCATGACGCCCTCCACCACGTTGCCGTGGATCATGAACGGCGGCACGCAGAAGGTGAAGCCCTTGTTGATCATAAAGTCCCGGGCATAGGCCAGCACGGCCTCGTGGAGCCGGGCGACGTCGCCCATGAGATAGTAGAAGCCCGCGCCGGACACCCGGCCGGCGGCGTCCATATCCACGCCGTCGAAGGACTCCATAATCTGGGTGTGGTAGGGGATCTCAAAGTCGGGCACCACGGGCTCGCCGAAGCGCTGGACTTCCACATTGGCGGAGTCGTCCGGGCCGATGGGCACGCTGGGGTCGATGATGTTGGGGATCACCAGCATGATCTTGCGGATCTGGACGGCCAGCTCGTCCTCCAGTTTCTCCAGCTCCGCCAGGCGGTCGGCGTTGGCCTTTACCCTGGCCTTGGCCTCCTCGGCCTCCGCCAGCTTGGAGGGATCCTTTTTCGCCTGGCCCATGAGCATCCCCACCTGCTTGGACAGGGTGTTCCGCTGGGAGCGCAGCTCGTTGGCCTCGGTCATAGCCGCCCGGTTCCTGGCGTCCAGCTCGATGACCTGATCCACCAGGGGTAGCTTCTCGTCCTGGAACTTCTTTTTGATGTTTTCCTTGACGATATCCGGGTTTTCCCGGACAAATTTGATGTCTAACATATCGGTTTCACCTTTTATCGTGAGAATTTACTGATTTTTGGCGGGCAAAGCCTCCAACAGCTCCAGCAGGTCGTTCAGATCGTCGGTGCCGTAGTACTCCAGGGACAGCCGGCCCTTTTTGCCGCTGTCGGCGATGGACACCTTCCGGCCCAGCCGCTGGGACATCTCCTTTTCCACCGCCCGGATATAGATGTGGTTGGGATTTTCCTTTTGCGGCCTGTCGTCGGGGCGGAGGTCGCCCTTATACCTGAACTTCCGGGCGGCGCTCTCCGCCTGCCGGACGCTCATGCCGTCCTTGACGATCAGGTTGGCGAAGGCGATCCTGGCCCTGTCGCTGCCGTCCACCGACAGCACCGCGCGGGCGTGGCCGGCGGACAGATGGCCCGCCACCACCAACTCCCGCACCGGTTCGGGCAGGGCCATCAGCCGCAGGGCGTTGGCTACCGCGGAGCGGGACTTGCCCATCCGCCGGGCCACCTCCTCCTGGGTCAGGCCGTACTGGGAGATCAGGGTTTGATATCCCTCCGCCTCCTCCATGGGGTTCAGATCCTCCCGCTGGAGATTCTCGATGAGGCCCAGCTCCATCACCCGGCGGTCGTCTGCCTCGATGATGACCACGGGCACCTCGCGCAGGCCGGCCATCTTGGCCGCCCGCCAGCGGCGCTCGCCGGCGATGATCTGGTAGTACCCGGTGGACAGCCGCCGCACCGTGATGGGCTGGAGGATGCCGTGCTCCCGGATGGAGTCGGCCAGGTCGTCCAGGGCGGATCCCTCAAAACGCTTCCGGGGCTGGTTCAGACCCGGCTCCACCTGGGAGATGGGCAGAGAGACGGAGCCCGCCTCCGGGGCGCCGAGGCCCGCATCGCCAATCAAGGCGCCCAAACCCTTGCCCAGGCCGCCTTTCGGCTTCGGCATAGGAACACTTCCTTTCTTTCTCTATGGGCCGGTAAAGGTCAACGAGCGGCCATGATGGGGTTCCGCTCCATAAATTCCTTCGCCAGACCGCTGTAGGCCTCGGCGCCCCGGGACAGGGGGTCGTAGGCCGTCACCGGCAGGCCGTGGCTTGGCGCCTCGGACAGGCGCACGTTCCGGGGGATGACGGTGGCGAACACCTTCCCCGGGAAATGGCGCTTGACCTCCTCCGCCACCTGCATGGACAGATTCGTCCGCCCGTCGTACATGGTGAGGATGACGCCCTCCAGGTCCAGCGGGGGATTGAGGCTCCGCTTTGCCAGCCGGACGGTATAGAGCAGGTCGGACAGGCCCTCCAGGGCGTAGTACTCACACTGCACGGGCACCAGCAGGGTGTCCGCCGCGCAGAGGGAGTCCAGCGTCAGCAGCTCCAGCGAGGGCGGGCAGTCGATGAAGATGTAGTCATAGCGGGCCCGGACTTTCTCCAGAGCGTCCTTCAGGCGGTACTCCCGGCGATCCAGGGCGATCAGCTCCACCGTGGCGCCGGACAGCGCCTTGTTGGCGGGCACCACGTCCGCCCACCTGGTCTGGCAGATGGCGCTGCCGATGTCCGCGCTGCCGAGGATCACATCGTAGACGTTTGGGGAGCGGGTCTTGTCCAGACCGAAGCCGGAGGTGGCGTTGCCCTGGGGGTCGAAATCGCACACCAGCACCCGCGCGCCCAGGGCCGTCAGCGCGGCGGCCAGATTGACGCAGGTGGTGGTCTTGCCCACGCCGCCCTTTTGATTCACGATGGCCACCGTTTTGCCCATAGGATATCCGTCCCTTCCCGGAGATAAACCG
>CANQZJ010000166.1 GCA_947628315.1 uncultured Oscillospiraceae bacterium
CGGGAGGTACACCATGAAGGAACTGCTTCAGCTTTTAGAGGACGACGCCACCCTGTCCACCGCCCAGCTGGCCGCCCTGGCGGGCATGAGCGAGGAGGACACCAAGGCCGCCATCGCCCGGTATGTGGACGATCAGGTCATTCTGGGCTACAAGGCCATCATCGACTGGGATCGCACGGAGCGGGAGGCGGTCACCGCCCTGATCGAGGTGAAGGTGACCCCCCAGCGGGGCAACGGCTTCGACCGGGTGGCGGAGCGCATCTACCAGTACGACGAGGTGGAGTCCGTCTACCTGATGAGCGGCGCGTTCGACCTCACCGTCATCATCTCCGGCAAGACGCTGAAGGAAGTCGCCACCTTCGTCAGCCAGAAGCTGTCCACCCTGGAGGACGTGACCGGCACCGCCACCCACTTCATTTTGAAGAAATACAAAGAAAAACACCTGATCTTCCCCGCAAAGGAGGAGCAGGAGGAGAGGTTTATTCTCGAATGAATTACGACGATATCTTATGCGGCCGGGTAAAGGCCATCCCGCCCTCCGGCATCCGCAAGTATTTCGACCTGCTCCAGGGCATGGAGGGGGGCATCTCCCTGGGGATCGGCGAGCCGGATTTCCCCACCCCCTGGCACATCCGGGACGCGGGCATCTACTCCCTGGAGAAGGGGTTTACCAAGTACACCCCCAACGCCGGCCTGTCCGACCTGCGCCGATCCGTCTCCGCGTACATGAGGCGGCGGTTTGATCTGGAATACGCCCCCATCGGGCAGATCCTGGTCACCGTGGGGGGCAGCGAGGGGCTGGATCTGACCTTCCGCTGCGTGCTGGAGCCGGGGGACGAGGTCATCATCCCCACCCCCTCCTTCGTGTGCTACGGGCCGCTGGCCTCCATGTACCACGGGGTGCCCGTCTACGTGGAGACGAAGGCGGAGAACGAGTTCCGCCTCACCGCGGAGGAATTGAAAGCCGCCATCACGCCGAAGACCAAGGCGTTGGTGCTGCCCTATCCCTGCAACCCCACCGGCGGCATCATGGCCAGGGAGGATCTGGAGGCCATCGCCGAGGTGCTGCGGGGCACCAACGTCCTGGTCATCTCCGATGAAATTTACGCGGAATTGACCTACGGCCAGCGGCACGTGTCCATCGCCTCCATCCCGGATATGTACGAGCGCACCGTGGTGGTCAACGGCTTCTCCAAGGCCTACTCCATGACCGGCTGGCGGCTGGGGTACGTGTGCGGGCCCAGGGAGCTCATCGGCGCCATGACCAAGCTCCACCAGTACGGCATCATGTCCGCCCCCACCACCAGCCAGTACGCCGCCATCGAGGCCATGAACAACGGGGATGGGGACATCGAGGCCATGCGGGACGAGTACGACGGCCGCCGCCGTTTCCTGGTGGACGGCTTCCGCGCCCTGGGGCTGGACTGCTTTGAGCCCAGGGGGGCGTTCTACACCTTCCCCTGCATCAAGTCCACCGGCCTCACCTCCGTGGAGTTCTGTGACAAATTCCTGGCCGCCGAAAAGGTGGCAGTCATTCCCGGCTCCGCCTTCGGCCCCGGCGGGGAGGGCTTCGTCCGGGCGTGCTACGCCGCCTCCATGAAGGATCTGGACGAGGCGCTGAGACGGCTGGAACGGTTCCTGAAAACCCTGTAAAAGAAGGAGATTTACCCATGAATATCGTCTGTCTGGATATGGAGGGCGTTCTCGTCCCCGAGATCTGGATCGCCTTCTCTGAGGCCAGCGGCATCCCGGAGCTGCGCCGCACCACAAGGGACGAGCCCGACTACGACAAGCTGATGAAGTACCGCCTGGCCATCCTGAAGGAGCACGGCCTGGGCCTGAAGGAGATCCAGGCCACCATCGCGAAGATCGACCCGCTGCCCGGGGCGAAGGCGTTCCTGGACGAGCTGCGCACCATCACCCAGGTGGTCATCCTCAGCGACACCTTCGAGCAGTTCGCCAAGCCCCTGATGGAGAAGCTGAACTGGCCCTCCATCTACTGCAACACCCTGAAAGTGGGGGAGAACGGCGAGATCACCGGCTATCAGATGCGGTGCGAGAAGTCCAAGCTCACCACCGTGAAGGCCCTGCAATCCTGCGGGTTTGAGACCATCGCCGCCGGGGACAGCTTCAACGACCTGGCCATGATCCAGGCCAGCAAGGCGGGCTTCCTGTTCAAGTCCACCGACGCCATCAAGGCCGCTCACCCGGAGCTGCCCGCCTACGAGGAGTTCCCCGATCTGCTGGCCGCCATCAAGGCCGCCCTGTGATCCGACAGCGCCGATTTGTGAGGAGGAGACACCATGGCAGAGCTGTTTGACAAGCTGCCCTTCCGTCCCGCCGATATTTTGCTCCCAAAGGACTGCGACCTGTCCCTGTGGAGCGTGGTGGCCTGCGACCAGTACACCTCCCAGCCGGAGTACTGGCAGCGGGTGGAGGAGCGGGTGGGCCGCGCCCCCTCCGCCCTGCGTCTGATCCTGCCTGAGAGCAGCCTGGACGGCCCCCATGTGGAGACCGACATCATGGACATCAACAACACCATGAGCCGGTATCTGCGGGAGGGGCGGTTTGACGAGCTGCCCGCCGCCATGATCTACGTGGAGCGCACCCTGGACAGCGGCAAAGTCCGCCGGGGGCTGGTGGGCATGGTGGATCTGGAGCAGTACGACTATGAGCCCGGCTCCGGGGCCGCCGTCCGCGCCACCGAGGGCGTGGTGCTCTCCCGCATCCCGCCGAGAGTGGCGGTGCGGAAGAACGCCCCCATCGAGCTGCCCCACGCCATGCTCCTCACCGACGACCCCGGCCGCACCGTCATCGAGCCCCTCACGGCCCAAAAGGGGAAGATGGAGCGGCTCTACGACTTCGACCTGATGGAGCGGGGCGGGCACATCGCCGGCTGGAGGCTGGGAGAGGAGCAGCTGGCCCAGGTGGCCGCCGCCCTGTCCGCCCTGGCCGACCCGGAGGAGTTTGGAAAGCGCTACCGCGCCGAGGGCCAGCCGGTGATGCTGTTTGCGGTGGGCGACGGCAACCACTCTCTCGCCACCGCCAAGGAGTGCTACGAGCGGCAGAAGCGGTTAACTCCGCCCGACCGGTGGGACGCTTTGCCCGCCCGGTTCGCTTTGTGCGAGCTGGTGAACCTCCACGACGAGTCCCTGGAGTTCGAGCCCATCCACCGGGTGGTGTTCAACGTCCAGTGGAAGGAGCTGCTGAGCGCCCTCATGGAGTGCTGTCCCGGCGCGAAGCAGGGAAGCCATCCCCGGGACGGACACGTGCTGACTTACGTCACCGCAGAGGGGGACGGCGCCGTGACGGTGCCCTTTGCCACCGCCCAGCTGCCGGTGGCCGCCCTCCAGAACTTCCTGGACGACTACCTGGCGGAGCACGCCGGCCGGGTGGACTACATCCACGGGGAGGA
>CANQZJ010000167.1 GCA_947628315.1 uncultured Oscillospiraceae bacterium
AAGGTCTTGGTCTGGGCGTAGCTCCGGCCCACGTTGTCGGTGGCGGCGTCCATGGAGTCGGCCACCGTCACCATGTCCACGATGGCGCGGATGGGCCCCTCACAGGGCGGGTACTGGAGCGGATAGCCCCCCTTGTCGTCGTAGAAACGGTGGTGGCAGAGGGCGGCCTGGGCCGCGTCCTTCATCTCATCGAAAGAGGACAGGAGGTGACAGCCCATATAGGGGTGCTGCTTGATGCAGGCGAACTCCTCGTCCAGCAGGCGGCGGCTGTAGATGGCGATGTCGTCCAGCACCATGTTCTTGCCGATGTCATGGTACAGCCCGCATCGCTCGGCCAGATCGCAGAGCTCCTCCCCGCGGGCCCGGACCTCAGCCGCGTCTTTGGTGTCCAGCAGCCCCACAAGGGCCTCCGGCGCCGCGTCCACGGTTTGCCGGCACAGGCGGCGGGTCAGCCAGGCCACCACACGGGAGTGGACGTAGGTGGGCTCGTGGGCGGCCATGATGTAGCCCAGCATGCTGCCCATCACGCCCTTGTCGTGTACGAACCGGGAGGGGGCGATACTGTTGATATAGTTGGCGGCCATGGAGGAATACTCGCCGGGGGGCATGGAGCGCAGATAGTCCATCTGCATGTCCAGCGCCCGCTGGACGCGCCCGTCGAACCGGGGCCGCTCCTCCTCCGGCAGCACATCGGCGTAGTACATGATATAGGCCGGCAGCATCATGTTGATGTAGATGCCCAGATCGGAATAATCGTCCCGGCTGCCCTCATCCCGGATGGCCAGCAGCTCCTCCACCAGCTGGGCGGCGGAGATGAGCCCCGCGTGATAGCGGGCGGCGTGGTAGCAGTACCGCACCCGGGCGGCGGTAAAGGTCTTGGCGTGGAGCCGATCCAGCCGCTCCTGCCAGCGATAGACAAACTCTGCCGACTCCAGCACATCCCGGGCGATCTCCGGGTCGGGATCGGTACGCAGGGCGCTCAGGCAGGCGGTGCGGCCCATGTGGAGGGTGTACTCAAAGGAATCCCAGGGCAGCTCGGGATCCATGGCGCGATACCTGGGGGAGCCGATCACCGCCATGGCGTCCCGGAACTGCCGGGAATAGACCACGTAGCTTTCGCGGATGTCCCCTTTCTTCGGCCCGGTGTCCAGGCCCAGCCGGCGATTGCCCAGACAGCGGATCACAAAGCCCCGGGTCTCCCGGTCCAGCTCCTCATAGCGATCCAGATAGGCGGCACCCCGGGTGAAATAATCGCGCACCTGGTCGCCGAACATATTGACCCCGGCCTCGGTATAGCGCTGGTTCATGTAATACAGCGTCAGCCCCAGATAGTACAGCTCCCGGACGCACAAGGCCGTGTCGTCGTGGAGCTGGGCGTAGCCGTACAGCAGGCGGTGGACGTAGTGGGCCGCACCGTTGTCCAGCTTCTGGTTGAACCGGGACAGATCGTCGGCGAACTCCTCCAGATCCGCCACGTCTTCGGGCGTCAGATCCTCCGGCTTTCGGGAGAGAACCAGCTCGTCCAGCAGCCTGTCGTCGTCCTTGCGGATGAGGAAGATCTTCTGGGCGCCGGCCCGGATGGTCTCCACCAGTTCCTCCTTTGAAAGGCCGGGCGACAACTGGGGCCGGGCCAGCCGCTGAACCTCCATAGTCTGATCGATATAGCGCTGATATTGCTCTTTCATGCAAAAACCCCTTGGAAAAAAATGCCCGAACAAAACCTCAAACGCGCACCGCCCCGCAACCCAGGGCCCCCGGCCCGGTGTGGGTGGCGATGGACAGGGTCAGCGGCTCGCCGGTCACCGGCGGGAAGTCCGGGAAGGCGGCCTGAACCTGGGCGCGCCAGTCATCCATCAGCTCTTTGGACACCTGGCTGCACGCGATCTTGATGGCCAGGTTCCCCGCGTCTTTCAGCGGCTTGAGCCTGCCCTCCACGTCGGCCCGGAGCCGGCGGAGCATATCCTCCCGGGCGGCCTTCATGCCCCGAACCTTTCCCACGGCGTTCAGCTTCTCGCCGGCGATCTCCAGCACCGGCTTGATATTCAGCATGGTGCCCGCGATGGCCTCCACCCCGGACACCCGGCCCCCCTTGCGGAGATACTTCAGGTTGTCCACGGTGATATAGATGCAGGCGTCATAGGCCTGTTCCTCCAGCCTGGCCCGGATGGCTTTGGCGTCCAGTCCGGCCTCCGCCAGCTTCAGCGCGTCCATTACGGACTGCCGCTGGGTGACGGAGATGCGGCGGTTGTCCGCCACCTCCACCCTGCCGTCGTACTCCTGGGCCAGGATGCAGGCGGTGCCGTAGGAGTTGCTCAACCCCGCCGTCATGGGGATATAGACAAGGGCGTCGTGGTCTTTCAGGACTTTGTCCCACACGGCGGCCACGTCCCCCGGGGCGGGCTGAGAAGTGGCGATGTCCGCCCCGCCCGCCTGCAGCTTGTAGAAGTACTCCTGGGTCAGGCCGTCGCCCTCATAGAAGATCTCGCCGTTGATGTTCACCGGCATGGGCACCACTGCCACGCCCAGGGTCTTGCCCTCGGCCACGGAGATGCCGCTGTTGCTGTCTGTGACGACCGCAGTTTTTGCCATAATAGAGTGTCCCTCTCTCTGTTGTAGTCGAATCAGTCTCTGTCCCGTTGGATGAGCAGTTTCAGGGCTTCGACGCCCACCCGGATGGCCCCGTCGGTGTTCTCGTCCCGGGTCTGATCCAGGCCGGCGGCGTTGCGCTCCTGGTTCCAGATCACGTGGAACACCGAGCCGCACCGGACGCCCCGGTGGGCCGCCACGGTGAACAGGGCGGCGGACTCCATCTCGGAGGCCAGCACCCCAAGGCGCTTCCACGCCTCCCACTTGCTTTGCAGCTCGCCAGCGACCGGCATGACCTCCGGCGAGTGCTGCCCGTAGAAGGAGTCTTTACACTGGACGACGCCGGCGTGCCAACGCCTGCCGAGGGCCCTCGCGCCGTCCACCAGGGCGTTGGTGACGGACAGGTCGGCCACCGCGGGGAACTCGATGGGGGCGTACTCCCGGCTGGTTCCCTCCATACGGACGGCCCCCGTGGCGATGACCACGTCGCCGCTGGTCACGTCCAGTTTGACACCGCCGCAGGTGCCCACCCGGATGAAGGTGTCCGCCCCCAGGTTGCACAATTCCTCCATGGCGATGGCCGCCGACGGCCCGCCGATGCCGGTGGAGGTGACGGAGACCTTCTCCCCCAGCAGCGTGCCCGTCCAGGTGCAGAACTCCCGGTTGGTGCGGACGTGGATCGGGTCGTCGAAGTATCTGGCGATGGCCTCGCACCGGCCCGGGTCGCCGGGGAGGATCAC
>CANQZJ010000168.1 GCA_947628315.1 uncultured Oscillospiraceae bacterium
TGCAACAACAATCATTGTAGCATAGGGCTTTCTTTTTCTCAATAGCGAAATGCGTTCAAATGATCAATTTATTACTGATGAACTCCTCGAACTCTTTGCGCTTCACCAGCTTTTTTGTGCCTACATAGAGGACAAAGGGGCAGTTGGGCGTCCGCAACAGGCTGTCGATTTTGTTAATCCCGATGTTGCTGTACTCAGCCGCCTCCCGGATGGTCAGCGTCATTTTCAGGTGGATCGGGACATGATCCCCTTCGCCGTGAGACTGTGATCTATCTGAGGAGCGATACTTAGTCTCCAAGACGACCACCCTTCCTCACCGACGCAAGGTAGATGTCTGTGACATCGGGCCGCTCATGGCCCAGGAGCCTGGAAACTTCGAAGTGGGCCGTCAGTTCGGGAATGCCGGCATCCACCAGCCTCTGATACTGCTCGGCGGCGTAGGTGTGACGCAGCCCGTGGAAGGTCAGAGGCCGCTCGTCACCTTCGTCACGGAGTTCCTTCCGATGATCCAGCAGAAACTTTTGGACGCCGTAGATGGCGTCGTCGGTAGGCATATCGTCGGGCACCAGCAGCTTGTGCCCCCGCGCCGTCCGACGGAGTCGCTCCCGGAGCGCGATGGTGATCTGCTCATTGATGGGCACCGTGCGGACCTTGCCGCCCTTGCCCTTGATGATAATAGCCCCTTTGCGCAGAGCGTCCTCCGCGATGGCGGTGTCGATGCGGAAGCACTCATGGATCCTCAGACCCGCATACCGGGCCAGATAGAAGGCCAGGATGTAGTCGTAACGATCCTCGGCCAGGGCGGCCATCAGGAGGCGGTTAAACTCCGGCGAAGTCCAGGTGCGGTCCTTCTGCCCGAACCGGCGGCGCTCCAGTTGAATACCCAGCTCATCGTTGTCGGGCAGACGGTGCTTGGCATCCATCAAATCATGGAAGAACCGAATGGCGGCCAGGTCAGTCTTGATGGTAGAGGCGGCCTTCCCGGCCATCTGCATATGCTCCACGTAGCTGACCAGATGCTCGCCTCTGAGATTGGACAGCTTTTGCAGGCGATAGTGATCCGCAAGGAATTTGCAGAACCGCTTCATGGCCTCGTAATACCGATCCTTGGTTCGGAAGCTCCCCTGCCGATTGTGCCTTGCCAGCTTATCCAGCTGGTCTACGAGGGCCCTGTAAATGCCCTCATTCTTGATCTTGGTTTTCATGTGAAAAGGACTCCTTATGTTCATGATCATGTTCAGAAGGGCGCAGTCCACCCCTTGGCAACTATGTCCGTTTCCGGCTCGTTTCCACTGAAACAGACATCTTCAAAAGGGCCCAAACCCTTGAAACAAGCGGCCTGAGGAACTCTGTTCCGATACCTGTCTCTCTTTTAGTTGTGCCTCGGTCAGTACGGATACAGCGTGGGGAGCAAAACTCCCTGCCCATACGGGCGGCTGCGGACACGGCCGCTGAACTCGGCTGCGGCAAAACACCGCGTGTGTCCTTCGATCCCTCCGGCCGGGATCGGGGGTACGCGAACTCTCACGCTGCCGGACCGGCGCAGCGCCGGAGCGGTGAGAGGCGAGGCCGTTTGCCAGCGGCCTCCGAGGTTATCATCCCTGGGCCCCCGCAAACCTCAAAGCGGGGAGGGTTCTGGCAGTTCGTTCTATTCTGTTGCATCCGTTTCCCTGGCCGGCGGCTGGCAAGACCGCTGGCTGCTCCTGATGAGCGGAAACACCTTCAAAAACGCAAAAAGAGAGTGCGAAAAGTCGTCAAAACATCAACGTCAACAAACTTTTCGCACTCTCAATGAGCGCAGGCATTCTTCACTTTTCAGCCCGATGGGCTGTGATAAGCATTCAACAACGGGCAATCTACCCTCAAAAGGGTATACTGCCCCCTACAAGCTCCTGCCAGTAAACGCCGCAATCTCTTATAGCGGCCGTTCCGGCATAACGTACAACCTTAACAACGTATGCAATGCGGGTGCCCCCCGGTCCCAGGTCCAATGGATCCGGCTCCGCGATTTCAGCGAAGTACGCACAAGCAATCAATCAACGATGAAATGGTAACATATACCAGCCGCGCTGTCAAGAGGATAACCACAAAATATTCCAAGAACTTTTCGACAGTATATTACATTTTGTGCCTTATGCTTGTGGCAACCAGTAGTATTTTTTCTTAAAACGGCATATCGCTTGAAGATTGTTCTTAATGCGGCGATAACCACCGATTATTTTGGTCCCGCGTCAGCAAAGCTCCCGCCCCTATGTGGGACGGGAGCTTCGCATACCTTGCGATGAATCAGAAATGATACTCTTTACAGACAGGGGCGTTGGCATCGGCGCTGGTCTTGTCGTACCAAATCAGGTTATTGCCGCTCTCTTTGTCGAACAGCTGGATCAGCTTGGGCTGGGTGGTGAACTTCACCGTGGCGCCCTGGGACACATCCACCGTCAGGTCCACGGTGGGGATGACCATGACCACCTCGTCCGTCTCGCTGCGGGCGTGGAGGTTCACCTCGGAGCCCATCATCTCGTTGACCTCGATGGTGGCCACCAGGTCGCCGCTGCCCACGCTGATGTGCTGAGGGCGGATGCCGCACACGATGTCGCAGGCGGGCTGATGGTTCTGCTTCAGCGCCTTCTGCTGGAAGTCGTCCAGCTTGAACTTCGCGCCCCGGATCTCCGCGTAGTAGGTATCGTTCTCATAGAGCAGCTTGCAGTTGTCGAAGAAGTTCATCACCGGCATGCCGATGAAGCCGGCCACAAACAAATTGACCGGCTTGTCGAACACCTCGGTGGGGGTTCCGATCTGGTTCACGAAGCCGTCCTTCATGATGACGATCCGGTCGCCCAGGGTCATGGCCTCGGTCTGGTCGTGGGTCACGTACATAAAGGTGGTGTTGATGCGCTGGCGCAGCTTGATGATCTCGGCCCGCATCTGGTTGCGCAGTTTGGCGTCCAGGTTGGAGAGGGGTTCGTCCATCAGGAACACCTTGGGGTCGCGCACCATGGCCCGGCCGATGGCCACGCGCTGCCGCTGGCCGCCGGACAGAGCCTTGGGCTTCCGATCCAGGTACTGGGTGATGTCCAGGATCTGGGCCACCTCGCGGACCTTCTTGTCGATCTCCGCCTTGGGCACCTTTTTCAACTTCAGGGCGAAGGCCATGTTGTCGTACACGGACATATGGGGGTACAGTGCATAGGACTGGAATACCATTGCGATGTCGCGGTCCTTGGGCTCCACGTTGTTGCAGAGCTTGCCGTCGATGTACAGCTCGCCGCCGGAGATCTCCTC
>CANQZJ010000169.1 GCA_947628315.1 uncultured Oscillospiraceae bacterium
CGGCAGATCAACGGCATCGCCGGCCGGGTGGAGTCCATCCTGGAGGCCCAGAACACCCTGGTGGCCGACTGGAAGGCAGACCGCGCCCCCGATTACCGGACAAACGAGATCACTTTCACCCTCCGGGCGGTGCCCAAAACCTATGAGGAGGGCATGACCGCCCTCTTCGTGCTGGAGAGCACCGGGGAGCGGTGCGAGGCCCCGGTGGAGCCGGGGGCGGATCACGCCTTTGCCGGGGAGGTCACCTGTCCCCTCACCGACGACATCCGCCTGTCGGTGGTGTTCGTGTCCGCCGACGGCACCCGCCAGACCCAGCTGCTGGAACAGTACTCCATGCTGTACAGCGGCAGCTTTCCCGATGCGAATATCGAGGGAGGCCCGCTGGCTTGGGATATCCTCAAGGGCGACACGCTTCGCGCGGACGATCACATCTCCTACTCCATCAGCACGCGCGACTGCGCCCTGGCGGACATCCGCTGCGGCCTGTTCCGGGACAACAAGCTGGTAATGTGGTATGAACCCGCCAACAGCGGGGCGCCCGCTCAGGTATCCGTCTTCCACCGCCCGCAGTTGACCCTGGAGCGGGGCTACGTCTACTGCGAGGCCCTGGTGGTCACCGACGAGTACGGCCGGGAGCGGGTCTACCCCAACGTCCCCTCCATCGCCTGGGACGACACTATGCAGAAGTGGGACGTTTACGCCCCCGGCGGCGTGATCTCTGTTGACAACGACCCGGCCAGCTGGAGCTACTAAAATAGCGCCGCGCCCCCGGACTTGCCGTCCGGGGGCTTTCCCTGTTTTAATGAAACTTTAATACTTTTCCCCTTGACATTTGCGCCCTCCGTGGTATATTAACTGTGTTAATACGCTTAATACAGTTGACTGAGGAGGACTGCGCGATGCCCATTTTGGAAGTGGAACACGTGAAAAAGATCTACTCCACCCGGTTCGGCGGCCAGAAGGTTCAGGCTTTGGCTGACGTGTCCTTTACCGTGGAGAAGGGGGAATATGTGGCTATCATGGGGGAGTCGGGCTCCGGCAAGACCACCCTGCTGAACATTTTGGCGGCGCTGGACAGGCCCACCGCCGGCTCGGTGGTGCTGGACGGGATGGATCTGTCCAAAGTGAAAGAGGGCAGCATGGCCGCCTTCCGCCGGGACAACCTGGGCTTCGTGTTCCAGGACTTCTCCCTGCTGGACACCTTCTCCCTCCGGGACAACATCCTGCTGCCCCTGGTGCTGGCGGGGAAGAAGTACCCGGAGATGGAGGAGCGGCTGAAGCCCCTGGCGGCGGAGCTGGAGATATCCGACCTGCTGGACAAGTACCCCTATGAGGTGTCCGGCGGCCAGAAGCAGCGGTGCGCGGTGGCGCGGGCCCTCATCACGAGGCCCAAGCTGGTGCTGGCCGACGAGCCCACCGGGGCGCTGGACTCCCGCTCGTCGGAGGCGCTGATGGATCTGTTCGTGCGGATCAACCGGGCCGGCCAGACCGTGCTGATGGTGACCCACTCCACGGCGGCGGCCAGCCGGGCGGGGCGGGTGCTGTTCATCCGGGACGGGCTGGTGTACTATCAGCTGTCCCGGCAGGGCCGCACCGACGGGGAGATGTACCGCCTCATCACCGACGCGCTGACCCGCCTGTCCGCCGGAGGTGAGCACAGTGCGTAAGCTCTATCCCCGGCTGGCCCTGAGCGGAATGAAGAGCAACCGCCGGTTCTTCGTGCCCTATCTGCTGGCGCTGACGGGCCTCGCCGCCGCGTTCTACGTGATGGCCGCCCTGGCCACCGACCCCGGCCGGAACGAGATGCGCGGGGCGGAGTACGTGAGCATGATGATGACCATCGGCATGTTCGTGGCGGCCATCTTCATCGCCGTGCTGGTGCTGTACATCAACAGCTTTCTGATGAAGCAGCGGAAAAAGGAGCTGGGCCTCTACAACATCCTGGGCATGGGCAAGGGGAGCATCGCCGCCCTGCTGTGCTGGGAGAGCCTGTTCACCGCCGTCATCGGGGTGGGCTGCGGCATCCTGGTGGGGATGGCCCTCCACGCCCTGGCGGTGGGGGTGCTGGGGCTGCTCATTCCCCTGGGGCTGGTGTTCCGGCTGGGGCTGTCCCTGCCGGCGGCCATCATGACCTGCGCCCTGTTCGTCGCCCTGCTCCTGCTGGCCCTGCTGCTGAACCTGGGGCGGGTGTCCCTGTCAAGGCCGGTGGAGCTGCTGCGGGGCGGCAACGTGGGCGAGAAGGAGCCCAAGACCCGCTTTCTCATGGCCATTCTGGGGGTCATCGCCCTGGGGGCGGGGTACGGCATCGCCATCTGGGCGGCCGACCCGGTGTCCGCCCTTGCGTTTTACTTCCTGGCGGTGATCCTGGTCATCATCGGCACCTACTTCCTGTTCACCGCAGGGAGCATCGCCCTGTTGAAGCTCCTGCGGAAAAACAAGGGCTTTTATTACCGCCCCGGCCCCTTCATCGGTGTGTCCGGGATGCTCTACCGCATGAAGCGCAACGCGGTGGGCCTGGCCAGCATCTGCATCCTGTCCACCATGGTGATGGTGATGGCCTCCGGCACGGTGTCCCTGTACCGGGGCATGAGCCGCATCGTGGAGGCCCAGTACCCCGCTGACGTGAGCGTCTCCGTCCAGTACGACCCCGACGGCGGGACGGACGAGGTCCTGCTCAGCGAGGAGGAGGAATTCGTCCCCTTCGACCCCGCCGCGCTGAACACCGCCCTCCGGGACGCGGCGGCGGAGGCGGGCCAGGAGGTGGAGGGGCTGCGCTCCTTCGGCAACGTCCATGTGGACGCACTGCCCACCAAAGACGGCTGGCAGATCGGGGCGGGGCTGTCCGCCTCCATGAGCAAAATGCGGACCCTCCACTTCCTGACGGCGGCGGACTATGAGGCCCTCACCGGCAAAGCCGCCCCGGAGCTGTCCGCCGGGGAGGCCACCCTCTGCGGGGAGGGGCCCACGGGGGCGCTCACTCTGGCGGGGGTGGAGGTGGACGACCATCACGACGCCCACCCCACCGGCTCCGCCCTCACCCTGAATATCACACAGCAGATCGGGGCCATCCCCTACTTCACCGACACCAACGATCCCTACCGGCCGGTGTGCCTCATCCTGCCGGACGAGAGCGCCCTGGCGGAGGTGCGGGCCTTCCTGCGGCCCCTGGAGACCCCGGGGGGCATGTGGCGGCTCAACATCTGGACGGTGCTGCTGGACGTGACCGGCAGCGGGGACGACGTCATCGACGCCTGGTGGAGCCACATGGGCGGCGGCG
>CANQZJ010000170.1 GCA_947628315.1 uncultured Oscillospiraceae bacterium
TGCCCACCTTCGACCCCGACGGCAATGCCTGGCAGCAGCAGCCCGGGCCGGAGGCCAGAGCGGAGGATGTGCGGGTGAACGATGACCGCTCCGGCGTCGCCATGGATCTGGCCAGGGCCTACGGCCCCATCGGGACTGTGCCCGGGCTGGGCAGTTACCGCCGGACGGTGCGCCTCACCGGCGAAGGTCTGTCCCTGACCGACGTCACCGACTACCCCGGCGATGTGGCGCTGTCCCTGATGACCGCCCTGCGCCCCACGGCGGAGGGCGATACGATCCGGCTGGAGGATGCGGCGGCCATCGCGCTCCACGGCGCGCAGCGCGTCGCGGTGGAGCCCGTCCCAATCGGGGATCCGCAGCTGCGCAGCGCCTGGCCGGACACCCTCTACCGGATCCGGGTCTGGTTCCGCGGCCGGCTGTCGCTGAACGTGATGTAAACATAAAAGAACCGCTGTCAGGCAGACAGCGGTTCTTTTATGTCAACTGATTGTTTGTTTTAACTGAAGGGGAAACACTCCGATAGCATAAAATTTATGTCAACTTAAGATGTCCTCCGCCACCCGGTCGGCGATCTCCCCCACCCGGTCGAAGTCCACATAGGGGTGATAGAGGGCCTCCAACCGGTCGTGGGCCTCTTTGGCCTGCGCCAGCCCGGCCATCCCGTCGTCCATCAGGGCGGCGGCCACCCGCCGGGTGAAGCGGAGCCTGGGCTTGCTGACCCGGTACAGGTTGGGATCCACCATGGCGTCCACCCGGATGCGCCGGTAGGCGTGCCTGGGCCAGGGGCTCTCGGGCGAAGATGTGACAAATGCCAGCCCCAGCCCCGGCAGGATCACGTGGGCCAGCTTGCCCGGGGCCATGGGGTCGGGGCAGGCCACCGCGTCGTGCCCCGCCGCCAGCGCCGCTGTCAGGATGGGCGCCAGCAGATGGTTTGCCAGACCGAAGCTGTCCGCCAGCTCATACACCCGGTCTGCCTGGGCGGACACGGTGTCCCACAGGGCCACCCGGCCCTGGCAGGAGATGGCGTTCAGAAACCGCTGGTCGCAGCGGCCCTCGCCGGAGCCGCTCTTTTTGATCTCCCGGCCCACGATGCCCGCCGCCCGTTTCACCAGCTTGCGCTGGAGGGCCTCGGTGTCCAGCAGCTCCGTCATGTTCTGCCGCAGCTCCCCCGCCGCCCCCAGGCAGCGGTAGGCCCGCTTATAGTGCCCCTTGTATTCGGCAAAGGCGGCGATGATGTCGCCCTTCAGGGGCTGCAGGCCCTCCCGGTCGTAGCAGTCGCTCAAATCCAGGTACCGGTCGATGACGCCGGGGCACTCCGGCTCGATGACATGAGGGGAAGTCCCGTCCACCACCGCCGCCCTCAGGGCGGGGACGATCACCGCGTCCAGGGAGCCGGGGTCGCCGGAGCACAGCACCTCCTCCACGTCATATCCCTCTGCCCTGGCGTGGCGGCCCACCCGGCGCATGAGGGTGGACTTGCCGCTCCCCGGCCCGCTCTTTATGATGTAGACCTTATCGTACTTATTGGGATCGGACAGCTCATGGTACAGAGAATAGAATCCCGAGGGCGTGTTGGCGCCCAGAAAATATTGCGTATCCGGCATGGATCAGGCCTCCCTTTGGGGTTGCCGCCCGGTAAATGGCGGCCCCCTGTTTTCCATACCAGACTATGCGGTTTTTGGCGGCGAGGTGCCCCCTTTCCACAAAACGCAAAACGCCGCCCTCCCCGTTGCCGGAGAGGGCGGCGAAGCCGTATCGGTGTTACTCGGCGGAGATCATATAGTAGTAGACGGGCTGCCCGCCGGACAGCAGGGTGATCTCGGCGTCGGGGCAGGCGGTCTGGAACACGGCCAGCACCGCGTTGCCCTGCTCCTCGGTGACGTCCTCGCCGTAGAAGATATTGATGAACTCGGCGTTCTTGCAGGTGTCGGACTGGGCCAGCCGCTCGATCAGGGTGTCCACGGTCTTGTCGGTGCCGAAGAGCTGTCCCTCGGCCAGGGCCATATAGTCGCCCTCGTGGATCTCGAAGCCGTCGAAGTCGGAGTCCCGGGCGGCGTAGGTGATCTCGGCGGTGCGGACGCCCTTCATGGCCTCGGTCATGGTCTCCCTGTTGGCGTCCGTGCCGGCGTCGGGATCCATGTTCATCAGGGCGGTGATGCCCTGGGGGATGGTCTTGGAGGGCAGCACGATGACCTCACGGCCCTCGATGAGCCCCACGCACTGCTCAGCCGCCATGATGATGTTCTTGTTGTTGGGCAGCACGAACACGGTCTCGGCGGGGGTGCGGGCGATCTCCCTGGCGATGTCCTCGGTGGAGGGGTTCATGGTCTGGCCACCGGAGATGACGCCGTCGGCGCCCAGATCCTTGAACAGCGCCGCCATGCCGGAGCCGGCGGCCACGGCCACCACGCCGTACTTCTTCTCGGCGGGGACGGGCGCGCCCTCCTCCTGGGCCTCCAGCTCGGCCTCGACGGCCTCCAGGTCGTCGGTGGACTGGGCCTTGCGGCCGGCGGCCAGATCCTGGGCCTGGGTGACCATGTTCTCGATCTTGGCCAGCTCCAGGGTGCCGTACTTCTGGGACTCGTTCAGGGCGTCGCCGGGGATGTTGGTGTGGACGTGTACCTTGAAGGACTCGTCGTCCTCGCCGATGACCAGGCTGTCGCCGATGGAGGACAGGTAGCGGCGGAAGGGATCCAGATCCACCTCGCCCCTGGTCTTGCGGACGATGAACACCGTGTCAAAGGCGAAGGTGATCTCCTCCTGGCTGAGGGCGGCGAAGTCGGCCTTCTCCTGGGAGGCGGGCAGGCCGTCCTCCTTCACCTCGGGGGCGGGGACGCCGTTCAGCTCGTCCAGCATGCCCTGGAGAATGACCAGGAAGCCCTTGCCGCCGGCGTCCACCACGCCGGCCTTTTTCAGCACCGGGTTCTGGTTGACGGTGTCGGCCAGGGCGATCTGCCCCTCGGCGATGGCTGCGGCCAGGACGGCCTCCACGTCGTTCTGGGCGGCGGCCGTTTCGGCGGCCTTGGCGGCGGCCAGGCGGGACACGGTGAGGATGGTGCCCTCGGTGGGGTTCATCACCGCCTTGTAAGCGGTGGTGACGCCGGCGTTGAGGGCGGCGGCGATCTGCACGCCGTCGGCCTCGTCCAG
>CANQZJ010000171.1 GCA_947628315.1 uncultured Oscillospiraceae bacterium
CGGCGCATATCCCGCTCGGAGACGTCGCCCTGCACCTCTCCCACGGCGATGTTCTCCCCGTTTGTAAAGGTGACCAGCCGCCGCTCCGGGTCGATGTCCGAAATGGTGTAGCCTCTATACTGCTCCATACGGTTGGACAGTTCATAGAGATTATCCTCCGCGCTGCACAGACGCATTTTCCGCCTCGGGCCGGCGCCCTGCATGATCTCAAACTCCAGCCGGGCGCGGGGGGCCTTGTCACTGGACAGCACAATGCTCTCCAGAAACAGATAGTGATCTGTGCCCCGGAGGTTTTTGACCTCAAACCCTTTGACCTCGATCTTTTTTACCAGCCGCTTGTTGAAGGCATCCAGCGCGTCCAGCACATAGACCAGATTGTGCTGCTTCGCATGGGTAGCGGAGTAGTTCAAGGTAAACAGGGGATTAAACTTTTTCAGCGCCGCCTGGGTCACAACGCCTCCCATCTTCTGAGGCTCGTCCATGATAATGATGGGCCGGTTGGCGGCGATCACGTCGATGGGCCGGCGGGAGGCAAACTCGTCCCGCTTGGAGTAGATGATGCGGGCGGCCTGATCGCCTCCGCGCCCCTCCACATTCTTGTCCTCGTTCAGCGACGCGGCAAAAGCCTGGGTGTTGATGATCATGACGCTGATCCCACTGTCGGAGGAAAACGTGTCCAGTTGGTTCAGATTTTTGCTGTTGTAGATGAAATAGCGGGCCTTCTTGCCGTAGCTCTGCATGAAGTGCTCCTCGGTGACCTCAAAGGACTTTTTCACGCCCTCCCGGATGGCCACGGAGGGGACCACCACGATGAACTTGCTCCAGCCGTAGCGCTTGTTCAGCTCGAACATGGTCTTGGTGTAGACGTAGGTCTTGCCGGTGCCGGTCTCCATCTCCACGTCCAGGCTGCACCGGCCCAGGTTTTTCACCAGCGCCGGGGAGAGCTTGATGTTGTTCTGCGTCTGCATGGCGCGGATGTTTTCAAACAACTGGTCATCGGACAGTTCGATCTCCGCATTTTTGAAGCCGGTTGAGTCCAGTTCATCCTCCTGCGGGGCCTGCTCAAAGCCGGAAATCTGCATCTGAGGGTCCGCCTGGACCGGGGGCCGCTCCGGACGCTTGCCCAGATCGCGGATGTAGTCGATGGACCCCAGGTTCCGCTGGCCGTTGAACACCTGGACCACCGCGTCCACCGCGTCGGTCTGGTATTGTTGGATCTTGAATTGGAATTTCATTTGACTTTGTCCTTCCTTACCTTGGCAGATCCACGTCCTCGGTGGTCAGGTAAAGGCTCATGATTTTCATAGATGATTTGCCCATCATCAGTTGTAACTGTCTTATCATATTTCTTGTTTAACCTATCTTCTCTCATATATTCTGTCGTTGGGACTTGATAATCTTTACTAAAACCACGCTTAATCGTTACCGTTTCATATGACTTGTGTCTGCCAGATTTGGAGACATACAAATCTGGATTATATTTTTCTACGTTAATTCGTGTTTTGTCGTCCAGGCCAAAAGAATCAGATAATTCTATATATCTGCTACCACATTGGGGGCATATTTGGCTGATATGACTCAATTTGCATCCACATTTTTGACATATAAACTTCTCCATCACAGTACTCTCCTTACCGTCTCCGGGCTGTACGTCCTGAAAATCTGCTCAAAGTTGGCGGCTACGGTGTCGTCGGCCATGGAGCTGTCCCGCATGGCGAAATAGGACGGCTTGCGCTTTGCCACCTCGGTGACGGCCTCCTCGGTGACCTCCCGGCCGAAACAGGCTAAGAGGAAATTGTGCCCCACGTCGAACACCTTTTTTCCGGCGATCTCCGTGACCTCGATGGAACTGGACAGCTCCACGCCCATGTCCAGCATGACCTGGAACAGCAGGTCCTCCGGGGTGCGGTCCTCTTTGATGTTGTCGGCCAGCAGGTCCATCTGGCCCTGCTCCGTTTCGGCAGGGGTGTAATACACCGGCTTCATGTTGGACTCGTCGCACTTGAGGACACGGAATCCCACGTCCAGGTCCTGGGTGGTCAGCGGATTGTCCTCCTTGATCTTCGCCCCCGCCCGGCGGATGCGCTCCTTGCCGATCTCGCAGATGTTTTTGTAACCGGCCTTGTATGCCTCGCTCTTTTCGTCGGTTTTTTCAGGCAACTGGACCATGATGAATTTGCGGTGGCCGCCGTCCTCAGCGTTGAGCTGCATGACGGCGTGGGCAGTGGTGGCGGAGCCGGAGAAAAAATCTAAGAGCAATTCATTATTAGCAGATAGCATTCGAACCATATATGTAATTACATCTACTGGTTTTGCGTTTTCAAAAACTCTTTTCCCATCGAATAAATCTTGGATGCACTGGGTTCCGACATTATAAATACTCATCATCTCTTTGGGAATAAGCGTAGAGGGTGCGCCCAAAGCCTCACCCAAGTATTTGCGAATATAGACATTCCAGTGAGCTTGTTTTCCATCTTTTGTAAGCAACGGACCGGTATTAGTTTTTTTGAAAGTCACCATATTATCTTCCAGCGCTTCATCAAATTTAGCGCGAGTGAATCGATAAATATATCCTTGCTTAGGGTAAACAATTTCGCCGTCTGGACATTCAATACCGTATTTTTGATTTTCGTTTAAAGATTTGTTTTTGAATACTAAATCTTTGTCTCTATATATACCCCTCTCATCCTTTTGTGTGTACATCTTGATTGCATCTGCCGAAAGAGGTGCATACAGTACATTTAGTTGGCTTTTATTCTTTGCATATACCAAAATATATTCGTGCGTCTTACTTGCAAATCTTGGCCTAATGCCGCCCGCAGTTGAACAATTCCAAATAAAACAATTTACCAAATTATCTTCACCATAAATTTCATTACAGCATTTTCGCATATTCTCTATCTCATTATCATCAACGCTAATTACGATAACTCCAGTATCGGTCAACAAGTTTCTTGCTATCTTTAATCTCGGATACATCATATTCAGCCAGTCCGTATGAAACCGCCCGTTGCTCTCCGTGTTCTGCACCAGCCGGTTGCCCGCCTCGTCGTACTGCCCGCTGTTTGCCAGATACTCCCCGGCGTCCTCGGCAAAGTCGTCCTCATAGACGAAATCACTGCCGGTGTTGTAGGGCGGGTC
>CANQZJ010000172.1 GCA_947628315.1 uncultured Oscillospiraceae bacterium
CTGGCAGCGGTGCTGACCCGGCTCCGCAACGGTGAGGAGGAACTGATGGCCAACGCCGACTACTACAGCCGGGGCTGCAAGTTCATCGACGTGCCCGAGTGGGCCAAACTCTACGTAGGCTACTGCGTCCGCAACAATCTGGTCGTGGGCTATGACAACCTCCACTACGGCGGATCCGATCCGGTGACCCCTGCCGCCATCTGTACCGTTGTCCTTCGGGCGCGGGATATCGCGGAGGAGGGCACTGATTGGAGCTACAGCACCGCCTGCAGCTATGCCGCCAGCCTGGGCTGGATCGATCCGGCAGCCGCAAAATCGCCCACCGTCACTCGCGGCGACGTTGCGGTACTGATCTATCGCGCGCTGGCCGGTGCCAGGCCGACAGGCTCGGACACGGGCACAGGCGACGGCTACCTCACCAACGGCAAACCTGTGAGCGAGGAGAACGTGCTGGAGCTGCTGCATGAGATCGAGAAAGACTGGCCCAGCGGCACCGTATGGGGCCAGCACACTCTGGCAGGCACCAACAAGAACGAGATCCCCGGCGCGGTCTCCGGCCACGTCATGGATCTGTACTGGGTGAACCGGGTGTACGGCTGCAGCGGCTATGCCAATATGATCAGCACCCTCGTCTTTGGGGACAAGACCAACCCCGCGCGTCAGGTGAAAGACCTGTCTCAGATCAGGCCGGGCGACATCCTGTTCCTGATCCGCAACGACACGGGCAAGATCTGGCATGTGATGGTTGCGCTGGAGTCTCCGAACGCCATGAACGCTCTGCACTATACGGACGGCAACCACGGCCAGGCCGTGCACTGGCCGGAGGCGGATTCACCGTACAGCCGTGAGAACCTGAACTGCTATCTGGGCGAGGGCAAGACCTATCGTCTGGAAGCCTGGACACGGTACCCAGTCAGCACCGCCTTCAGCGGCAACAGCCGTGATGCGTGGAGTTCCTGAATGCATGTGTCAACCCCGTATTCCACAGGAGGTTGGTATCTTTCGCATAACCAGCAAATCATGAGAAGGGCTGCGCTACGAAAGCGCAGCCCTTCTCCATTATCTCAGTATTTAAGAAAACAGGAGGAAATCCATTATGCTCAAATCCCTTTTCCGCAAAGCCAAATCGAACTGGAGCAGAGTCGTGGCAAGCCTGCTGGCTGTCGTCACCATCTTTGGGCTGAGTCCGATCATGGCCAACGCCTCCGGCGGTGACACCGGCGGTCAAAATCCCGGTAGCAGCGGCAGCCACAAACCGTCCACCAGCGATGTGGCATGGTCTGTCGTGCCTGACCTGACCTTCCTGAGATTTACTCTGATTGAGTTCCCGGAAGGTGTCGTTACCGACCTCAGCAATAGCGGCGCCTGGAAAGCCGTCGGAACTCCGCTCAACGTGGTTTGGGGTCAGGCCCTCTCCTACTATTCCGCTGACGACTACAGATCCAATGTCGTATGGTACGATTCCAACGCGATGATGTTCAATGCCGCTGGCAACGATGCCGCGCAGCTGATCAGCACCACAGTGAAATCCTACAGTGCGGCGTCCGGCAACAACAGTCGGCGAGTCATGACTGCGGATGAGTTCCAGGCGGCGACCGGCATCAGCGACACCGAGAAGGAGCAGATGTTCTATTGTAATTCGCCCAAATGGACATCCGGCTGGGTCAACGGCGACTACACGTCTATGTGGGGCACCGATCCGCATCCGGTCACGCAGAGCAATCTCTATAATGTCTACACCGCCAACAATGCGTTCATCTATCTGCTGACCCGGCTGAGCGAGACTGGCGGTGAAGGCACCGGCTGGTCTAAGGACGAAGCCATCTCCAAATGGTCTGAATACGTCCGTGACGGCAGTGGCCAAGTGCGGACGAAGTATCGTATCATCATTGAGACCGGCAGCATCTTTGTAGATCCCGACCGTGTCCAGCGCGCCTACACGCTTCGTGAGATGTTGGCGTATTCCCTGTTCAACAACGAGTCCACCACACGATACAACCTCATCTGGGATCAGGCGCCCACCATCCGAAATATGGCTCAGTGGATGCGCCAGGCCAAAGACAACCAGTTTGTCGAGTATCCGCTTAACGAGCAGGGAGTGCCTACCGGCGAGGAACTGCATTCCACCAACGGTTTCACAGAGGCGGACAGCTTTGTCGATACCATCGATTTAGCTGTTGATATCCGTTCGAGGATCTTCTCAGAACGTCGGAGCTTTGGGCTGCACATTATGAGCCCTTTCAACTTCGAGCATTCGGATCCCGGCCGTGTCACGCTTGACGTGACCAAGAAGGCGGTGGGCACTGCGTCTTCCGGTGATATTTCCTGGGACTTCACTATCACCTATGCAGATGGCACTCCGAGCGGATTCACCGCAACGAAAAACGATGCCGACTTCACCGAGAGTGTCACTGACACCGGAGCCGGGCTCAAATTCAGCCTGAAGGCTGGCGAGACAGCTCACTTCAGCTTTGAAGCCGATGCCTCGATCAGGTTTGTAGTGGCGGAAGATGACCCGGCCATGCTTACCGGTATCGATGGCTCCGGCGGCACCAGTGACCTGCTGGGCGGTAAATTCACCACCACCAGCGAACTGGCCAGAGTGACCTTCATTAACGGTCAGCAGGAAATTGATGAGCCTGTGCCGGCCAAGACCATCCTGTACAAGCGGGACGCCAAGACCAATGCCGGCGTTGGGCCTGCCACCTTCCGATTCAGCTCTGTCAGCAACGGCAGCTATGAATTCGACACCAACGCTGCAGGTGAACTTGATAACATCCAGTGGTGGGATCCCACGGAGGCGGATGGCAGCCACTACATCAAGCCGGGCGAATACACCGTCACCGAGCTGGTTCCACCCCCCAACTACCTGCCCAGCAGTGAAGTCAAACAGATCAAGCTGGAACTGGACAGCAAAGGCAACCCCATCTCTGCCGGGCCCTTGGTATTCACCAACCAGGCCATGTGCGGGCTGCGGATCGTCAAGTATGACAGCCAGAGCCACACGCCCATGGGCGGCGTCACCTTCGAGCTCTATAAGGACAATGAGGTGATCGGCCGCTTCGAGACCAATGCCAACGGCGAGATCCTGCTGAAAAACATCGCGCCCGGAACCTACCGCGCAGTC
>CANQZJ010000173.1 GCA_947628315.1 uncultured Oscillospiraceae bacterium
GGCCACCGCAACGTGGGCGGCATGCGGGCCTCCATCTACAACGCCATGCCCACCGAGGGCGTGGAGAAGCTGGCCGATTTCATCAAGGCGTTCGACAAAGCCAACTGAAAAAGGGGTTATCACTATGTTCAACGTCAAGACCATGAACAAGATCGCGGCGGTGGGGCTCAACCGCCTGCCCGCGGACAACTTCAACATCGGCGACGCCGTGGAGAACGAGGACGGCATCCTGGTTCGCTCCGCCAAGCTCCACGACTATAACTTCCCCGCCAGCCTCCTGGCCATCGCCCGGGCGGGCGCCGGCACCAACAACATCCCCGTGGACAAGTGCGCCGACGCCGGCATCGTGGTGTTCAACACCCCCGGCGCCAACGCCAACGCCGTGAAAGAGCTGGTGCTCTGCGGCCTGCTGCTGGCCTCCCGCGACGTCGCCGGCGGCATCGCGTGGGTGAAAGAGCAGGCCCGAACCGAGGGCGTGGACGTCCCCGCCGTGGTGGAGAAGGGCAAGTCCGCCTTCGCCGGCCCGGAGCTGTACCGCAAGACACTGGGCGTGGTGGGCCTGGGCGCCATCGGCGCGCTGGTGGCCAACATCGGCCTCTCCATGGGCATGGACGTGTACGGCTACGACCCCTTCCTGTCCGTGGACGCCGCCCTGCGGCTTGACCGCCACGTGAAGGTGGTCAAGGACGTGAACGAGCTGTACCGCAGCAGCGATTATATCACCCTCCACGTCCCCGCCAACGCCCAGACCAAGGGCAGCGTCAACGCCGCCGCCTTCGCCAACATGAAGGACGGCGTCCGCATCGTCAACATGGCCCGGGGCGAGCTGGTGAACGACGACGATCTGCTGGCCGCCCTGGCCTCCGGCAAGGTGGCCCGGTACGTCACCGACTTCGCCGACAACAAGGTGGTTCTGGCGGACGGCGTGGTGGCCCTGCCCCACCTGGGCGCCTCCACCCCCGAGAGCGAGGACAACTGCGCCGTCATGGCCGCCGACGAGCTGCGGGACTACCTGGAGAACGGCAATATCCGCAACTCCGTCAACTACCCCAGCGTCTCCATGGATCGCTCCGGCGTCCAGCGGCTGTGCGTCTTCCACAAGAACATCCCCAACATCCTGGCCAGCGTCACCGGCGCTGTGTCCAAGGATCACATCAACGTGGAGAACATGACCAACAAGTCCAAGGGCGAGTACGCCTATACCATGCTGGACATCAGCGCCCCCGCCGCCGAGGCCGCCCTGGCCCATATCAAGGAGATCGAGGGCGTCATCCGCGTCCGGGTGATCTGAACGCCGTCGAACAATCGGAGAGCGCCGCCTGCGGGCGGCGCTCTTTTGCAAGGGAGGTGATCTGATGCAGGATATGACCCGCGGCGGCATCGGCCGCCACCTGATCCGGTATGCCGTCCCCATGGTGCTGGGGAACATGATGCAGCTGACCTACAACGCGGTGGACTCCGTCATCATCGGCAAGACCCTGGGGGAGGACGCCCTGGCCGCCGTCAGCACCGCCAACCCCATTATGACCATTATGATCCTGGGCGCCTCCGGCATCGGCATCGGCGCCTCCGTCATCATGAGCCGGTTCTACGGGGCAAAAGAGCTGGAGCGGCTGAAGCGGGAGTTCTCCACCACGGTGATCTTCAGCACGATCTTCTCCGTCGCCGTCTTCCTGGCGGGATTTCTGCTGGCGGGCCGCCTGCTCACCTGGATCAACACCCCGCCGGAGTCCTTCGACATGGCGGTGGTCTACCTGCGCGTCATCTTCGTGGGCTTCCTGTTCACCTTCCAATACAATATCCTGTCCCACGCCCTGCGGAGCATCGGCGACTCCAAAACGCCGGTGATCTTTCTGGGGATATCCTGCCTCATCAACATCGCGCTGGACTTGATCTTTGTCGTGGGACTGCGCCTGGGCGTGGCCGGCGCGGGCCTGGCCACCACCTTCGCGGAGGGCGTCTCCGTGGCCCTGTGCATCTGGTGGATCTACCACAGGATCCCGGAGCTGCGGCTGGGCCGGGCGGACTGCGTCGTGGACAGGGGCCTGCTGTCCGAGACCGTCCGGAGCGGTGCGCTGACGGCCCTCCAGCAGGCCGCCCAGCCGGTGGGCAAGGTGCTGATCCAGAGCGTGGTGAACGCCCAGGGCACCGTGGCGGTGGACGCCTTCAACGCGGTGTGCCGGGTGGACGACTTCGCCTGCATCCCGGCCCAGAGCATGGGCAGCGGCATCATGACCTGCACCGCCCAGAACCGGGGGGCCAGGCTGTGGGATCGGGTCAAAAAGTCCCTGTGGCAGGGCGTTCTCATCGCGCTGTGCTATTTCCCCATCATATGCGGGGCGACGCTGCTCCTCAAAGCGCCGGTGGTGGCGCTCCTCTGCCCGGAGGACAGCCCGGTCATGATCCGGATGGGCGTGGACTACCTGAGCGTGAAGGCGTGGTTTTTCATCATGCCCTGCGTCCTCAACGCCATCCAGGGCTTTTTCCGGGGCATGGGCAGCATGAAGATTGTGCTGGCCGCCACGGTGATCCAGATCAGCGTCCGCACGGTGTGCGTGTTTTTCTGGGTGCCGGCCGTCGGCATCACCGGCGAGGCATACGGCTGCCTGACAGGCTGGCTCTGTCAGCTGGTGTTTGAGCTGATCTGCCTTGCGGTGATGAAGCGGAAGTGGTCGGGCCCGGCGGAGCGCTCCGCCCCTTGACTTTACGAAATCACAGGCGTAAAATGGAGCAAATCCATAAAAAAGGATCTGATTTCACATGACCAAGATCGACATTTTCTCCGGCTTTTTGGGCGCCGGCAAGACCACCCTCATCAAAAAGCTGCTGGCGGAGGCGTACCAGGGCGAGAAGCTGGTGCTCATCGAGAACGAATTCGGCGAGATCAGCGTGGACGGCGGTTTCCTGAAGGAGACCGGCGTGGAGATCTCCGAGATGTCCTCCGGATGCATCTGCTGCTCCCTGGTGGGGGACTTCGGCGACGCGCTGAAAAAGGTGCTGGCCCAGTTCCACCCCGACCGCATCCTCATCGAGCCCTCCGGCGTGGGCAAGCTGTCCGACGT
>CANQZJ010000174.1 GCA_947628315.1 uncultured Oscillospiraceae bacterium
GGCAGACTATTTCTGTTGCACTTTTCCTGGGGTCGCCCCCGGCGGGTGTTACCCGTTATCCTTGCCCTGCGGAGCCCGGACTTTCCTCACGGACGGGTCTTTCGCCCCGCCCGCGCGGCTGTCCAGCTTACTTGCGGAAATGATATTACTTCAATTTTCACGGATTGTCAAATCAAGATTCTTGGGGTATAATACCCGTGTATGTTCATCGGAAAGATTTTCCTGCCCACGGGCGGGAGGGATCAATGTCAAGGAGGCTTACGCTTTGGATTCGATTCTTGAGCAATAC
The DNA here is from genome assembly GCA_947628315.1 of uncultured Oscillospiraceae bacterium. Lineage (GTDB taxonomy): Bacteria > Bacillota > Clostridia > Oscillospirales > Oscillospiraceae > Enterenecus. Next base: position 290 of record CANQZJ010000174.1, read on the forward strand.
ATGGAGAGCTTAAAGGGCAAGCGGGTGGCGGTCATCGGCATCGGCGTGTCCAACACCCCGCTGATCGAGAAGCTGCTGGGCGCCGGCGTCAGGGTGCTCGCCTGCGACAAGCGCAAAAGGGAGGACTTTGACGGCCTCATCGAGGCGCTGGAGAAGAAAGGCCTGGAGGCCGCCCTTGGCCCGGACTACCTGGAGCACCTGGACGGCGTGGACGTGATCTTCCGCACGCCGGGGATGCGGCCCGACCTGCCCCAGTTGACAAAAGCCGTCGAGGCGGGCGCGGAGCTCACCTCGGAGATGGAGACCTTTATGGATCTCTGCCCGTGCCGGGTCATCGCGGTCACCGGCTCCGACGGCAAGACGACGACCACCACCATCATCGCCGGCCTGTTGAAGGCGGCGGGCTACCGGGTGTTTGTGGGCGGAAACATCGGTCACCCGCTGCTGTGCGAGGTGGACGACATCCGCCCGGACGACATGGTGGTGCTGGAGTTGTCCTCCTTCCAGCTGATGACTATGAAGCACAGCCCCTCCATCGCGGTGGTCACCAACGTGGCCCCCAACCACCTGGACGTCCATAAGGACATGGACGAGTATATCGACGCCAAGCGCAACATCTTCGCGTTCCAGGAGGCGGAGGATCAGGTGGTGCTCAACGCCGACAACGAGATCACCGCCGGCTTCGCCGGCGAGGCCAGGGGAGAGGTGACGCTGTTCAGCCGCACCCAGCCGCTGGAGGGCGGCGTGTGCCTGAAAAACGGCATGGTGATGTACAAGGGCCGCCCGGTGCTGTCCGCGGACGAGATCAAGCTGCCCGGCCTCCACAACCTGGAGAACTACATGGCCGCCATCGCGGCGGTGGAGAGCATGGTGCCCGACGAGGTCATCCGGGAGTACGCCCGCACCTTCGGCGGGGTGGAGCACCGCATCGAGCTGGTGCGGGAGCTGGACGGCGTCAAGTACTATAACGACTCCATTGCCTCCAGTCCCACCCGAACCATCGCGGGGCTGCGCTCTTTTCAGCAGAAGGTGATCCTCATCGCCGGCGGCTACGATAAGCACCTGGACTACGGCGTGATGGGCCCTGACCTGGTGGAGCACGTGAAGGCCATGGTGCTGGTGGGCGCCACATCGCCCAAACTGAAGGCCGCCGCCCTGAACGCCCCCGGCTACGACCCGGACGGGTTCCCCATCGTGGACTGCTCTACTCTGAAAGAGGCTGTGGACACCGCCCGGGAGCTGGCCCGGCCGGGCGATGTGGTGATCCTGTCCCCGGCCAGCGCCTCCTTTGACCAGTTCAAGAACTTCATGGAGCGGGGCGACGCCTTCAAGCGGTTTGTGAACGAGCTGCACTAAACTTTACCGGGAGAGTGAAACATTTGGACATCGCGACGATACTGAAACAGCTCTGCTCGGTGGGCGCGCCCTCCGGTTTTGAACGGCCGGTGGCGGACGCCGCCAGGGAGCTGCTGGCGCCTCTGGTGGACGAGGTCTACACCGACCGCCTGGGCAATCTGATCGGCGTGCGCCGGTGCGGCAGGCCCGGCGCCCGGCGCCTGCTGCTGGACGCCCACCTGGACGAGATCGGCATGGCGGTCACCGCCATCAAGAACGGTTTTCTGCACTTCGGCAACATCGGCGGGGTGGATCAGCGGATGCTCCCCGACCGGGAGCTGACCGTCCTCACCGACCCGCCGCTGCTGGGGGTGGTGGCGTGTCTGCCGCCCCATGTGCTCAGCGCCGAGGATCGGGACAAGTCCCCCGATCTGGATGACGTGTGGCTGGACGTGGGTCTGGCCCAGGAGGAGGCGGAGCGGAAAGTGCCCATCGGCACCCCCATCGTGTTCCGGGCGGATACCTTCCTGCTGGGGGAGCGGCAGATCTGCGGCAAGTCGCTGGACGACCGCTCCTGCTATGCCTCCTTGCTCCGGGCAGCGGAGCTGCTGAAGGATAAAGAGCTGGACGTCGACCTCTACATCCTGGGCAGCACCCGGGAGGAGATCGGCGGCATGGGTGCGCAAGTTGCCGCCCAGGCCATCGCTCCCGACTTCTGCGTGGCGGTGGACGTGACCTTCGGCCGCACGCCGGACACCCCCAAGGACGCCAGCTTCGTGATGGGCGGCGGCCCCTGCGTGGGAATCGGCCCAAACATCACCCGCTGGATGGGCAGGCGGCTGTTCGACAAGGCCGCTGCCGCCGGCATCGAGGTGCAGAGAGAGGTCATGGAGGGCAACACCGGCACCAACGGCTGGGAGATGCAGGTGGCCAACGAGGGGATCGCCACCGCGGTGATGTCCCTGCCGCTGAAATATATGCACACCCCCGTGGAGGTGGTGGAGCTGTCCGATGTGGAGAACACCGCCCGGCTGCTGGCCGCCTTTGCGCTGGATCTGGGAAAGGAGGCGCCCGCGCTGTGATCGAGACATTGAAAACGCTGTGCGCCCTCTCCGGCGTGTCCTCCTTTGAGGACGAGGTGAGAGACTATATCCGCAGACGGGTGGAGCCCTACGCCGACAGCGTCCGGGTGGACGCCATGGGCAGCCTGATCGTGTTCAAAAAGGGTCTTAAGTCCACCGGGAACAAGCTGATGCTGGCGGCTCACATGGACGAGGTGGGCCTGATCGTCAAGTCCGTCACCGAGGAGGGGTACCTCCACTTCGGCTGTGTGGGCGGCATCGACCGCCGCGTCCTGCTGGGCAAGCGGGTGGAGATCGGGGACAGGCGCGTCCCCGGCGTCATCGGATTTAAGCCCATCCACCTGACCACCCC
>CANQZJ010000175.1 GCA_947628315.1 uncultured Oscillospiraceae bacterium
CTCATCAAGGGCATCAAGGACGCCATCGGCGATATGCCCATCATCCTCCACACCCACTGCACCACCGGCATGGCCTATATGACCCTGCTGGCCGCCGTCCAGTCCGGTGTGGACGTGATCGACACCGCCACCTCCTGCTTCTCCAACGGCACCAGCCAGGCCGCCACCGAGACGCTGTACTACGCCCTGACCCAGCTGGGCATCGAGACCGGCCTGAACGAGGAGGTCATCAACAAGGTCAACGACTACTTCAAGCCCGTCAAGCAGAAGTATATCGACTCCGGCCTCATCAACCCCAAGAGCATGGGCACCGACTCCCAGGCGCTTGTCTATAAGGTTCCCGGCGGCATGCTGTCCAACATGATCGCCAACCTGAAGGATCTGAACGCCATGGATAAGTTCGACGAGGCGCTGACCGAGATCCCCGCCGTCCGCAAGGATCTGGGCTATCCCCCGCTGGTCACCCCCCTGTCCCAGATGGTGGGCAACCAGGCCGTCACCAACGTGCTGATGGGCGAGCGCTACAAGCAGATCTCCAACGAGATCAAGAACTACTTTAAGGGCCAGTACGGCATCGCCCCCGCTCCCGTCAGCAAGGAGCTGGAGACCAAGATCCTGGGCGAGGGCGGCAAGCCCGTGGACTGCCGCATCGAGGACTCCAAGCGCACCGGCGAGGAGTTCAAGGCCGCGAAAGAGGCCCTGGGCGACCTGTGCCAGTCCGAGGAGGACGTGATGAGCTATATCTGCTTCCCCGACCAGGCGAAGAAGTTCTTCGAGGCGCGCAAGGCCAAGGAAGAGAACGTGGCCGTCTACACCATCGAAGAGGCGTAAGGAGGGACTGGAATGTATCACATTTCCCTCATGTCCGCCGCGGGCGAGGCGCTGGCCAAGAGCATGGGCATCTCCGGCGCCGGCATCGCCGCCGTGCTGGGCTACGCCGTGGTGTTCTTCGGCCTGATCCTGCTGATGTGCGTGGTCATCATCATGGGCAAGATCATGGTGGCCAGCCGCGGCAAGGCCAAGGCCGCCGGCGCAGCGGCCCCGGCTCCCGCCGCTCAGGCCGCCGCCAGTGCTCCCGCGGCCCCGGCCCCCGAGCTGCCCGCCGCCCCCGGCTCCGCCGGCGAGATCAAGCTGTATGACGTGCCCGACAGGGACGCCGCCATGATCATGGCCATCGTCGCCGACAAAATGGGCAAGCCCGTGAACGAGCTTCGCTTCAAGTCCATCAAGGAGGTCAAGTGAGATGAAATATAAGGTTACACTGAACGGCCGCACCTACGAGGTCGAGGTCGAGGCCGGCAAGGCCATGCTGGTGGACGAGTACGAGGCTTTTGCTCCGGCGCCCGCCGCCGCTCCCACTCCTGCGGCCGCCCCCGCCGCCGCTCACGCTCCCGCGGCTCCCGCTGCCCCGGCTGCCCCCGCTGTCACCGCCGCCGGCGAGCCCATCGGCGCTCCCCTGCCCGGCACCGTGCTCCGGGTGGAGGTCAAGCAGGGCGACGCCGTCAAGGCCGGCCAGATCCTGGTGGTGCTGGAGGCCATGAAGATGGAGAACGAAGTCCTCGCCCCCAAGGACGGCACCATCGCCCAGGTGGTGGCCGCCAAGGGCGCCAGCGTCCAGACCGGCGACCCCCTGATCGTCCTGGCCTGATGGAGGGACTTCTATGGATATTTTAGGTACCCTCTCCAACCTGGTGGAGACCTCCGGTTTCGCCGGCTTCTTCGTGTCCGGCGGCTGGAAGTATCTCATCATGATCGCGGTGTCCTGCGTGCTGCTGTACCTGGGCATCGCAAAGAAGTTCGAGCCCCTGCTGCTGGTGGGCATCGCCTTCGGCGCACTGCTCACCAACATTCCCGGCGCGGGGCTGTACCACATGGGCATCTGGGACGCCTATGTGCACGAGTGTCCCTATGACTCCGTCAACGACTACGCGCTCTACAACAACTCCCAGGAGCGCGCCTACAACGACGTCGAGTTGAATTATTATCTCGCCGCCAGGGCCTCCGGCCAGACCACCGACGAGATCGAGGCGTATCTGGCGGAGGGGAATTCCGACGATCAGGTCTACGCGGACTTCATGACCATGTACACCGACCCCGATTTCGACCTGGCGGGCGCACAGTCCCTGGTTGAGAACCTGGTGGAGGAGCTGTCCTTCACCGACATCATCCACCTGGGCGGCCTGCTGGATATCCTGTATATCGGCGTTAAGGCCGGCCTGTACCCCTGCCTGATCTTCATGGGCGTGGGCGCCATGACCGACTTCGGCCCCCTGATCGCCCGGCCCACCTCCCTGCTGATGGGCGCCGCCGCCCAGATGGGCGTGTTCCTGGCCTTCTTCGGCGCCATCATGCTGGGCTTCGCCGGCAACGTGGCCGCCTCTATCGGTATCATCGGCGGCGCGGACGGGCCCACGGCCATCTACCTGACCACCAAGCTGGCGCCCTCCTTCCTGGGCCCCATCGCCATCGCCGCCTACTCCTATATGGCGCTGATCCCCATGATCCAGCCCCCGCTGATGAAGCTGCTCACCACCGAGAAGGAGCGCAAGGTGAAGATGGAGCAGGCCCGGGAGGTCTCCAAGACCGAGAAGATCATCTTCCCCATCGTGGTGGCCGGCTTCGTGATCCTGCTGGTGCCCTCCACCGCCCCACTGATCGGCTCCCTCATGTTCGGCAACCTGCTGCGTGAGACCGGCGTCACCGAGCGCCTGTCCGACACCGCCCAGAACGGCCTGATGAACATTGTCACCCTGTTTTTGGGCATCAGCGTGGGCGCCACCACCGTGGCCTCCCGGTTCCTCACCGTCCAGACCCTGATGATCATCGCCCTGGGCCTCATCGCGTTTTGCTTCTCCACCGTGGGCGGCCTGCTGATGGGCAAGATCATGTATGTGCTCACCGGCGGCAAGGTCAACCCGCTGATCGGCTCCGCCGGCGTGTCCGCGGTGCCCATGGCCGCCCGGGTCTCCCAGATGGAAGGCCAGAAGGCCAACCCCGGCAACTTCCTGCTGATGCACGCCATGGGCCCCAACGTGGCCGGCGT
>CANQZJ010000176.1 GCA_947628315.1 uncultured Oscillospiraceae bacterium
CTTATGCACTGAATGACAGATGCCACGGGGCTCGTCCCCACGCGGAACGGGCCCCGTTTTTGTGTCATTCAGCCAGAATAGATGAAGGAGAGATCACAAATGACAAGCAAGGAATTGACCGACAACCTTACATTTCTCTCTGCCCTGCGACTTTTGAGTCGACTCGCCGCCAAGGGCCTTATTACATCTTCTGAACAGCAAAATGCCCGCAAAGAGCTGGAGAAAAAGCTGCGGCCCACCCTGCTTTTGACGTAACTGACCGCGGGCTTGTTGCCCAATTCTACCTCCTGCTTTTCGTTGGTGTTGATGAATAGCTTTCACTTGCTTATTAAGGTATTGTTGGTGTCGGAGGTGAAAAAACAATGCCAGAGGCAAACACGGTTCAAACCAAGGCTCTGCGGGTCACAGTCATAGACCCCAGAGAACCTGAAAAGGCAAAGCTGCGTGTCGCGGCTTATGCCCGAGTCAGCAGCGACTCCACCGATCAGATCAATTCTTATCTGGCCCAGGTAGACTATTACACCAGGCACATCTCCTCAAACGAGGACTGGGACATGGTGGACGTCTACGCCGACGAGGGCATCAGCGGCCTGGACACCAGGAAACGGGACGAGTTCAACCGGATGATCGCTGACTGCCGGGCCGGGAAGATCGACCGCATCCTGGTCAAGTCCATCTCACGGTTCGCGCGGAACACACGGGACTTCCTGCAATATATGCGGGAATTGATGTCCCTGGGAGTCACGATCCAATTTGAGAAGGAGAACATCGACACAGGGAAACTGACCTCGGAGCAAACGGCGTCGATCTACGGGGCGTTCGCCCAGATGGAGTCCACCAATCACTCCAGCAATATGCGGTTCAGTGTTCGTATGAGAATGGAAAAGGGACTGTTCGTGCCACCCTCAATGCCCTTCGGCTATCGGCTGGACGGCCTTGACGCCGTAGCCATTCCAGATGAGGCAAATGTGGTACGAAGGATCTTTGGCGCGTATTTGAGCGGCAGAGGGACAGCCGATATCGCAAAGCTGCTCAATGAGGATGGCGTTCCGCGGTCCCATGGCCGTGACCGGTGGTATCACAGCACGGTCACATACATTTTGAGAAACAGGTTCTACGTCGGGGATTCCATTTGGCAGAAAACATTCAAAACCGATACCATCCCTTTTCAGAAGAAAAGGAATCACGGCGAGAGACCACAATACTTCGTGAAGAGCGAACACCCCGGCATCATCAGCCACGAGGACTTCCGTCGTGTACAGGAACTGATGGCCGTTCGTGGGGAACAGTTCACCAGGTCCGGGGTGATGGCCCAAAGTATATTCCGGGGCCATATATACTGCGAGGAATGCGGCGCGCTCTGCCGCAGAAAAGTGACTCGAGGTAAGGTTTACTGGGCCTGCAAATCACACAACGCAAATGCTTCCCAATGCGGATCACGCCAAATCGCTGAAACGCGGATCATGGCCGCCGCCATCCGCATGCAGGACAAACTTAGAAACAGTGTTCCCTTCGTCCTCCAGCCCATGCTGGACCAGTTAAAGGAACTCAGGGAATTAGAGATGCGCACCAATTCGAGGCTCAACGACATCGACAGAGAGATCGCCCACATATCAGAGCGGAATCACGTACTCGCCCAACTCAAGGCCAGGGGGTGCGTTGATTCCGCTATTTACTTAGCCCAGGCGGATGGACTTGCAAGCAAACTGAAAAGTCTGCGCCAGCTGCGTCGAAAGGTGCTGGAGACCGCCGGCGAAGATCCCGTGATCCAAGCGACAGAAAGCATGATAGATTATCTGCAAGAACTGCCTGACAGCGGTGGCGGCATTGGCCCCGAGTTCTTCGAGTCGCTGGTGGATCAGATCAACACCCGCGATGGAGATCGCGTTACGTTCAAACTGGTGAACGGCCTTGATCTGGCCGAACCTATTGAAAGCGTGGCAGACTGACATGGCATGGCACAGGAAGGTACCCTTTGGATATCAAATGCGCATGGGGAGGATCGAACCGCACCCACAGGAGGCAGAGACGGTCCAATCTATCGCCGAACAGTATTTGTCGGGGGCGTCGCTCCAGACAATCGCGGATCAGCTGACGAAATTCGGCCCGCGATATCATCAGGATACGCCGGCCTGGAACAAGAACATGGTCAAGCGAATATTGGAGAATAGAAAATATACCGGCTGTGACGGCTATCCTCAACTCATCTCAGAGGAGGACTATCGATCAGTAACTCGCATAAGGGCAGAACGCAGCGTATACGCTCCGGTCCCGGAGCGAGTCTGGCGTATCCGACCGAAACTCGTTTGTGCCTGCTGCGGCGCGCCTATGGAGCGGAAGCCGAAATCACGCGACCGGCAGCGGTGGAAATGTAGAGATGCAAACTGCGGAAAGAGCATCTGTGTCAGCGATGCAGTTCTGACAGACTTGGTCAGAAACGGCCTGAAACGGTTGGCGCAAGAGCCGCAGGCATTAGACCTCCAGTCCATGGAGGGGGAGCCAGCACTCTCTATGGATGCCGTCAGACTCCAAAACGAGCTGAACCTGGCGCTTAACCGGGGAACGGAGAGTATCCCCTATATTCGGGCGCTCATCTTCACTGGCGCGGCGGAGCGTTACGCCTCGCTGCCTGATCCCGCGCCCATGGAGGCCCTGGGACACCTCAAGGAGAAGCTGAAGAATGACTCGGAGGATGCGCTGTGGGAACTGTTCGACACCGCCGTCAAAGCGATCCGTGTCATGCCAGGTCCCAGCATTGAATTTGTACTGATCAATGGGCGGACTTATTGCACATCCAATACAACAGAGGAGGGAAAAACGTGAGCGTCCAAGAACGAGTCCCCAAACAAGTCACGGTGATCCCTGCCACAAAGCAGGTCAGTGAGCGTGACTTCTACAAAGAGCACCTGCGGGTAGCGCCATACTGCCGCGTTTCGTCCAAAAAGGACGAGCAGCTCAACAGCTACGAGGCCCAGATCCAATACTACACCGAGAAGATCAACTCGAACCCCGATTGGGAGATGGTCCGCATGTATGCTGA
>CANQZJ010000177.1 GCA_947628315.1 uncultured Oscillospiraceae bacterium
ACGGCGATCTCGTCCACACGGGGCAGGGGGTGCATCACCAGCAGATTGTCCTTGGCCCGCTCCAGCTTGCGGCGGGTGAGGATGTAGATGCCCTTGTTCCGCTCGTACTCCAGGGGGTCTATAAAGCGTTCCCGCTGGATGCGGGTCATATACAGCACGTCCAGCTGGGGGATGACCGGCTCCAGGCCGGTGACCTCCACGAAGGGCATATCGTTCTCCCGCATGAACTGCCGCAGATACTCCGGGATGGCCAGATCCCGGGGGGCGATGAGGAAGAAGCGGATGTCCTTGAATTTGGCCAGCGCCTTGATGAGGGAGTGGACGGTGCGGCCGTATTTCAGATCGCCGCACAGGCCGATGGACAGGCCGTCCACGCTGCCCCGCAGCCGGGTGATGGTGGTGAGGTCCGCGGTGGTCTGGGTGGGGTGCATGTGTCCGCCGTCCCCGGCGTTCACCACCGGCACGTCGGAGTAGAGGGAGGCGGCCCTCGCCGCGCCCTCCCAGGGGGTGCGCATGACGATGACGTCGGCGTAGCCGGATACCATTTTGATGGTATCCTTCAGCGTCTCCCCCTTGGCCACCGAGGACGAGCGGGGGTCGGCGAAGCCGAACACCGAGCCGCCCAGCCGGAGCATGGCCGTCTGGAAGGAGAAGTTGGTGCGGGTGGAGGGCTCGTAGAACAGGGAGGCCATCACCTTGCCGCGACAGACGTCGATGAACTTCTCCGGCGCGTCGATGATCTTGTCGGCGCGGGCGTAGAGCTCGTCCCACTCCTGGCGGGACAGATCGCCAAAGTCGATCAGATGGCGCATACAGTCCCCTCCTTCCCCTGGAATCGACCCATTGTACCACACTTTTCCTGAGAGGACAACCGTCAATTTGCCGTTTCCGGCGGGCAAGTTGAAAAAATTGTCTGGTATGATGTTCCCCCCGATTTCCCATCCTATGCAGAGAACGGAAAACGGGGGGATGTTTTTGCGCTGGCTGTGGTATTTCGTCTTATACAGTATGGTGGGTTTTCTGCTGGAGATCACCTTTGCCCGCCTGACCGGGCACCCAAAGCGGGACAGGAAGTGCTTTTTGCTGCTGCCCCTGTGCCCGGTGTACGGCCTGGGGGCGCTGCTGATCCTGTGGTTTGCCCGGCCCGGATCCGGCCCGCTGTGGGTGTTTTTCGCCGGGGGACTGTCCGCCACGGCCGCGGAACTGTTGATGGGGGCGTTCTACCGCTATGTCATCGGTGTGGAGTTCTGGGACTACTCCGGCTTTCGCGGCAACGTGGCGGGGCTTGTGTGCCCCCACTTCGCCCTCGCGTGGGGACTGCTGGCGCTGGTGCTGGTGTACCGGGTGCACCCGGTGATGGCGGCGCTGACGGCGGACATCCCCGGCTGGCTGGGGCCGCCCGTGGTCATCCTGCTGATCTGCGACGCGCTGGTGTCCTCCGCCGCCCTGCGGCAGACCGGCACCACCGAGGTGCTGAGATGGTACGCATCCTGACTTGACAAACCCAGCGGAGAAGTAGTAAAATGGGCCAAATCCCGAGAGGGGGTATGGCTGTGATCGAATTGAAACACGTCTCCAAGACGTTTCCCACCGCCGACGGCGACCTCCACGCCCTCGCCGACGTGACCGTCACCGTGAACGACGGCGACGTCTACGGCATCGTGGGCATGAGCGGCGCGGGCAAGTCCACGCTGGTGCGGTGCATCAATCTGCTGGAGCGGCCCACCAGCGGCCAGGTCTTGATCGACGGCGCGGATCTCTGCGCTATGGGGGAGAAGGAGCTCATCCAGACCCGGCGGTCTATCAGCATGATCTTCCAGCAGTTCAATCTGCTCATGCAGCGCACCTGTTTGAAAAACATCACCTTCCCCATGGAGATCGCCGGGGTGAAGGGGGACGCCGCCAGAAAGCGGGCCCTGGAGCTGCTGGACGTCGTCGGTCTGCCCGACAAGGCGGACGCCTATCCCGCCCAGCTCTCCGGCGGCCAGAAGCAGCGCATCGCCATCGCCCGGGCCCTGGCCTCCGACCCCAAGGTGCTGCTGTGCGACGAGGCCACCTCCGCGCTGGATCCCAAAACGACGCGGGATATTCTGCGGCTCATCAAGGACATCAACCGCCGCCTGGGGATCACGGTGGTGGTCATCACCCACGAGATGGCGGTGGTGGAGGAGATCTGCAACCGCGTGACCATTCTGGATCACGGCCGCGTGATGGAGAGCGGCACGGTGGAGGAGGTGTTCTCCAACCCCCAGACCGAGGCCGGACGGCGGCTGGTGTACCCCGACCGGGTGGCCATCGACCAGCTGCCCGCCGCCAACGTCATCCGCATCGCCTTCAACGGCGGGTCGTCCTACGAGCCGCTGATCGCCTCCCTGGCCATCGACTGCGGGGTGAAGGTGAACATCCTGGGGGCGGACACCCGCAACATCGACGGCAAGGCGTTTGGGACTATGCTGCTGGGCCTGCCCGCCGACCCGGCGGAGGCGGCCAAGGCCGTCGCCTACATCAAGAGCCAGCCCGACGTGACCATGGAGGAGGTGCGGGACTACCATGGGTGAGTTTATCATGAACATATTGGAGGCGCTGTTCGGCGGCGGCAAGACCACCGTTGCCCAACAGATCGCGTACTTACAGATGGATCTGCTCAACGCCCTGTGGGAGACGCTGTACTCCACCGTTCTCGCCACCCTGTTCGCCTATGTGATCGGCCTGCCCCTGGGGGTGATCCTGGTGGCCGGCGAACGGGACGGCGTGCGGCCCCTCCCCCGGCCCCTGATGCAGGCGCTGAACATCATCGTCAACCTGCTCCGCTCCATCCCCTTCCTGATCCTGATGATTTTGGTCATCCCCCTGTCCCGGCTGGTGCTGGGCACCAGCGTGGGCACGGTGGCCTCCATCATCCCGCTGGTGGCGGCGGCCTTCCCCTTTGTGGCCCGGCTGGTGGAGGGCTCCCTGCGGGAGTCCGACCGGGGGGTGCTGGAGGCCGCCCAGGCCATGGGCTGCACCCCCGCCCAGATCATCTTCA
>CANQZJ010000178.1 GCA_947628315.1 uncultured Oscillospiraceae bacterium
TGCATGAGATTTTTACCTCCTATTCAGATTACGGAAATTCCATCCGTACAGGCGGAAAGGTATCGGGCGCCAGGTAACGGGCCGCCCGACCTGTTATCCGTCTTGTCCCACGCTGGGGAGCCTTATAACAGGCCCATAGGCGGGAGCAAGCTCCCGCCTTCAGGCGTGTTACCATGAAATTTACCAGGAAGCCTTTTTCACTCCCGGGATCTGGCCCTTGTAAGCCAGCTCGCGGAAGCAGATACGGCAGATACCGTAGTTCCGCAGGTAGGCGTGGGGCCGGCCGCAGATCTTGCAGCGGTTGTAGCGGCGGCTGGAGAACTTGGGCTCAGCCTGCTGCTTGAGAATCATAGATTTCTTAGCCATAGCTGTTTCCTCCTTCTCAGCCGTTGGTGGTGAAGGGAGCGCCCAGAAGCGTCAGCAGCTCCTTGGCCTCCTCGTCGGTCTTGGCGGTGGTGGTGATGACCACGTCCAGGCCGCGGATCTTGTCGATCTTGTCGTACTCGATCTCCGGGAAGATCAGCTGCTCCTTCAGGCCCAGGGCGTAGTTGCCGCGGCCGTCGAAGGCGTTGGGGTTGATGCCGCGGAAGTCGCGGACGCGGGGCAGGGCCACGTTGAACAGGCGATCCATGAACTCCCACATCTTGTTCTGCCGCAGGGTCACCTTGGCGCCGATGGGCATGCCCTCACGGAGCTTGAAGTTAGCCACGGAGCGCTTGGCCTTGGTGATGATGGGCTTCTGGCCGGTGATGGCGGCCAGGTCGTTGACCACGCTGTCCAGCACCTTGGCGTTGTCCCGGGCCTCGCCGCAGCCGCAGTTGACCACGATCTTGTCGATGCGGGGGATCTCCATCACGGACTTGTAGCCGAACTTCTGCATCAGAGCGGGGGCGACCTCGTCCAGATACTTGGCCTTCAGGTTGGGGAGCTTCTTGGCGGGAGCCTTGGGGGCCTCCTTCGCCTTGGGAGCGTCCTCAGTCTTGGCGGCCTTCTCAGCCTTGGGAGCCTTTTCAGCCTTAGGGGCCTTAGCGGCCTTGGGGGCCTTCTCGGTCTTGGGAGCTTTCTCAGCCTTGGGAGCCTCCGCGACCTCGGGGGTCTCGGTGACGGGCTCTTTCTTGTCAGCCATTCTTAACTCCTCCTCTCTCAAAGCTCGGCGCCGCAGTGCTTGCACACGCGGACCTTCTTGCCGCCGTCCACCTTGTGGGCCACCCGGGTGGGCTTGCCGCACTTGGGGCAGACGACCATGACCTTGGAGACGTAGATGGGGGTCTCCTTGGAGATAATGCCGCCCTCTTCGCCCTCACGGCGGGGTTTCTGGTGCTTGGAGGCCACGTTCACGTTCTCCACGATGGCCTTGTTGGCCTTGGGATCCACGGACATGACCTTGCCCTTCTTGCCCTTGTCCTTGCCGGAGAGGACGACGACGGTATCGTTCTTCTTGATATTCATATCGTTCGCTCTCCTCTCTTACAGCACTTCGGGAGCCAGGGACAGGATCTTCATGTAATCCTTGTCGCGCAGCTCACGGGCCACCGGGCCAAAGATACGGGTGCCCCGGGGGTTCTTGTCCTCGCGGATGAGGACGGCGGCGTTGTCGTCAAAGCGGACATAGGAACCGTCGGCGCGGCGCACGCCCCGGGCGGAGCGGACGATCACGGCGCGGACGACCTCGCCCTTTTTCACCTGGCCGCCGGGCTGGGCCTTGCGGACAGAGGCGACCACTACGTCGCCGATGTTGCCAAACTTGCGCTTGGAACCGCCAAGCACACGGATGGTCTTGATCTCCTTGGCGCCGGTGTTGTCAGCAACCTTCAGATAGGTTTCTTCCTGAATCATACTCTGGCACCTCCTTACTTGGCCTTCTCAATGATCTCGACCACGCGCCACCGCTTGTCCTTGGACAGGGGGCGGGTCTCCATCACGCGGACGCGGTCGCCCACGCCGCACTGGTTGTTCTCGTCGTGGGCCTTCAGCTTGTAAGTCCGCTTGACGATCTTCTTATACAGAGGATGGGCCACGCGGTCGGCGATGGCGACCACCACGGTCTTGTCCATCTTGTCCGAAACCACCAGGCCGACTCTGGTCTTGCGGGAAGAAGTTCTGTTTTCCATTTCCTACTCCTCCTTATCGGCCCTGCTGCTCACGCAGGATGGTCTTGACCCGGGCGATGTCCTTGCGGACTTCGGCGATACGGATGGGGTTATCGAGCTGATTGGTGGCGTGCTGAAGACGGAGGTTGAACAGATCCTTCTTCAGATCCACCAGCTTTGTCTCCAGCTCAGTGGCGCTCATTTTACGGATTTCGTTCGCTTTCATCTTCACTCACCACCATTCTCGGTCTCTTTCTTCACGATCTTGCACTTGATGGGCAGCTTGTGGCTGGCCAGACGCAGAGCTTCCTTCGCGGTCTCCTCGGGAACGCCGGCGATCTCGAACATCACGCGCTCGGGCTTGACCACGGCGACCCAGAACTCAGGGGCGCCTTTACCGGAACCCATACGGGTACCCAAGGCCTTCTTGGTCACAGGCTTGTCGGGGAACAGCTTAATCCAGACCTTGCCGCCGCGCTTGGTGTAACGGGTCATGGCCACACGGGCGGCCTCGATCTGGTTGCCGGTGATCCAGGCGGGCTCCAGGGCCTGCAGGCCCCAATCGCCGTAGGAGACCTTGTTGCCGCGGGTGGCGGTGCCGGTCATACGGCCGCGGTGCTGGCGGCGATACTTCACTCTCTTAGGCAGAAGCATTACTGGGCCCCTCCTTCCTTAGGAGCGCTGGGACGAGGGCCCCGGTTGGCGCCCTGGCCGCCCTGGCGGTTGAAGCCGCCCTGGCCGCCGCCCTGACGGCGGTCGCCACCCTGACGGTTGAAGCCGCCCTGGCGGCGGTCACCGTCGCGGCGATCCCGGCGGGGACGCTGCTCGCGCTCTTTGTAGTTCTTGGTGTCGATGGTGCGGGGGGTGGTGCGCAGGGTCTGGGT
>CANQZJ010000179.1 GCA_947628315.1 uncultured Oscillospiraceae bacterium
AAAGCGCCTTGGCCCGTCCACAAATCAGATCGTTATCTTTCAGTGACCTTAGAATGTCCTCACGGCAGGCGTACTCAGAGAACATTTGTCAAGGGGGATTTTACAACCAGAGTATACTCACATCATCCGAGATAACAACAACTCAAAGGATGGCATGATGATAGAGCATTTGGAGGGCACTATAAGTAGAAAACCATAACACGTATGACTATCCCTGTATACGTGCGATCAGTTCCGTACCAAAAAGTGGACGGGCCGGCGGCAAGATTGGAGCGTGATCCACGCCCAGCTGGCGGTGTACTTTGCGGACCGGATACCGGACTGAGCCGGCGGGACCTTGACATACAGCGCTTTCGCCGCTAATATGACGCTAAAGGGAACGGCTTCCCTCCGCTCCCTTTGAGTTTTCGCTCTGTTTTTCACCCTTGGTGCGTTTACACAAAATACGGGGCTGACCCCCAAAATGGTCCGTTGCATTTCGCAACGGACCATTTTTTCATTCTAAGGAGGCCTGTCACAAAACCTATATCTCACAATAGCTCCCATGCAGAACGAAGCTCACCCATTGAACGGTCAGCGGGAAATCAGAGGGAAAATCGATCTTACAGGATCGCATGTTGAGCATGGTATGATGACATCAGAAAGAACAAGAACTCTCTTGTACAGACATTTCCTCAGGCGTGATCGCTAAAAACACATCAACAAAAAGAAGAAAAGGAGAATTATCATGAATAAGATCACTGTAAAAGCTACTGACCGTTTTGCCAAGGCCGCCATCAGCTTTATCCTCGTGCTTTTGACGCTGTTCGCGCCCGCGGCCGAAATCGCCTCCGCCGGCGGACTGTTTGGTGTCGCAGCCTACGCCGCCGACTCGTACACGTATACATACTACCCGAAGACAAAGTATACCGGCGGCAGCATCGTTGACGGCCTCAAATCCATCGGCGTGGACAGCTCCTGGTCCAACCGGGAGAAGATCGCGGCGGTGAACGGCATCAACAACTATTCGAGTACAGCCTCCCAAAACATCAAGCTTTTAAACCTGCTGAAAAGCGGCAAGCTCATCAAGTCGAAGACGCTCAATAACAGCGGATCCGCCTATATTTCCAATGGCACCTATGTTCTTTGCTCCGGCCTTGCAAACAACAAGGCGCTGGATGTCAACGGGTGCTCGATGGATGACCGGGCAAACGTTCAGCTGTGGACGTTGAACTATTCCAAGGCGCAGGTCTTTAAGATCGAGAGTCTCGGGAACGGCTACTACGTGATCAGGAACTACAACAGCGGCAAGGTCCTGGATGTTATGGGGAATGTGAGAGCGGCCGGCACCAATGTGGCTCAATTCACCTACAATGGCGGCATAAATCAGCAATGGCGATTCGTTTCCACCGGCGGCGGCTACTATTACATCGAGTCACGCCTTGGCTCTCTGTACCTTGATGTCAATGAGGCGAGGACTGCGGACGGCACCAACGTGAAGGTATGGAAATTCAACGACTCAACGAATGCCCAGAAGTGGAAGCTCGTGAAGTACGATCTCGGCGGCGGCGCCAGCAAGACATCTGTGAAGCTGAACGTTCCCACACTTCGCCAGACAGACTCCAGGTGGAAGAACACATGCTACGTCAAAGGCGTCACCATCGGCAGATCCGGATGTCTGCTCACATGCATTACCGCAGCCATGAGCTGTATAGACGGCAGAAGCTACCGACCGGACGAGTACTATAAAAAGCTTTCCTTTACATCGGGCGGCGCCATGTATTGGCCCGGGGGCTGGAAAAGGGTGGACTA
Source organism: uncultured Oscillospiraceae bacterium (assembly GCA_947628315.1). Lineage (GTDB taxonomy): Bacteria > Bacillota > Clostridia > Oscillospirales > Oscillospiraceae > Enterenecus. The sequence continues at coordinate 1,792 of CANQZJ010000179.1, forward strand.
TCTCGATCTCTCCCTTATCAAGGCCCAGCTGGACAAGGGAAGACCTGTCATAGTCTGCGGAGAAGGCAGAAACGGCATGCATTTCGTGGTGGTGTACGGCTACAACAACGGCGGCAGCACGGCCTCTGACTTCCTGATCATGGACCCGGGCCACAGTAGCAGGACAAACCTTCAGCACCACAAGAACAACTACAGCACGTTTTCGATGCGTTACTATATCTACTAAACGCGATGTGCGCTCGGGGAAGCGGGATCTTATCTTGCCAGGATACGGACGCCCCAGGGCGGGAGGATAAAGGACGCGTCTGCAGCCACAGACTCTCCCCGGGGGGTGAGCGGCCGTGACGGTCACGAACCCGGATCATGTACCAGTCCGGCTTGGGCGCGACCTTCCGGATCATCGACGGCCTGCCGTACCGGTGTTCGCCTTCCTGCTGGTTCTGGGCCTCATCGCCCGGGCGATGTGACGGAAAAAGCAGACGCAAAAAGGGACACACATTCGCGTGTCCCTTTTTGCGTCTCTGGCAGGGCTCACTCCACGAAGTCATCGCCCTCGATGTAGTCCCAGGCCTCCATGGCTGCCATGCGGCCGGAGTTCAGGGCCCAGCTCATGGTGGAGCCAGGGTTGTAGAAGCAGTACTCGCCGCCGAACACCACGTTGGCGGTGTCGGTGCCGCAGGCGAACAGGCCGGGGATGGGGTTGTCGTCCTCTGCCTTCAGCACCTTCATGTCGTGGTTGACCTTCTCGTGCTCCCACTTGTTCAGGTCCTTCACCGCGAGGTGGTAGGTGATGTAGTCCAGGCTGTGCTCCTTCATGTAGTCGATGCCGTCCTGGCCGATGATGGAGAAAGCGCGGTGCCGCGTTATTTTTCCGGGTTAAATTTAAATAGCACATAAGGTTCAATACCTAAAACAGTCGCGATGTTAAACACAACATCTAGCGAAATCGCACGAATCATATTGGGGGCTTCTATTGCCCCCATATGCTGGCGGCTAATCCCGACCATGTCTGCAACTTGCTCTTGTGTAAGGCGTTTACGCTTTCGATAGTATGCAATAGCACAGCCTAAATCTCGGAACCTCTCGGAATTGTCAAATACGAAGCGAGTACCCAACTCATCAGCCATAATCATCACCCTGCTT
>CANQZJ010000180.1 GCA_947628315.1 uncultured Oscillospiraceae bacterium
GACATGGACGACGTGCCCATCGACGAGAGCAACTACGACGAGCTGACCCAGCGCATCGACGCCTATATCGACGAGTTCGAGGCCCACGGCACCGACAACATCACCGTGGACTGCGAATGACCCCAGAGCATATCAAAACGCCTCCGGCTTTCGCCGGAGGCGTTTCTCATTTCTTTTTCTTCTTTTTCCCGAAGAAGTCCCGCACGGGGGAGTCGTCGGAGGGGGCAGCTTCGCCCATGGCGTCGGCGTAGGCCTGGAGAGCCTCCCGCTGCTGGGCGGTCATGTTCCTGGGCACCACCAGCTTGACGGTGACGTACTGGTCGCCCCGGCCGTAGCCGTTGACGTTTGGGGCGCCCTTGCCTCTCAGCCGCACCACCGTGCCCGGCTGGGTGCCGGCGGGCAGATTGTACTTCACCTTGCCGTCGATGGTGTCGATCTGCAGCTCCGCGCCCAGGGCCGCCTGGGCGAAGGAGACGGTCTGCTCCATGTAGAGGTCGTCGCCCTCCCGCTGGAACCGGGCATCGGGCCGGACGGACACCACCACCAGCAGATCGCCGGCGGGGCCGCCGTTGACACCGCCGTTGCCCTGTCCACGGATGGGGATGGTCTGGCCGTTGTCGATGCCGGCGGGGATGTGAATCTTGATTTTGCGGTGCCTGGTGACCTGGCCCGCGCCGTTGCAGGACTTGCAGGGGGTGTTGATGATCTTGCCCCGCCCGCGGCACCGGGGGCACTCGCCCACGGTGGTGACGGAGCCCATGAAGGACTGGCGCTGCATCCGCACCTGGCCGGAGCCCCGGCAGTCGGGACAGGTCTCGGCGCTGGTGCCGGGGGCCGCGCCGGAGCCGCCGCAGTCGGGGCAGCTCTCCGCCCGGGTGAGGCTGATCTCCTTGTCGCAGCCGGACATGGCCTCCATGAAGTCGATGGTCAACCCCGCCCGGAGGGACGCGCCCTTCTGGGGGGCGTTGGGGTTGGCCCGGCGGCCTCCGCCGAAGCCGCCTCCGCCGAACCCGCCGCCGAAGAAGGAGCCGAAGATGTCGCCCAGGTCGATGTCCCCCATGTCGAAGCCGAAGCCGCCGGGGCCGCCGGCCCCCGCGCCGAAGTTGGGGTCGACCCCCGCGAAGCCGAACTGGTCGTACCGGGCCTTCTTGTCCTTGTCGGACAGGATCTCGTAGGCCTCGTTGACCTCCTTGAACTTGGCCTCGGCGGTCTTGTCGTCGGGGTTCATGTCCGGGTGGTACTGCTTGGCCAGCTTGCGGTAGGCCTTTTTGATCTCAGCGTCAGAGGCGCTTTTGGACAGACCCAGCACCTCGTAATAATCTCGTTTTTGGTCAGCCATATGTTCTCACCAGCTTTGCGCATAAACGCCGCGCAAGGCGGGGCAGGGCCCCGCCTTCACGGTGTATTGGAATGGTTGATGGATCAGTTGTTATTGTTGTTGTCGTCGTCCACGACCTCGTAGTCGGCGTCCACCACGTTGGGGTCGCCGCCGCCCTGCTGGCCGCCGTTGAAGCCCTGAGCGCCGCCGTTGAAGCCGCCGCCCATGTCGGGGCCGGGGCCGGCCTGGCCGCCGCCCTGCTGGCCGTACAGCTTCTCGCTGACGGCGTAGAATTCCTTGGTGAGGGCCTCGGTGGCGTCCTTGATGGCCTGGGTGTCGTTGCCCTTCAGGGTCTCCTTCAGGCGGTTCAGAGCGCCCTCCACGCCGGCCTTGTCGGAGGCGGACAGCTTGTCGCCCAGCTCCTCCAGGGTCTTCTCGGTCTGGTAGGCCATCTGGTCGCCCTGGTTGCGGATATCCACTTCCTCCTTGCGCTTGGCGTCCTCAGCGGCGAACTGCTCCGCCTCCCGGACGGCCTTGTCGATGTCGTCCTTGGACATGTTGGTGGAGGAGGTGATGGTGATATGCTGCTCCTTGCCGGTGCCCAGATCCTTGGCGGACACGTTGACGATGCCGTTGGCGTCGATGTCGAAGGTGACCTCGATCTGCGGCACGCCGCGGCGGGCAGGGGCGATGCCGTCCAGCATGAACCGGCCCAGGGTCTTGTTGTACTGGGCCATCTCGCGCTCGCCCTGGAGCACGTGGACCTCCACGGAGGTCTGGTTGTCGGCGGCGGTGGAGAAGATCTGGCTCTTCTTCACGGGGATGGTGGTGTTGCGGTCGATGAGCTTGGTCATCACGCCGCCCATGGTCTCGATGCCCAGGGACAGGGGGGTCACGTCCAGCAGCAGCAGATCCTTCACATCGCCGGTGAACACGCCGCCCTGGAGCGCCGCGCCCATTGCCACGCACTCGTCGGGGTTGATGCCCTTGAAGCCCTCCTTGCCGGTGAGCTTCTTCACCATGTCCTGCACGGCGGGGATGCGGCTGGAGCCGCCCACCATCAGGACTTTATTGATGTCGCTGCCGGACAGGCCCGCGTCGCTCATGGCCTGGCGCACGGGGCCGGCGGTGGCCTCCACCAGGTGGGCGGTGAGCTGGTCGAACTTGGCCCGGGTCAGGGTCAGCTCCAGGTGCTTGGGGCCGGTGGCGTCGGCGGTGATATAGGGCAGGTTGATGTCGGTGGAGGTGACGCCGGACAGCTCGATCTTGGCCTTCTCGGCGGCCTCCTTCAGGCGCTGCATGGCGTTCTTGTCATTGGTGAGGTCGATGCCCTCCGCCCGCTTGAACTCGGCGGCCATCCAGTCCATGACGCACTTGTCGAAGTCGTCGCCGCCCAGGCGGTTGTTGCCGGCGGTGGCCAGCACCTCGATGACGCCGTCGTCGATGTCCAGCACGGACACGTCGAAGGTGCCGCCGCCCAGGTCGTACACCATGATCTTCTGGGCCTGCTCCTTGTCCACGCCGTAGGCCAGGGCCGCGGCGGTGGGCTCGTTGATGATGCGCTTCACGTCCAGACCGGCGATCTTGCCGGCGTCCTTGGTGGCCTGGCGCTG
>CANQZJ010000181.1 GCA_947628315.1 uncultured Oscillospiraceae bacterium
CCCGAGGTGCTGAACACCGCCGTCTACGACGAGATCATCGCCGTGGAGAACGAGGACGCCTTCGCCGCCGGCAAGCGGGTGGGCCGCAGCGAGGGGGTGCTGGTGGGCATCTCCTCCGGCGCGGCGGTGTGGGCCGCCATCGAGCTGGCCAGACGGCCGGAGAACCGGGGCAAGACCATCGTGGCCCTGCTGCCCGACACCGGCGACCGGTATCTGTCCACTCCCCTGTTCGCGGACTGACAGACGAATACAGGAAAATCGCCCCGGCGGAGGCTCCGCCGGGGCGATTTTTACGCTTATTCCTTTCGCTCCGCCATGGGGACGAAGGGCCGCTTGTGGGCCACCGCCTTGTAGGCGGGGCGGATGATGCGACCGTTGGGATTGTAGATCTCCTCCACCCGGTGAGCGCACCAGCCCACGATACGGGCAATGGCGAACAGCGGGGTGTACAGCTCCGGCGGGATGCCCATCATCTTATACACCAGGCCGGAGTACATGTCCACATTGGCGCAGATGACCTTGTCCTGGCCGGTGACCTCGTGGAACACCTCGGGGGCCAGCCGCTCCACCGACTCGAACAGCTCGAACTCGCTGAGGAACCCCTTCTCCTCCGCCATTTTCCGGGCGAACCGCTTCAGCAGCACGGCCCGGGGGTCGGACAGGGTATAGACCGCGTGGCCCATGCCGTAGATCAGGCCGGAACCGTCGCCGGCCTCCTTGCGGAGGATCTTGGTCAGGAACTCCCTGACCTCGTCGTCATCCTTCCAGTCCTTCACGCCGGGCTCGATGTGGTTGGTGAACATATCCATGACCCGCATGTTGGCGCCGCCGTGCTTGGGACCCTTCAGAGAGCCCACCGCCGCGGCGATGGCGGAGTAGATGTCCGTGCCGGAGGAGGACAGCACCCGGCAGGCGAAGGCGGAGTTGTTGCCGCCGCCGTGCTCCATGTGGAGCACCAGGCACAGATCCAGCAGCTTGGCCTCCTCGTCGGTGAACTGGTTGTCGTGCCGGACGGAGTAGAGGAAGTTCTGGGCCACGCTGAGGCCCTCCTGGGGCCGGTGGAGGTAGAGGGATTCGCCGTCGTAATAGTGCCGCTTGGCGGCGAAGGCGTGGGCCACGATCACCGGGAACCGGGCGATGAGCTTCAGCGCCTGGAGCATCTCCACGGGGAGGGTGTTGTTGTCCGGGTCGGGGTCGTAGGAGTACAGGGCCAGCACGGAGCGGGCCAGCTTGTTCATCACGTCGTGGCTGGGGGCCTTGAGGATCATGTCCTCGGTGAAGTTGGGGGGGAGCTGGTGGAAGTAGTTCATGATCTGGTCGAACTGCGCCAGCTGGCCGGCGGTGGGCAGGTTGCCGAACATCAGCAGATAGGCGGTCTCCTCAAAGCCGAAGCGGTTTTCGGAGGTGAAGCCCCGGATCAGATCCTCCACGTTGATGCCGCGGTAGAACAGCTGGCCGGGGACGGGGATCCGCTCGCCGTCCTCCATGATGTAGCCCTTCACGTTGCCGATCTTGGTGACGCCGGCCATGACGCCGGTGCCGTCGGAATTGCGCAGGCCCCGCTTCACGCTGTACTTCTCATAGTAGCGGGGCTCGATCTGGGTATATTTTTCAAATTCGTCGCATAACCCTTCAATAAAGTCCAGGGAGGACATGTACTGCTCGTATGCCTTCTGCCGTGCGTCCAGCATGGAATTGATGATACCGTAATCCATGGTTCGGCTCCTTTCCGCGTGAGTAGATCGCTCCCACTGTAGCGTGTGGAAGGTATTATACCGCATTTTCAGAATACCGTCAATGCAATTTTGCGGCAAGAATTTCATCGTTTCCCCTGTTTTTTGGGGTACATTACACGAATTTTGAAAGAAGGACTGAAAATCTTGCAAAAGCTGGAACGATGGGCGGGGCTCCGCAAGCCCTTTCTGGCGGGGCTGGCGCTGGGATTGTTTTTACTGCTGCTCCCCGCGCTGGCGCTGGGCGGCGGGGACGGGGAGCCGGTGGCCGTGCTCCCCGCCGACCCCACCCCGGCGGCCACGCCCGCGGTCTCCCCGCCCGCCGGAGGGTGGGACGAGGCGCAGACCATCCGGGTGCTGAAAAAGGACGGCACGGTGGAGACCATGGCCCTGTCGGACTACCTGTTCGGGGTGACGTCCGCCGAGATGCCCGCCTCCTTTGAGACGGAGGCGCTGAGAGCCCAGGCGGTGTGCGCCCGCACCTTTGCCCTCTACCGCGCCGGGGCGGGCAGCCACAGCGCCGACGGCGCGGACGTGTGCGCCGACTCCGGCTGCTGCCAGGCGTACCTTGACCGGGAGGAGCTGGCCCGGCGCTGGGGCTCCCACGCGGAGGAGTATGCCGCCAAACTGTCCGCCGCCGTGTCGGACACCGACGGCCAGGTGCTCACCTACGACGGAGACCTCATCCAGGCGGTGTTCTTCTCCTCCGCCGCCGGCACCACGGAAGACGCCGCCGCCGTCTGGGGGCGGGCGCTGCCCTATCTGGTGCCGGTGGACAGCCCCGAGGGGGACGAGGTGCCCAACTACCGCTCCACCGTCACCCTGTCCGCGGACGAGGTGAAGGCCCTGGCGGACAGCGCCGGGCTGGGGTGCGACCTCTCCGGCGACCCGGCGGGATGGATCACCGGTGTGACCCGCACCGCCGCCGGCCGGGTGGCCTCCCTGACTTTGGGCGGCGTGTCCATGACCGGCGGCGCCGCCCGCTCCCTGTTCTCCCTGCGCTCCGCCGCCTTTGACGTGAGCTGCGCCGACGGGCAGTTCACGTTCTCCGTCACCGGGTACGGCCACGGGGTGGGCCTCAGCCAGTACGGCGCCAACGCCATGGCGAAGGAGGGGGCCTCCTGGCGGGACATCGT
>CANQZJ010000182.1 GCA_947628315.1 uncultured Oscillospiraceae bacterium
ACCCGCCGCAAGCTGGAGCGGGCCAAGGACAATCTGCTGGTGATGCACCCCCTGCCCCGTGTGGACGAGATCGCCGTGGATGTGGACGACGACCCCCGTGCGGTGTACTTCCAACAGGCCCGGTTCGGCATGTTCGCCCGGATGGCCCTGTTGTCCGACCTGGCCAACCAGCCCCGGATGAGCCCCGGCCCGGTGGAGATCGGCGCGGAGCCCGTCTGCCGCAACCCCAACTGCATCACCCGGACGGAGCGCTATCTGCCCCCGCTCATCAAATACAACGGCGGCGTGCCCTGCTGCGCCTTCTGCGACGCCCCGCTGGAGTAAATTTGTCCCGGCGCTCATTTTGGGATTGCAATATTGAGAAAAGTCTGGTATAATAATTTGAAATTTCCCGCAAAAGGAACGGTGTATGATATGATGGAGAAAGGCAAACGCGAACAGCGCCGCACCGAAGAGGACGCGCTCTTCAACCAGATGCTCATCTGGCTGGCGGTAGCTGTGGTGCTGGAGCTGATCATTCTTCTGCTGAAAAAAGCATATGTCGATATGGCGTTTGGCACGGATCTGGCGCTGGCGATGATGTACTTCTTCCAGGTCTTCCGCTACGTGGGCCTGGTGCTCATAGTCGGCGGCGTCGTGTGGCTGATCCTGAATCTGCGCGGCCACCGCAGCCATTTTGCGCCGGCGATCCTGATTGCCGCCTCCGCGGTGCTGTGGGTCATCTCCGTGCTCCTCTACTACGGCTTTGACCGGGGCGCCTCCATTCTGGCGTATCTTCCCCCGGCGGCGGCGGTGCTGATCCTGATCTGGTTCCTCTACCAGCGCATCTTCTTTTTCAGCGCCCTTGTCACCGGCTGCGGCGCCGCCGCCCTGTGGCTGTGCCGGCTGTATTACGACGGGCATCCCGTCCGGGTGCGGATCATCTTCGCCGCGGGCTTCGTCCTGCTGGGCCTGGCCATGCTGCTGGCCGTCAAGGTAAAATCATCGGGCGGAAAGGTGGGCCCCCTGCGCGTCCTGCCGGAGGGCGCCCCCTACCCGGTGTTCTACCTGACCTGCGCCATCACCGCCGTGCTCATGGCGCTGGCCCTGCTCCTGGGCTCCGCCGCCGCCTTCTACCTGATGTTTGTGCTCATCGGCTGGCTGTTCGTCCAGGCGGTCTACTTCACCGTAAAGCTCATGTAAGACACAAAGAATTCCCTCCGCCGGTTGAACCGCCCCAGTAAAAACAGACAATAGACAGAAGCCCCCTGATGTAGGAAAATGAAAGTACTACATCAGGGGGTAATTATATGGCGAGGAAATATCAGCAAACCGGACACTTTCGCCCAAGCCAGAGACATGATCGACAGATACATCCATTTTTATAACCATGAGCGCATCCAGTTAAAAACTGGAGTGGCGCCGCTCACGCAGCGCCACTCCGCTTGAATCAGTTCCGTTCCTACCCAGGGCCTTTTTGTACTGTCTATACATCCTGGGGCAGTTCACCGGTGCGGTCAGGGGATTTTTACGGGTGCTTATTCCTCCATCAGGGCGTCGTCGTAATCCTCGTACTCGGACAGGTCGACGGCCCGGTTGGCCTTCCGCTCCTCGATCTTGTCGTAGACGGTGTAGAACAGGTCGGCCAGTTTGTCCCAGTAGACGGTGACGGCGCAGACGACGGCGCCCAGCGCCAGGGCTGCGGCGATCAGCTTCAAGATCCAATGATCCTTATTCATCGGAGTGCCTCCTTATGTTCCGGGCGGATGGTTCAGTCGTGATGACGGGTGACCAGGGCGATGATGGCGCAGGCCAGCGCGCCCACGGCCACCGCCATGGCGGCGATGCTTATGATGAAACTGGCTTTTTTCATGGTGGGTTCCTCCTCGATGTAATGAGTGGGTACTGTCAGTGTACACGATTTGGCGGAAAAATACAATGGGATTTTGAAAAAATCCCGGCCGGTGGTAAAAAATTTACAGTACGGAAACAAAGTGCCCCACCGCGCAAAAGACACTTGTAATTTGCGGAGAAATAGAATACAATAGACGAAACTGTGCGTACCCCCCTAACCATTCGCAGGAAAGGAAGGAGATTCCATGAAGATACAAACCGAGAAGGGCCGCATCCGCCTGAGCAACGAGGTCTATACCAACCTGACCGGCGCGGTGGCTACCAGCTGCTACGGCGTGAAGGGCATGGCGTTTCGCTCCAGGACTGACGGCCTGGTGCATCTGCTCCGCAAGGAGTCCATGGCCAAGGGCGTGAAGATCATCCACCACGACGACCAGTCCATCACCATCGAGCTCCACATCATCGTGGACAACGGGGTGAACCTGCTGGCCGTGAGCCGCGCCATCCAGGGCGAGGTCAAGTACAACGTCCACCGCCTGACCGGGGTAGAGGTGCGCGGCGTCAACGTCTGCATCGACTCCATGGTGATCGGCTGACGCCTACACGGACAGAAAGGAAACTCCGAACATGAATAAGATAGACGGCGCTGTATTCCAGCGCATGGTGATCCACGCGGCTGCCTCCATCAACGCCCAGAAGCAGACCATCAACGACCTGAACGTGTTCCCCGTGCCCGACGGCGACACCGGCACCAATATGTCCCTGTCCATCGGCACCGCCGCCGCCGAGGCCAGGAAGAAGCCCACCCACTCCATCGGCGAGGCCGCCTCCACCAACGCCTCCGCCCTGCTGCGGGGCGCCAGGGGCAACTCCGGCGTCATCCTGTCCCTGCTGTTCCGGGGCTTTGCCAAGACCCTGAAGGAGCTGGACGAGGCCGACGGCGTGCAGATCGCCGCCGCCCTCAACGCCGGCGTCACCACCGCTTACAAGGCGGTGATGAA
>CANQZJ010000183.1 GCA_947628315.1 uncultured Oscillospiraceae bacterium
CCCGTGGCGGAGCCGTCCAGCGTGGGGTCGCAGAGCATGGTCAGGCACAGCTCCAGATCGGTGCGGCGGTTGGCGGAGCGGGCCAGATCCGCCGCCGTTTTCTGTACCAGGGTGAGCATCTGCACCAGCCGTGGGATATCGAACCGGGCGGAGAGGCGCTTCAAAGTCGCGTCGTCAAACCCGCCGGAGAGCAGGTCGCCGCCGGCCTTCGGCGCGGTGCGCCGCACCAGCAGATCGCGGAGCAGAGCGGACAGCTCCCCCGCCAGGGCGGACATCTCCTTGCCGCCGGCGTAGAGGCGGCCCAGCCGCTCCAGGGCGGCACAGACGTCGCCGTTGGCCGCGTCCTCCAGCAGGGCGGCGGTCTCGATGTTCCCCGCCAGGCCCAGGGTGGACAGCACCCGCGCCTCGTCCACGGGGCCCTCCCCCACGGCGGCGCACTGATCCAGGAGGGACAGCCCGTCCCGCAGGCCGCCGTCGGCAAGGCGGGCGATGAGGGCGGCGCCCTCGTCGGTGAGGTCGATGCCCTCCTGTTTCGCCACGTAGTCCAGCCGGCCCGCCAGCTGCTCCGGGTGGATGCGCTTGAAGGCGAACTGCTGGCACCGGCTCTTGATGGTGGCGGGCACCTTGTTCAGCTCGGTGGTGGCCAGAATGAACATCAGGTGCTCCGGCGGCTCCTCCAGAATCTGAAGGAGGGCGTTGAACGCCTGGGCGGAGAGCATATGCACCTCGTCCACGATGTACACCCGCTTCTTCACGGTGGCGGGGGTGTAGACGGCCTCCTCCAGGATGGCCCGGATGTCGTCCACCTTGTTGTTGGAGGCGGCGTCCAGCTCCATCACGTCCAGGATGGAGCCGTTCTCAATGCCCCGGCAGGAGGGACATTTATTGCAGGGGGAGCCGTTCACCGGGTGCTCGCAGTTGACGGCCCGGGCCAGGATCTTGGCGCAGGTGGTCTTGCCGGTGCCCCGGGTGCCGGTGAACAGATAGGCGTGGGACAGGCGGCCGTCCGCCACCTGCCGCGCCAACGTGCGGGTGATGTGCTCCTGGCCCACCACCTCGTCGAAGGAGCGGGGCCGCCACTTGCGGTATAAAGCCTGATACATCACACACGCCTCCCAGACAAATCCATAAAAAATCCGGCGCGGAACAAGACCGCGCACCGGCCTTTGAAGGACAACATATGCCCGGTACCCATACAGCCGGCTCAGGATCGGCAGCCCCACGGCACACCCGACGATCCGCTTAGTGCTGCTCGGTTCCCCGCCTGACACGGTTCACGGGGCCGGGTTGCGCGGGACCGATCCATCATCGCTGCTTATATGGGGCAGACGACACATCCTGCCTCCGGGGGCCGGGATTCCTCCCTGCTGTAGCGGGTTGCAGGTACAGGGCACCGCTATCTCCCCGAGTAGCGCGGCCTTGTTCCGCGCCGGAGCGCGAAATCAGCCGTGGATCATTGTACCACAGCCGGCGGGATTTATCAACTGTTTTCTCCCATTCCCACGGACAAAAAAGCGCCGGGGCATCTCTGCCCCGGCAAGAAGGATGGAGGATAGAATGAAAAAGAAAATCGCCCTTGCAGTTCTTAAGATACGAGCCATCTGTTACAGAAGTTCAGGGGGAAATGTTAAGATTGGATTAAATCTCCGCTCCGACCGGTCAGTCTTTCAGCGTCAGGGACACCGGGCAGTGGTCGCTGCCGTAGACGTCGGGGTGGATGGCGGCGTCCGCCACCCGCTCCATCAGCCGCTCCGACACGATGAAGTAGTCGATGCGCCACCCGGCGTTGTTCTCCCGGGCGTGGAACCGGTAGCTCCACCAGGAGTACGCCCCGGTCACATCCGGGTTCAGCCGCCGGAAGGTGTCGGCAAACCCGGAGGACAGCAGCCGGGTCATTTTGGCCCGCTCCTGGTCGGAGAAGCCGGCGTTCCCCCGGTTGGTCTTGGGATTTTTGAGGTCGATCTCCTCATGGGCCACGTTCAGGTCGCCGCAGTAGACCACCGGTTTGGTCTTGTCCAGGCTTTTCAGGTAGTCCAGCAGGTCGTCCTCCCAGCTCTCCCGGTAGTCGATGCGGGCCAGCCCCTCCTGGGCGTTGGGGGTGTAGCAGTTCACCAGCCAGAAGCCGGGGTACTCCAGGGTGATGAGCCGCCCTTCGTGGTCGTGCTTCTCCACATCCATGCCGTAGGACACGGACAGGGGCTCCCGCTTTGTAAAGACCGCGGTGCCGGAGTAGCCCTTCTTCTCCGCCGGGTTCCAGTACTCGTGATAGCCGGGCATATCTACCTCCGCCTGGCCTTGCTCCATCTTGGTCTCCTGGAGGCAGATCACGTCGGCGTCCAGGGCGGCCATCGACTCCAGAAAGCCCTTTTTCAGGCAGGCCCGCAGGCCGTTCACGTTCCAGGATACCAGTTTCACGCGCCCTCTCCCCCTTCAAGCGGTTTGCCTTTACAGCGTTTGATCTCTATGATCAGCCCGGCGATGCTGAATGCCAGCGCCGCCAGCATGGCAAGCGCCTCCAGCCCCATGACGAACCAGTGTCCGCCCAACCGGACGGGGTGGTTGTATTTCAGCCGCAGATACACGCAGTAGCTGGCCAGCGAAGCGCCCTCCGCCAGAACGGCCGCCGGGAACCGCCGCCGGTGGACGCAGGCCCAGCACAGGCAGAGCGCGTCCGCCAGGAAAAAGTACCGCTCGTGCATGTGGGGCAGGAAGAACGGGATGCCGATGACCATGACGGCGGCGATCGCCATCACCGCGCCGCCGTCCAGCCGCTCCCCCAGCCACAGGGCCAGGCCCAGCAGGGCCAGCACCAGCAG
>CANQZJ010000184.1 GCA_947628315.1 uncultured Oscillospiraceae bacterium
GGCACCCGGTCCAGGATGTCCATGCCGCAGCACTCGGTCTTGAGGCACAGCAGCACGTAGAACATCTGCTCCGTCAGCGTTTGAAATTTCAGCCGCGGCATTTTGACCGCCTCCATTCTCGAATATCGAGATTACAGCTTTATTGTATTCTCGAATATCGAGAATGTCAATAGGGAATTGCAAAAGTTTTCTGAAGGCAGCAAAACTCTCCCGGATCGCTCCGGGGGAGTGGCAGTTATCCGATATACATGGGCATGAAGAACAGCCAGGGCGCGGTGACGATGGCCATCACCAGCGCGGCGATGTGCCGCTGGCGGCCCCGTCTAGCCGGAACATGGTTCCGTGGCCGGAGAGATCCGCCGCGCGCCGGAGGATGATCTGTCCCACCGGCGGGGCGATCAGGGCCGTCAGCAGATAGCCCAGCCCGTAGGCCAACCCGGCGCACAGCAGGCCCAGGGGCAGAAGGGCGGCCCGCCTCATTCACCGCGCCTCCTCTTTTTGCCGTTTGCGCCGGGTCAGGCCCAGCTTCTCCCGGATGGCGCCCAGCTCGAACCACCAGAAGATCCACCGGATCCCCCAGATGAGGACGTACAGCAGGGCCAGGGCCGCCATCCAGGGCAGGGGGGACTCGTGCCCGGCGAAGTTCAGCCACACGGTGAGGGCGGTCAGCCCCTCCATGTAGAGGAAATGGAGGGCGGAGCGGAGCAGCAGCTCCTTCCCGCCGTCGGCAAAGGGCAGGGTGGCCACCCCGGCCCCCGCCCCCAGCAGGAAGAACAGGAGGAACTGCACCGCCACCGCCAGGGCCTCGGAGCCCAGCAGGTGTTCCATTGTCCCGTCGGTAAAAACGAAGCCGTGAAATTCCGGGGCGCCCCACAGGGTGAAGCTGCCCGCGATGAATCCGATGAGCAGCAGCACCGCCCAGCCGAACAGCCCGCCGAGGGCGATACGCGCCAGCCACGCCTTCTTCGTCTCAGTCATGTTCTCCGCCTCCTCTCACAGCCCCACGGCCTCTTTGATCTTCTTCACGTACCGCCGGGAGGCGAAAGCCACCGCCGCGCCCCCGGCCAGGGTCATGCGGATGGTGCCCGTCAGGGACAGATCCAGCGCCGTGACCCGATCCAGGTTCACCATCTCCGAGTTGGACACCCGCACGAACCGGGTGCCGGCGAACTCCTCCTCCAGCTCGTACAGCCGCTGGCGGACGGCGTAGACTCCTTTCTCCGTCTGGCAGGACACCCCCTTGCCGTCGGTGTAGAAACGGAGGACGTCCCCCAGGGGGATCATCACCGCCTCGTTCTCCCGGAAGGCGGCGAAGGGGGACGCCCCCTCCTCTTTGCGGAGCCGTTCCGCCAGGGCGGTGACGTCGGGGGTGGCCGCCGGGGCGTAGATAACGGCGTGGGGTTTTGTCAGGCCGGGATCGATCTTGATCTCCACCTTCACGGCGGCTCCCTCCTCTCCTTTTGCTGGTTTCAGTATAGCCGAGCGGGTCAAAAATGTCCAGCGATTTGGGACGGACGGTCGCGTCCGGCGGACAGACGGCAAAAAAGGCCGGCGGATCGCTCCGCCGGCCTTGCGCGATATGGAGTTACAGCAGGATGACCCCGGCCTCCCTGCAGGCCTCGATGGTCTGAGGATCCCAGATGGACGCCTGCACCTCGCCGATGTGGGCCTTGCCCAGCAGCAGCATGGACACACGGCTCTGGCCGATGCCGCCGCCGATGGTGAGAGGCAGCTCGCCGGCCAGCAGCGCCTTGTGGAAGGGCAGTTTCCGGCGGTTGTCGCACCCGGCGATGGACAGCTGTTTGTCCAGGGACTCGGGGCTCACCCGGATGCCCATGGAGGAGATCTCAAAGGCGTGGCCCAGCACGCTGTTCCAAATCAGAATGTCGCCGTTCAGATTCCAGTCGTCGTAGTCGGGGGCGCGGCCGTCGTGGGGCTTGCCGGATTTCAGCGCGCCGCCGATGCCGATGACAAAGGTGGTGGGGTGATCCTTCACCCAGGCGTCCTCCCGCTCCTTGGGGGTCAGGTCGGGCCACTTGTCCTCCAGCTCCTGGGCGGTGACGAAGGACACCTCCCGGTCGATGACGGGCAGGGTGGTCAGCTCGGGGTAGACGGAGCGCAGGGTGTCCTGGGTATCGGCCAGGGCGCCCACGATGGCGGTCACCACGCCCTTTAAGTAGTCCAGGTTGCGATCCCGGGGGGCGATGACCTTCTCCCAGTCCCACTGATCCACGTAGACGGAGTGGAGGTTGTCCAGATCCTCGTCCCGGCGGATGGCGTTCATGTCGGTGTACAGGCCCTCGCCCACGGAGAACTGATAGCGGTGGAGGGCCATCCGCTTCCACTTGGCCAGAGAGTGGACGACCACGGCGTCCCGGCCGGCGTCGGGCACATCAAAGGAGACCGCACGCTCCACGCCGTTCAGATCGTCGTTCAGGCCGGTGGAGGCCTCCACGAACAGGGGGGCGGAGACCCGGCGCAGATTCAGCGCGCCGCCCAGGTGATCCTCAAACAAACGCTTCAAAAGGCCGATGGCCTTCTGGGTATCATACAGGTTCAGGCTGGGGGCGTATCCCTCAGGAATGACGGTGCTCAGCATGGATGATTGCTCCTTTCTCTTGCAAAAACACAGCGCGGGCTCATTTTCCCCTTCGGGATGGAAATAATGTCGCGTCCATTCCTCGTTGAAAACAGCGCCCTCGCTTGATTTTGATTCTACAACACCCGGAACAATTTTGCAAGTGTGAGATTGTAAAATTGCAAAAATAGTTTTTGGGATTTTTTTGTGCAATGGTAACC
>CANQZJ010000185.1 GCA_947628315.1 uncultured Oscillospiraceae bacterium
TATATCATGACAAAGAAAGAAGGACAAAAGCGTATGGAGACCATCAAGTACACCCCTGTGGGGGTCTGTTCCAGGGCCATGGAGATCGACGTGGACGACGGCGTCATCCGGGACGTCCGGGTGCTGGGCGGCTGCAACGGCAATCTGAAGGGCATCTGCTCCCTGCTGCGGGGGATGACCGTCCAGGACGCCATCGACCGCATGGACGGCATCAAGTGCGGCATGAAGCCCACCTCCTGCCCGGATCAGCTGGCCCAGGCGCTGAAACAGGCGTGACCGGCGGCCCGCCGGACGGCGGGAGAGACGGGACAGTTCGATAGGGAGGGATCCTTATGTCGCTGACGCTGCGGACGCTGTGTACCGAGCGCGACAACCAGTTCAAGCTCACCCTGCGGGCCGGCGGGAACGGCTTTCGCAACGCGGTGACCTGGGTCCACGTGGTGGAGGACGACTATGTCATCCCCTTTTTCCACGGCTCCGAACTGGTGGTGACCACCGGGATCAAAACCGCCGCCGACCCCGGCTGGCTCGGCGGCCTGGTGCGGGAGCTCCATAGGCGGGGCGTGGCCGGGCTCATCGTCAACACGGGGAAGTATATCCTGGACGTGCCGGAGGAGGTGCTGGCCTTCTGCAACGAGGCGGAGTTCCCCCTGCTGACCATGCCCTGGGAGATCCACGTCACCGAGATGCTCCAGACCTTCTGCACCCGCATCATCCAGGAGCGGCAGGACAACGAGCAGTTCGACAGGGCCCTGACCGACGCGGTGTTCCGCCGGGGGGACGAGGCCGCCTGGCGGGAGGTGCTGGGCCGCCACTTTGACCCGGACGGCAGCTTCGTGGTCATCGTCCTTCGGGCGGGCCGCACGGAGGACGGGGGAGAGGAGAGCGAGGGGGCGGAGTATGCCTTCATCAACCGGCTGCGGCGGTTCAAGACCATCCACGGCAGGGCGACTTCCGTCAAGTTCGGGCTCCTCCCTCTGGACGACTGCCAGCTGCTGGCGGTGAACGATATGGATCGCGCCCTGATGCCGGAACTGCTGTCCGTCGTCACCGAGTCCTACGGAGAGGCTGCCCGGGCGGGGGAGCTGTTCATCGGCGTGGGCGCCGAGGTGAAGGGCCTTGCGAACCTGAGCCGCAGCTACCAGCGGGCGGCGGCGGCCATGCGGATGGCGGTCTACCGGGGGGAGCGGTGCGTCTTCTTTGAGGACATGGGCTTTTACAAGATCCTGTTCTCGGTAAAGGATGAGGAGATCCTGCGCTCTTACGCCGCCGAGCTGCTTGGCCCCCTGGAGGAGGGAGGCCGGGCGCGGGAGAACCTGGAGCTGCTCCAGGCGTACATCGACAACGACCGCAGCCTGGAGCGGACGGCGGGGGCCCTGTACCTCCATCGGAACACGGTGAACTACCGCCTGCAAAAGCTGAAAAACCTGCTGGGCTCGCCCTTAAAGACGGCAGAGGATCTGTTTCCCTATCAGGTGGCGCTGGCCATCCGGGACATGGAGCGCCGGAGGGATCGGGGACAGGCCGGAAAAGCGTAAAAAAGCGGGACGTCTCAGTGAGACGTCCCGCTTTTCAGAGCAGATCGAAGATCACTTGCTGAGGACGAGGTGCTTCAGCGCCCTCCAGAGAGCGCCCCAGAGGGTGCTCTCATCGGCGGCCAGCATACGGTTCGCGTCGGGGATGAAGCTGCTGCGGCAATCGACAAAGGGATTATAGAGAAAATCGTTGGTCATTCAAATCACCTTCTAAATGTATTTCTGTGGCGGCCAGTGCGCACCGCCGCTTTGTTTTTACAATCTCATTATAGCGCGGACGCCGCCGGTGTAAAGGGGCTAAAAGTCCAAAGATTTCCGCTGTATTTGTACTAACAGTACAAAGAAAGAGAGCTGCTGAGAGAAACAGACAAATACTGTCCACAGCTCATGGACAGAAAGACGACAGCGGGAGACGCGCCGCCCCGATCCCTCCGGCGCAGGGGAAAGCCCCGCTCAAATTGGGCGGGGCTTTCATGCCGTTGTCAGTTGACGCTGGGGGCCTGGTTGGAGAACTTCTGCTCCACCTGCTGGATCTGCTGGGGCTGTGCCTGGGTGACGGTGTACCAGCCCTTTTGGGTTGCAGTCTCATAGAGCTTGGTCTGGGTGCGGTGGCTCTGGGTGAGGATGTCCACGAAGGCGTCCCGCAGCTTGGTGTTGGTACACTCGGAGGCGAAGGTGTTGTAGTTGGTGGACATCTTCTTCTCGGTGAGGATCAGGTCGGTGATGATCTCGGAATCTTTCATTGGCGGTTCCCTCCTTACTTCAGAAAGCCCAGCAGGGTGTCGTAGTTGTTCTTGTGCTGGGTGGCGTACTGGGTGAAGCTGGTCTTCAGCTCCGTGTCGGACACCTCTTTGGCCGCGTCCTGGTACTTGCAGCAGATCACCCGCTCGAAGTTGAGCTGATCCTCCAGCGCGGACAGCTCTTTGGTGGTCAGATTAGGCATGTGGATTGCCTCCTTTTTCAAATGTGACCATAGTATGGCATGGGAGCGGGGAGAATATGCAAAAAGCGCCCGGGAAATTTCCCGGGCGCTTTTCAGGCGATGGGGGAGGGCGCTCACTTCACGTTCAGCACGTCCTTGTAGAACTTGTCCAGTTCCTTCTTGGTGGAGAAGGTGGCCACATACATCTGGTTGCCCATGGCGTCGGCCAGGGCGTCGGGGATGCGGTCGATCATCTTCATGTTCCCGCCGTACTTCTCCATCAGCTCCTCGTGGGAGAGGACGAAGTCCTTGCCGTCCCGCCGGCCGGCGTAGGCGCAGTAG
>CANQZJ010000186.1 GCA_947628315.1 uncultured Oscillospiraceae bacterium
TGGGACGCGGTGTTCTCCGTGTGCCGCGTCACCGGGGACGGCAAGGCGGTGGAGCGCTGGCAGGAGCACATTGCCACCGTGACCCGCCGGGCAAAGCTCCTGAACGACTACAACTTCAAGTCCCTCCACTACACCAACGGCCTGGGCACTGATTTAACGGTGGAACTGCCCGAGGATCACGTCTGGGCGGGGGCCTGCGACCACACCCCGGGGAATGTCGAGTTCGTGCCAAACATCCCCACGGAGGAGATCTTCACCGCTCCCCGGTGGGACGGCGTCAACGGCCGGGTGTACGCCGCCCTGCCCCTGGCCCTCAGCGGCAACCTGGTGAAGGACTTTTATATGGACTTCAAGGACGGTAAGATCGTGGACGTCCACGCGGAGGAGGGGGAGGAATACCTCCGCCGCTCCATCGACATGGACGAGGGCTCCCACTACCTGGGCGAGGTGGCCCTGGTGCAGTTCGACTCCCCCATTCGCAACACCGGCGTGCTGTTCTATGAGACCCTGTTCGACGAGAACGCCTCCTGCCATTTGGCCTTTGGCGCGGCCTATCCCAGCTGCGTGAAGGGCGGGGAGGACATGGACGAGGCCGCCCAGAAGGCGGCGGGCCTCAACCAGTCCATGAACCATGTGGACTTCATGGTTGGCACCGCCGACCTGTCCATCGTGGGCGTCACCCGCGACGGAACCGAGGTTCCGGTCTTTGCCAACGGCAACTTTGCGTTTTGACTTGTCCCGCCCGCCCCAACGGAAAGGAGCGCCTATGTACAACGCCGACCTGCTGGCCCGCTGGCCCCACAGCGCTGACGGAGAACCGGAGCCGCCGGCTCTTCTGCGGCTGGAGGCCGATTTCTCCGGCTATCGGGACATCGTCTGCTCCATGCTGGACAGCTTTGGGATCCCGTATTTCACCAACAGGCCGGGCATCGGGGAGCTGCTGTTCATCCGGGGCGGCTTTTCCCCCGAGGGGATCGAGATCTTTGTGCCCGCCTCCCGGCTGGAGGAGGCCACATCACTGCTGAATACAGCGGGGGAACCCGCCGAGGAAAATATTGAACAAAATGAGGAGGAAGATTCACTATGAACTACAAGGAAGCCTATGAACACTGGCTCAGCTCCCCCGCCCTGTCCGCCGACGAGAAGGCCGAGCTGACCGCGATCGCCGGCGACGAGAAGGAGATCGAGTCCCGGTTCTTCTCCCAGCTGGAGTTTGGCACGGCCGGTCTCCGGGGCACCATGGGTGTGGGTCTCTACCGGATGAACATCCACGTCGTCCGCCACGCCACCCAGGCCTTCGCCGAGGTCATCCTGGCCGAGGGCCCCGAGGCCGTGGCCAAGGGCGTGGCCGTGTGCTACGACTGCCGCAACAATTCCGAGACCTTCGCCCGTGAGGCCGCCTGTGTCATGGCCGGCAACGGCATCTCCGTCCGGCTGTTCGACGCCCTGCGCCCCACGCCGGAGCTGTCCTTTGCCATCCGGGAGTACGGCTGCATCGCCGGCATCAACATCACCGCCAGCCACAACCCCAAGGAGTATAACGGCTACAAGGTGTACTGGTCTGACGGCGCCCAGCTGCCCCCCAAGCACGCCGACGAGGTGGCCCGCAAGATGCAGGAGCTGGACGTGTTCGACTGCGTGAAGACCGTGGACTACGACAAGGCCGTGGCCGAGGGCAAGATCGTCCTCATGGGTGAGGAGACCGACGAGAAGTTCCTGGCCAATGTGATGGAGCAGGTCAACGACAAGGCGGCGGTGGAGGCGGTGGCCGACACCTTCAAGATGGTGTACACCCCCTTCCACGGCACCGGCCACAAGCTGATCCCCGAGGCCCTGAGGCGCCTGGGTATGAAGCACGTGATCTGCGTGCCCGAGCAGATGGTCATCGACGGCAACTTCCCCACCGTGGTGTCCCCTAACCCGGAGAACCCCGAGGGCTTCTATCTGGCGGTGGATCTGGCCAAGGCCAACGGCGCCGACTTCATCCTGGGCTCCGACCCCGACGCCGACCGCGTGGGCCTGATGGTCAAGACCAGTAGCGGCGAGTACAAGGTGCTCACCGGCAACCAGACCGGCGTGCTGCTGCTGGACTACCTGATCGGCGCGAAACGCCGCACCGGCAAGATGCCGGAGAAGCCCACCGCGCTGAAGTCCATCGTCTCCAGCGAGATGGCCCGTAAGGTGGCCGAGGACAACGGCGTGGCCTTCTATGACACCTTCACCGGCTTCAAGTTCCTGGCCCAGAAGAAGGATCAGCTGGAGGAGTCCGGTCAGGGCAACGTCATCATGTCCTTTGAGGAGAGCTACGGCTACATGCTGGGCAGCTTCGTCCGGGACAAGGACGCCGTCACCGCCGCCGTGGCCATGACCGAGATGGCCGCCTGGTACTACGGGCAGGGCATGACCCTGGCCGACGCCATGGAGGCCCTGTACAAGAAGTACGGCGACTTCCAGGAGAAGACCCTGAACCTGGTGATGCCCGGTCTGGACGGCCTGAAGAAGATGGCCGACCTGATGGCGAACCTCCGCGCCAAGCCCCCGGTGGAGATCGCCGGCGTGGCAGTGGCCCAGCAGAAGGACTACAAGGACGGCAGCGTGGTGGACGTCGCCACCGGCGCCAAGTCCACCATGGAGCTGCGGGACTCCAACGTGCTCCGCTATGAGATGGCCGACGGCACCTCCGTCATCGTCCGTCCCTCCGGCACCGAGCCCAAAGTGAAGGTGTACATCCTCACCCGTGGCAGCAGCCAGGACGACTGCGCCGCCAAGATCGCCAAGTACACCGCCTGGTCGGAGAC
>CANQZJ010000187.1 GCA_947628315.1 uncultured Oscillospiraceae bacterium
AAGTTCCTCGCGCTGGTCCTGGCGCTGATGATGGTCGTCTCCGTGATGATCACCGTCTCCGCTAAGGAGTACACCGATGTGGACGATATCGACGAAGATTACGCGGACGCCGTCGATGTCCTGACCACCATCAATGTGCTCCACGGCACCAGCAAAGACACCTTCAGCCCGACGAGCGAGATCACTCGCGCTGAGATGGCCGCCATCGTTTATCGTATCATGACTGGCGACGTCGACGACAAGAACGTCGATCAGCTCAGCGGCTACGACAACGATTTCACCGACGTTCCCAAGGACGCATGGTACGAGCCCTACGTCAGCTACTGCAACAACTCCGGTTGGCTGCTGGGCGACGGCAAGGGCCACTTCATGCCCAAGGATCCCGTTGACGGCCATCAGGTTCTGGCCGTCCTGCTCCGCTGCCTGGGCTATGATCAGCCCGGCGAGTTCACGGGCTCCGACTGGAGGATCAAAACCGCCAAGATCGCCAAGGAGCAGCGTATCACCGACGGCCTGGAAGCCGACATCGAGCTGGCGAAGCCTCTGGAGCGCCAGCAGGTCGCCCAGCTGACCTACAATACCGCTGTGGAAGCTCAGCGCGTGCGCTGGACCTCCGCGTTCGGCTACACCACCTATGGTATTGACGGCGAGAAGATGGGCAATCTGATCACCGTGCCGGACGAGGCCAAGGTGACCTTTGCGCTGGACGAGTGGGGCGCGCCCAAGGATGGCACCAATAAGGCCACGTTCAACTATCCCCTTACGCCCGTCACGAAATCCTACACCGTGGCCGCTCCCAAGCCCGTGAAGGAGTACTGGGAGGCCAAGGATCACTGCGACGTGGCCAAGGATCTGGGCCTGACCGAGAATAAGGACTTCACCGTTTACACCAACGGCAAGGAGAACAGCTCCACGCTGACCCTGAAGGCTCTGAGCGAGACCGACATGGTGGGCGCCCAGGGCCGCTACACCGCCATCTACAAGATCGGCAGCACGTACAGCATCGTGTATAAGGACACCCTGCTGGCCAAGGTCACCGATGTGAAGGCCGCTACCTTCGACAAGAATGACCACCTGAAGACCGACGCCACCCTGAAGCTGGAAGTCTATGACGTCAAGAACGGCAAGACTACCGCTACGCTGAAGAACGGCAAGGATGACTGGGAGTACACCAAGGATCAGTATCTGCTGGTGAACTACCATCAGGCCAGCAAGACCAGCGACAAGGCTGTCACCGATACCAAATTCACCAAGGACAACAACGGCGACACCAAGATCAACTGGAAGGATTACTACACCTTCAAGGGTGCGCCCGAGACCTTCGAGGGCTCCCAGACTCTGGTGTCCAGCAACGCCAACAAGCACACCATCGACGGCACTGCGTACGACGACAACAACCGTTACGCGCTGGATGAGGCCGGTAAGACCATGAAGGTGCCCTTCGTTTGGTACAAGGACACCCAGGGCAACGTGATCGGCTCCACCGCCAAATCCCCCGAGAACGGCTACGGCGTCATCAACCGCATCTGGGCCGTCAACAGCGACGATGACGGCTCCACCACCGTGAAGGCCACTGTCACCTACATGAACGGCGACATCGGCACCATCAACGTGGGCAACGTGGCCTACGACGATGCAGCTCGGAGCCGCGGAACACCGATCCAGAACGGCGCCTACCTGAAGATCGGCAAGGCCACCTATACCGACGCCGCCGCGGGTAAGGCCATGACGGCCGACGGCGGTGTGTCGAAGGACGGCAAGTTCTATGTGTCCGACAGCTTCGACACCAACAAGGAAGCCGACACGGAAGGCATCATCGCCGGACACCTGTTCAAGATCGTCCCCTCCACCGACGTGAAGGGCGCCTATGACTTCATCGAAGTGGTCGGCAAGAACAACGTCTACGGCGGTACCGAGGGCCAGACTCCCGATATGCGCGGCCTGGGCAACACCACCACCGACATCGAAAGCGGCAAGACCACCAACGGCGACGTGAAGGTGGACGGCAACACCGTGTTCCTGATCCGCTCCACCGACCCCGAGACCCAGGAGTATGTCTACACCACCAAGACCGGCTACAAGAACATCTCCGACTACAAGCTGGGCGAGGTGGACTACGTCAACACCGATAAGGATCCCGCCGCTGAGTACGTCTACATCATCGCCAACGAGAAGAAGGCTGAGGGCTGGCACCTGTTCTTCGCCGCCTCCACCGAGACGGACAGCAACGGCAAGGCCCTGGTCAACGTGGACGACAACGGCAAGACCTACACCGTGTACGGCTATCTGGACGGCGAGGAGGGCTCCGTGGTCATCCGCAAGAACCAGTTCGGCTGGGTCGACGCTGACGCATCGACCGACGCGGATACCTGGAAGACCGGCGCTCCGATCGGCGACATCCTGGGCAACCAGATCAAGACCAACGGCAACACCCTGTGGATGGTCTACATCAAGGACGGCGTGGTCATCGACATCAACGGCGCGCAGGTTCAGAAGAGTGATTCGACGATCAAGAACGTCAACGACAATGCCAGCGGTTATGCTAACGGCGTGGCGCTTGACGCGCAGGATATGGCTACTGGCCTGAGCATGATCAACCGCTATGGTGAGCCCTACGGCACGAAGGGCAATAAAGCCGACGAGATCGAGGATTACCTGGGCATCTATAAGGATCAGTTCCTCATGGTGCGGACCGTGAATACGGAGACCAAGCTGGACGGC
>CANQZJ010000188.1 GCA_947628315.1 uncultured Oscillospiraceae bacterium
CCCTCCTGGACGAGGGCAACACCGTCCCCTTCATCGCCCGCTACCGCAAGGAGATGCACGGGGCCATGGACGACCAGCTGATCCGCCAGCTGGCCGACCGGCTGCAATACCTCCGCAATCTCCAGACCCGCAAGGACGAGGTAAAGGGCTCCATCGACGGCCAGGGCAAGCTCACCGACGAGCTGGCCGCCGCCATCGACAAGGCCGAGACCCTGGCGGAGGTGGAGGATCTGTACCGCCCCTATAAGCAGAAGCGCCGCACCCGGGCCACCGTGGCCCGGGAGAAGGGCCTGGAGCCGCTGGCGGATGCGCTGTTCGCCATGGGCACGCCGGAGGACACGCCGGAGCATCTGGCCGCCGCGTACATCAACCCGGAGAAGGGGGTGGAGACGGTGGAGGACGCGCTGGCCGGCGCGTCGGACATCATCGCGGAGACCATCTCCGACGACGCGGACGTACGCAAGCGCCTGCGGGCTCTGTGGCAGCAGAAGGCCATGCTGGTGTCCCAGGCCGCCGCCAAGGAGCCGGAGGACAGCGTCTACCGCCTCTACTACGATTTTACCTCCCCGGTGAGCCGGGTGCAGGGCCACCAGGTGCTGGCCATCAATCGCGGTGAGCGGGAGGAGATCCTCAAAGCGTCCGTGGAGATGGATCGGGAGGCGGCACTGGTCGTCCTCCGCAGGATGGTGGTGCCCGGCCGGGCGGCCATGGAGTTCGTCAAGTCCGCCGCCGAGGACGCCTATGACCGGCTGATCGCCCCCTCTCTGGAGCGGGAGGTGCGCTCCGACCTGACCGACAAGGCCAGCGAGGGCGCCATCGGCCAGTTCTCATTGAACCTGAAGCCGCTGCTCATGCAGCCGCCGGTAAAGGGGTTCGTCACCATGGGGCTGGATCCCGGCTACCGCATGGGCTGTAAGGTGGCTGTGGTTGACGCGACCGGCAAGGTGCTGGACACCACCGTGGTCTACCCCACCCACGGGGAGCGGGGCAAGAGCGAGGCCATCGTGAAGCTGGCCGCCCTCATCAAGAAGCACAAGGTGGCCCACATCGCCATCGGCAACGGCACCGCCAGCCGGGAGACCGAGCAGATGACGGTGGAGCTGCTGAAAAAAGTGGGGGGCGGCGTCAGCTACGCCATCGTCAGCGAGGCGGGGGCGTCGGTGTACTCCGCCTCCAAGCTGGCCGCCGAGGAGTTCCCCGAGTTCGACGTGAACCTCCGCTCCGCGGTGTCCATCGCCCGTCGTCTGCAGGATCCCCTGGCGGAGCTGGTGAAGATCGACCCCAAGGCCATCGGCGTGGGCCAGTACCAGCACGATATGCCCCAGGCGAGGCTGGGCGAGGCCCTGGACGGCGTGGTGGAGGACTGCGTCAACGCGGTGGGCGTGGACGTGAACACCGCCTCCGCCCCCCTGCTCACCCGGGTAGCGGGCCTCAACGGCACCACCGCCAAGAACATCGTGAAGTACCGGGAGGAGAACGGCCCCTTCACCACCCGGAAACAGCTTTTGAAAGTCCCCAAGCTGGGCCCCAAGGCCTTTGAGCAGGCGGCGGGCTTCCTCCGGGTGCCGGAGAGCAAGTCGCCCCTGGACAACACCGCCGTCCACCCGGAGAGCTACGGCGCGGCGGAGAAGCTGCTGGCCCTCACCGGGCACACTGTTGCCGACATCAGGGCCGGCAAGGTGGACGACCTGACCGCACAGGTTGAATCCATCGGAGCAGACAAAGCCGCCGCGGAGTGCGGCGTGGGCGTGCCCACCCTGCTGGATGTGTGCGCCGAGCTGATGAAGCCGGGCCGTGATCCCCGGGACGAGCTGCCCGCCCCCGTCCTCCGCACCGACGTGCTGGAGATGAAGGATCTGAAACCGGGCATGGAATTAAAGGGCACGGTGCGGAACGTCATCGACTTCGGCGCCTTCGTGGACATCGGCGTCCACCAGGACGGGCTGGTGCACATCAGCCAGATCACCGACCGGTACATCAAACACCCGTCGGAGGTGCTGCGCGTGGGCGACGTGGTCACCGTGTGGGTCAAAGAGGTGGACGAGCAGAAAAAGCGTATCTCGCTCACCATGCGGAAGGACAAGCTGCCCAAGTAAAGGAGGCTCCCCCAATGGGCAAACTCTATCTGATCCCCACCCCCATCGGCAACCTGGGGGACGTCTCCCCCCGGGCGGCGGAGACGCTCTCCGCCGTTGACTTCATCGCCGCCGAGGACACCCGGGTGACGGTGAAGCTGCTGAACCACCTGGACATCAAGAAGCCCATGGTGATCTACCACCGGCACAACTGCGCCGCCGCCGGCCCCGCCATCCTGACCCGGCTGTTGTCAGGCGAGGACTGCGCCCTGGTCACCGACGCGGGCACCCCCGCCATCTCCGACCCCGGCGAGGATCTGGTGGCCCTGTGCGCCGCCAACGGCGTACCCGTGGAGTCCATCCCCGGCCCCTGCGCCCTGACGGTGGCGCTGTCCGTTTCCGGCCTGCCCACGGCCCGGTTCGTATTCGAGGGCTTCCTGCCCACCAACAAGAAGAACCGCCGGGCCCGTCTCGCCGAGCTGGCGGAGGAGCGCCGCACCATCGTGCTGTACGAGGCGCCCCACAAGCTGCGGGAGACGCTGGCTGACCTGGCGGACGCCCTGGGCGGGGCGCGCCCCATCGCCGTCTGCCGGGAGCTGACCAA
>CANQZJ010000189.1 GCA_947628315.1 uncultured Oscillospiraceae bacterium
GACGTGGGCCAGATGGGGGTGGAGCACGCCCTCCTGCCCGAGCAGGGCCTCACCGCCCCCGGCGAGGTGATCGTCGGCGCCGACTCCCACACCTGCACCTACGGGGCGCTGGGGGCCTTCTCCACCGGCGTGGGCTCCACTGACATGGCCGCGGGCATGGCCACCGGTCTGGCCTGGTTCAAGGTGCCCTCCGCCATCAAGGTGAACCTGACCGGAAAGCTGCCCAGGTTCGTCAGCGGCAAGGACGTGGTGCTCCACCTGATCGGCATGATCGGGGTGGACGGGGCGCTGTATCAGTCCCTGGAGTTCTGCGGGGACGGCGTGGCCGCGCTGGAGATGGACGACCGGTTCACCATCTGCAACATGGCCATCGAGGCCGGGGCCAAGAACGGCATCTTCCCGGTGGACGCCAAGACTGAGGAATACTTAAAGGGCAGGGTAGAGCGCCCCTGGACGGCCTTTGAGGCCGACCCCGACGCAGTGTATGCCCGGGAGGTCACCATCGACCTGTCCGCCCTGCGGCCCACGGTGGCCCTGCCCCATCTGCCCGAGAACACCAAAACGGTGGACGAGGCCGCCGGTATGCCGGTACAGCAGGTGGTCATCGGCTCCTGCACCAACGGGCGGCTGAAAGACCTGCGGGAGGCCGCCGCCATCCTCCGGGGCAAAAAGGTGGCCGACGGGGTGCGGTGCATCGTCATTCCCGCCACCCAGCAGATCTATCTGGACGCCATGGCCGAGGGCCTCATCGCCGACTTCATCCAAGCTGGGGCAGCGGTGTCCACCCCCACCTGCGGGCCCTGCCTGGGCGGCCACATGGGCGTTTTGAGCGACAACGAGTGGGCGGTGTCCACCACCAACCGGAACTTCGTGGGCCGGATGGGCCCCACCAGCTCCAAGATCATCCTGGCCAGCCCCGCCGTGGCGGCAGCCACGGCCATCACCGGCGTCATCACCGACCCGGCCACTGTCTGACGGAGGTGTAAAGAGATGAAGGTTTACAAATACGGCGACAACGTGGATACCGACGTCATCATCCCCGCCCGCTATCTGAACGCCCCCGACGAGAAGTCCCTGGCCTCCCACTGCATGGAGGACATCGACGCCAGCTTTGCCTCCACCGTGGAGGCGGGGGACATCGTGGTAGGCGGCAGTAACTTCGGCTGTGGTTCCTCCCGGGAGCACGCCCCCCTGGCTATCAAGGCCTGCGGCGTGAAGTGCGTCATCGCCAGGAGCTTCGCCCGCATCTTCTACCGCAACGCCATCAACATCGGCTTCCCCATCATGGAGTGCCCCGAGGCGGTGGACGGCATCAGCGCCGGCGACAAGGTCTCCGTGGACTTCAGCACCGGCGTCATCGTCAACGAGACCACGGGCAAGTCCTTCCAGGCGGCGCCCTTCCCGGAGTTCGTCAACGTCATCATCGAGAACGGCGGGCTGCTGAAGTCCCTGAAAGCGAGAGGGGTGGCGAAATGAGCTACAAGATCGCGCTGATCCGGGGGGACGGCATCGGCCCCGAGATCGTGAACGAGACGGTCAAGGTCATCGACAGGGTGGGGGAGAAGTTCGGCCACACCTTTGAGTATGTGGACGTGCTCATGGGCGGCTGCGCAACCGACGCGGTGGGCAAGTCCTACCCCGACGGCACCGCCGAGACCTGCAAGGCATGTGACGCCGTGCTGCTTGGCGCGGTGGGCGGCCCCAAGTGGGGCAGCGACAAGCCCGCCGAACAGCGGCCCGAGACCGCTCTGCTGGCCATCCGTAAAGATCTGGGCCTTTACGCCAATCTGAGGCCCGCCGCTCTCCGGCCCGCCCTGGCGGAG
Source organism: uncultured Oscillospiraceae bacterium (assembly GCA_947628315.1). Taxonomy (GTDB): domain Bacteria; phylum Bacillota; class Clostridia; order Oscillospirales; family Oscillospiraceae; genus Enterenecus. The sequence continues at coordinate 1,824 of CANQZJ010000189.1, forward strand.
GCCTGCCCGCTGAAAAAGGAGACCGCCGAGGCGGGCATCGACCTGCTGATGGTGCGGGAGCTCACCGGCGGCATCTACTTCGGCAAGCGGGACAAGTACCAGACCGCCGACCGGGGCATGGAGGCCACCGACCTGATGGCCTACTCCGAGATGGAGATCGAGCGCATCGGCCGCCGGGCCTTCGAGATGGCCCGGCTCCGCCGGCGCAAGGTGTCCAGCGTGGATAAGGCCAACGTGCTGGAGACCAGCCGCCTGTGGCGGGCCACCATGCACCGGCTGGCGGCGGAGTACCCCGACGTGCAGTATGAGGACGTGCTGGTGGACAACTGCGCCATGCAACTGGTGCGGGATCCCGGCCAGTTCGACGTGGTGGTCACCGAGAATATGTTCGGTGATATCCTGTCCGACGAAGCGTCCATGGTGACAGGCTCCATCGGCCTGCTGCCCTCCGCCTCTATGGGAGACGGCGCCCCGGCGCTGTACGAGCCCATCCACGGCTCCGCCCCCGACATCGCCGGACAGGACAAGGCTAACCCCATCGCCACCATTCTGTCCGCCGCCATGATGTTCCGCTACTCCTTCCACCTGGCCGCCGAGGCCGACGCCATCGAGGCTGCGGTGGACAAGGCCCTGGCCGACGGCTGGCGCACCGCCGACATCGCCAAGGCGGGAGAGACGGTCATCGGCACCAGGAAGATGGGCGAGGTCATCCGGGACAATATCTGATCTGCGTTTTTTGGCCCTCCGGTGGTTTTTCCGGAGGGCTGTTTTTTTGCGTGACATACAGGGGAGTTTATTGTATAATATCGGCAGATGCTTCCAGGAGGGTCAGTCCATGAAAAAGAGA
>CANQZJ010000190.1 GCA_947628315.1 uncultured Oscillospiraceae bacterium
GAACACGCCGAACAGCTTCTCCGGCAGGGGGACTTTCTGGATGCCGTAGTGGTAGTAGAGGGCGGCCTGGGCGCCCCAGCAGATGTGGAAGGTGGAGTGGACGTGGCTCTTGCTCCACTCCATGATCCGGCACAGCTCGTCCCAGTACTCCACCTCCTCGAAGGGGAGGTGCTCCACCGGCGCGCCGGTGATGACCATGCCGTCGAAAAACTGATCCTTCACCTGGGCAAAGGTCTTGTAGAAGGCCAGCATGTGTTCCTCCGGGGTGTGGTGCGCCGCTCTGCCCTCCACCTTTAATAGTTCCATCTCGATCTGCAGCGGCGTATTGCCCAGCAGACGGGCCAGCTGCGTCTCCGTGGTGATCTTGGTGGGCATCAGGTTCAGAATGAGCAGCCGGAGAGGCCGGATGTCCTGGCTGACGGCCCGCGTTTCGGTCATCACAAAGATATTCTCCCGCTCCAGCGTCCTGGCGGCGGGCAGATTGCCGGGAATTTTAATGGGCATGACCTCTTCCCCCTTTCTCCTGGCAGTCCCTATACTTTATCACAGAGGACGCGGCGGTGTCAACGCACATTTGGGCATACCGCCCATAGAAGCCATCTCCAGTTTACAAAAATTTAATACTCTTCTGTGGAAAACCCTGTTGACAATAACGGTTTGCGGCGGTACAATGGTTACAAATAAGTTACAGGATTGACAATATGTAGTTACCAGGCTGTTGTCATCCCACAAGGAGGTGTACCATGGCAGACAAAACCGAGACCCTGATGTACAAGGGCCATCCGCTCCGCCGGAAGGACAATCTGGTCTACTACGGCTCCATGGCCGACAAATATATCGTGATGATCCAGGTGATGGGCTCCGAGAAGGAGGGCGGCCTGGAGGTGGCCAACAAAGTCCACCTGCAGCTCCAGCTCACCGACCCCGACCTGAAGAGCCGGGATCGCGTGGTCAAGAAGAGCGACCTGCCCGATCTGTTCTCCGCCATCGACATGGGTTCCATCTGGCTGATGCGCGCGCTGGCCGGCAAATGACCCCCGCGCATTTACAAGCGAACCTTCGTTAGGAGTGATTTCCTGTGTCTTTTCGTAATAAACTGATCCGCGGCCTGGTGGCCGGCGGGCTGACCGTCGCCCTCTCCCTGGGGGTGGCCTTCGCCTCCATCGGCACCGGCACGGTCACCGCCGATCCCACCCTGCGGATCCGCTCCGCCCCCACCACCTCCTCCACCACCCTGACCACCATCCCCTACGGCGTCGAGGTGGACGTTCTGGAGGATGCCGGCAACGGCTGGTACAAGGTGGAGTACAAGGGCGTTGAGGGCTATATGTCCGGCGAGTACCTGACCATCACCCTGGACGGCGGTGAGGACAACGAGAGCGTTGCCCCTCCCACGCCCTCCGAGGATCCGGAGCCCTCTCAGGCCCCCGTCGCGGGCACTCCCACCAACCAGGCCGGCTATGTGAACGACGGGCCCCTGAACGTCCGCTCCGGCCCCGGCACCGACTATGACAGGATCGGCTCCCTCTCCCAGGGCGCCGCGGTCACCATCACCGAGGTGCTGGACGGCTGGTATAAGATCACCAGCGGCGACACCGTCGGATATGTGTCCGCCCAGTACATCACCATCGGCGAGCTCCCCCAGGAGGCTCCCGCTCCCAGCGAGACCCCCTCTGAACCCGAGGCCAAACCCGAGACCGAACCCGAGTTTACCGAGGGCTATGTGAACACCAGCGCGCTGAACGTCCGCACCGGCCCCGGCACCGACTACGACAAGATCGGCCTGCTGCACATCGGCGACGCCGTCACCGTCCTGAGCGAAGTGGACGGCTGGTATAAGATCACCAGCGACAGCCTCTCCGGCTACGTGTCCAGGGAATACATCTCCCCCAAGCCGGATTACTCCAACTCCGAGGCCAGCGACCTGGGCGCCCAGGCGGCCGCTCTCGCCCTGCAGCAGGTGGGCAAGAGTTACATCTACGGCGGCACCGGCCCCTACGGCTTCGACTGCTCCGGTCTGGTCTACTACGTCTACCGCACTCTGGGCTATACCAGCATGGCGCGGGGCGCCTCCAGCCAGTACTACAACGACGGCTGGTTCGTCTCCAAGTCCCTGGCCGTCGTACAGCCCGGCGACCTGGTGTTCTTCTTTGATCCCGCCAACGACTCCTCCGGCGGCACGCTGCCTGTGACCCACGTGGGCATCTATGTGGGCGACAACCAGTTCGTCCACGCCTCCACCCCCTCTTCCGGCGTGAAGATCGACACCCTGTTCGGCGGCTACTACTCCAACCGGCTGGTGGCCATCAAACGCATCGGCTGAGTTTTCGCGGTACATATCGCCCGCCCGGCAGAAGCCGGGCGGGCCTTTTCGCGCCCGGGTCCCTTCCCTTTTATTACAGTTTCATTAATTTTTTCGTTCTCCCCTTTACAATTTTTTGTTTTTGTTCTACAATGGGAACATCTTTTTGAAGGGGGTGCGCCCAGTGAGCGATATGGATTATACCCGCAAATTTAACGTAAATCTCGACAAAGATCAGGAGATCAAGACCACCCTGACCGCCGTCTACAACGCCCTGCGTGAGAAGGGATATAACCCCATCAATCAGATCGTGGGCTATATCCTCAGTGAGGATCCCACATACATCACGAACCACAACAACGC
>CANQZJ010000191.1 GCA_947628315.1 uncultured Oscillospiraceae bacterium
ATTTAGAATCCGTATGATAAGTTATGGTCCTTTTCTAAGTGAAACAGCTATGAAGTTGCATTTACCAATCGGTCTTTTGATGGTGGTCCTGACGGCTATGTCTGCGATGGCTGATGATGGCTCTAATAAGAAATTATTTACCTTCAAAAAAGAATACGCGAAGGCTGACTGGGAAAAGAACGGGAGTGATTATAACTTCAAACTGGATTTAGGCATAGAGCTCAATGGTAGTGATACCTCATGGGTGATTAGTTTTAAGATACCGAGAAGCTCAACATCAAGTCTTGGATCCCAGGTGGATTCTTCCAGCGGGATGCCGAAGGAGTTGAAAGGGCAGGAAGGAGATTTTTATTTTTACTTTGATCCGTTTACAGATGGCGGCATTATCTACTTGGGTGGATTCGGCTGGTTGGCCAACAAACCCGATCTCAATTACAAGGTCAATGCGAAGGATGGGCAGTTTTCGATGTCGGATCAATTTGATATCGTCCACAATCCGGACGGAGTCTTGTCAGATTATCCGGGGACGACATCAGCAAAGCCCGAATTTATGACACATGGTGGCGCCGGTAAGGGACTTGATAATTACACGCGTGGTACGTATTCAAATGGGTGGAACACAGACCCGAGTATAACGACCTTGTACGCAAATGGACAGCGTTTTGATATCACAATCGAGTATGCGACTCCCTTGACGCAGAATGAGGAGGTATACACGCTTGCAGGGGCGGGCGAACTGGGAGAATACAAGGCTGGAGGAAAAGGGACGGGACTTCTTTCGACGTATGGAGATGACACAGATGACAAGAGCGTTCTCAACGAGGATAAGGGTGGTCTTGTCGATTCCCTGTACGGCAGCGAATCGGATGGAACAAAAAAGTTGCGTTTTGTGGGGGGCGGTCAAAAAACACAGGCGGGAGCAGGAGATAGTGAGGAGACAGGATACAAGGATATTACGACAGGAGAAGGAGGGGAGGTAACCACCTCGTCAAATCTGAAAATGGCGGGCATCATCGTCGAAGAGGGAGCGACAAAGTACACGTTGTCCTCCGAAGACACCATAACGTGGCATGCCGATGCGGAGTTTGAAGTTAATGAAAACTTTGGAATAAAAGCATCATCGTTTGCCTGGTCAGGCGCCGTAACCATGGAGGTGGCGGAGGGTAAAACGCTAACCATGAAGGGGAGTGGCAGTGGCAACGGAGGCGTGACGATTACGGGAGGGGGAACGGTTGCTGTTTCTGATAGTACGACGTTGGGAACCGGGGAGATCAATATAAGTTCGGGGAGTACATTGGATGTGTCATCTACCAGCTTTTCGAATAATATCATCATCAACGGCGCCGGGAATCTAGCAAACGCCCGGGGGAAAATAGAAGGAGACGTTATCTTAGCAGATATCTACGCAAACATCGACCTTGGCGGTTTGGGGGCTGAGCGCATAAAAAGTGTATCCGCTGACGTGGACGCGGGGGGCGGCACTCCCTCCCCTCCGGTTCCTGCAGCCTTCCACGTGACAAACATAGGCAGTGGAACCCTTAATTTGTCGGAGTCAGCGAAGACTGGAAATTTTGGTCTGGATGCCACCTTCTTTTCCAGGTCGGCAAGTGCCCGGGACATACATTATATGTTTGAGTTTGGCACGTCAGGGGAAGAAAATGCTGTCAACCTAGGTGAAGGTATGACTTTTATTCTCCAAGACTCAGTGCTGTTGAACTGTGAGGGAACCGTCTATTTTTGGTTCACCAACGGTCAGCTTGGCGGGATTGAGGGTTCATCTCCTGAGGAAATGACGGATTGGCTTAAAAAACATTTTAAGTTTACCGTTCAGGGTGCGGGTGATGGTTTCGCCCAGTTCTTCGTCGAGGGCAGCGAAGATGATAAGAAGCACGGGAGAATTAAGATGCTCATCACCAATAATAGCATTTGGTTCGCCAGTAAACACGGAGAAGGGTCAGATTTGCTGAACCGCACGGATCTCATTGAGGAAGATAACTGGAAACAGATCGTCATCAATGAGGATACCACAATCGATATTGCAAAGGATAAAGATGATACACTACTCTTGAAGAATTTGCGTTCGAGTAACGATGAAGGTTCCGGTAAGCTGACGATAGAGAATACAGGTGATGACTCCAAAACCGTTGAGTTGAAAGAAGAGGGCGAAGAAGAGTCCGGGGTATGGTTATTCGCAAACGATATTGAGCTAAAAGGAAACACTTCCTTAAAAAAGACGGGCAATGATAATCTGGTAATAACCGGGAACCTAACGATAGGAAACGGCGACTTGACAGTGAGCGCCGGGACACTGACGCTTGCCGGGGAACAGAGCACGGCCAAGAGTCTTGAACTCGAAGAGAATGCCACACTTGAAATGGCTTACGGCGGGACTCTGACACTAGAGGGAGAGGAGGAAGGGGAAGAGATCAGCCTAGAACAAGGGCACCTTGAAGGTCAAGGCACCATCGAGCTCAAGAATACCACCATGAGTGTCAAGGATGGGGTCATTGGCAGTGAAGACCCTGAAAAAAACAAGCTCGTCATCCGCACAAATGGGGACAAATCCGGATTCAAGACGGAAGGGGCTGTATCGCTCGCCGGGATTGAGGGGAC
>CANQZJ010000192.1 GCA_947628315.1 uncultured Oscillospiraceae bacterium
GTCCCCTCAATCCCGGCGAGCGATACAGCCCCTTCCGTCTTGAATCCGGATTTGTCCCCATTTGTGCGGATGACGAGTTGATTCTCCGTGGCAATAACCTCATTAGCCACTTCCATTTTGGTATTCTTGAGCTCGATGGTGCCTTGACCTCCAAGGTGCCCTTGTTCCAGGCTGATCTTTTCCACGTCCTCCCCTCCCTCTAGTGTCAGAGTCCCACCGTAAGCCATTTCAAGTGTGGCTTCACCTTCGAGTTCAAGACTCTTGGCCGTGCTCTGTTCCCCGGCAAGCGTCAGTGTCCCGGCGCTCACCTTTAGCCCACCACCGGCATTCTTCAGGTTTCCTCCTATGAACAAATCCCCTTCACCCTGTTTGTCGATGGTAACGGAGTGGTCCCCGTCCTCGTTTTCCACAACAATGTCATTGGCGAACCCTGTCCCCTCAGTGTTGTTCAAAATGACGTTTCGGTTGTCTGAAGAGGTATTTTTGATCGTAAGATTCCCACCCGAGCCTGTACCCGTGGTGATGTTCGGAAGAGTGACGTTGTCGTCAAGAGAGAGAGACATGTCTCTATCAACACGAACGGCCTTCCAATCTCCGTTCATGATGAGGTCTGCTCTGAGAATGTCCCCATGCCGAGAAGCCATCCAAGTACCATTCGTACTGAAATACACCTTAATTTTTCCCGATGATGCCTCGGGATCTCCCGAATCCATGACCATTACCTCTACGCCAGCTTGGGCAGTGAAGTGCTCGTTGAACCATTTGCTTACTGCAACCGGATCGGTCAAATCTACTCCATTAAAACTGCCGTCTGTGAACCAGAGATAATTGAGTCCATCGTGTGTTTCATCAAACATTTCGTCGGTGAAATACAGTGCGACCTTTGCGTCGCCAGAAAATTGAACTTTTCCTCCACCGTTCTCCTGAAAATCAAACAAGTAGGTGCCGTTGTTCTTTGAGGAAGTAAACGATGTGGGGTCCACCAACAGACTCGTATTCTCCCCAAGTGTAAGGGTCTCGCCTCCTATCTCAGAAAAATGCGCCGCTTTTCTTGCTGACGAGTCCACTGTCAAATTCTTGATCTGTTCTGCCTTCAATCCGCCCAACTTCACATCTTGATTGATATTGGTCAGGTGTACGTCGCCGGTTGCCGAGGATGCATTTTTTAAATTCCCGGCTCCGGTGATGTTAATTTGATTTGAAAAGATGGTAGAAGACACATCCAATGTACTCCCCTCACTTATGGTGATAGCGCCGCTGCCCAAAAGATTTGCCTCGTTGATGGATACTGTCCCTCCTCCCTTGATGTTGACTGCAAAATTTTTCTCGGCGTCCCCGTTCCCTTTCAAGAAGAAGGTCATCCCTTCCGCCACATTGAGGCTAACCTTGCTCTCACTAGGAGTCCATGTGATATTGTCTGCCTCAAGTGTAAAGGAGCCTTCTTTGGTCCCTTTCTTGATCGTCACAAAATCATCTTCTCCTGACGGTTTGCGCAAATCAATCTCTTTTGCTTGGAGTGTGTAGCCACCTGCGTCCTCCTCTACAACAATGCCTGAGACGTGCAAAATACCGTCGCCATTAACCCCCGTGGCATCAACGATTCCAGCCTCCCCCATTGCCTCTTTCTCTCCTTCCCATTCCTCCTGTTCGTCAGATTGAGTTCGTTTTGTTCCCTCTTTGACAAAACGCAGAGCTGATCCATCTGCATTCTTACCGAATAAAGTTCCCAATTCGGTCTTCGTTTCGTCATTGATTAATGATCCCTCCGTGACTTTGGTCGATGAACCATATGTCTCATAGAGACCCGTCCCGCCGTCTTCCGTTGAACCAAATGTGCCCGCGCCGCCTACCGTGTAACTGGCTAGCTGACCCACAAAAGCAGTGGAGTATGACAGTCCCGTGATCTGCCCCTTATCTTCAATGGATACGTATAATCTATCGAATACTCTCCCCGAAGGATTAAGGACGCTGCCATCAAACGTCGGACAAGTTACATCATTTATGGTCAACGTTACCTGACCGGTACTGCCATCATAAGCAAGCACGATTGTATTTGAGCGACGATTAAGTTTTAATCCTGCTGCCTCAAGAACGTTTCCACCCTCTCCACCCTGCTCCCATTCCATAGGCCATCCGTAACCTTGCACATGCAATCCGAAACTGCTGACCACTCCCAGCCAGAAATTTGCATTGTCTGTGTCTTTATTGTAAGTTGCATAATCATCCATTGATGCTGATCCCAGCGAGTTCAAACTTCCCGACGTGAGAGTTATGGTCACAGTCCATTTATTCGTTTCATTTTGATCGTATGTTAAACTACTTCCAAATTCAACATAGCACTCATCGTCCCCATGCTGTTGCCAGTTATCTTTAACTTCAACCGGCGTTTCCTCAAAAAACGTCTTAGCGTACGCCGTCCCCGCTATCGAAGCCGCTGCCATCACTGTCAATAAAGCCGAGAGTAACCCAAGTGGTAAATGAAGTTTCATAACCGTGTATATGTAAGGGAAAACACCTTACCCCATCATACGAATTCTAAATCCGGAGGTTCTTATAGACGATTAATTGATAATCACAGTGTTAAATAGCGTTGTAAATGTCATTTCCAA
>CANQZJ010000193.1 GCA_947628315.1 uncultured Oscillospiraceae bacterium
TTCTGGGCGTTGCGCAGCTTGGTGTTGAAGTCGCCGATGTCGATGCCGGGGGACATACGGATCTCCTTGATCTCCACCACGTGCTGGTTCTTCCTGGCCTCTTTCTCCCGCTTGGCCTGTTCGAAGCGGAACTTGCCGTAGTCCATGAGTTTGCACACGGGGGGGACGGCGGTGGGGGAAATCTTCACCAGGTCGAGCCCCGCCTCGTCAGCGTGGCGCTGGGCCTCGGCGGCGGACATGACGCCAAGCTGGGCGCCGTCGGCGCCGATGAGCCGGACTTCCCTGTCCCGGATCTCCTCGTTGATCTGATGAGCCGTGTTAGCTATGGTCAAACACCTCCTGGAACAAAAAACAAACGTGAGCGGCCAGCGCCCACGTCCACAACGAAATGCCACGCAAATGCGTGCCGTTTCACCATGTTGACCCCTTCGCCCGCGGCGGGAGGTGAGGACAGCGGCGCTGTTCCTGCTTTGTTTTGCTCAGACAGCATAGCAGAAAAGTTTTGGGTTGTCAATACTTTTTTGCAGAAAATGCGGCACACGAAGGAGGGCGGCCACATGGGGCCGCCCCTACCGTCGTTCTCCGCGCCGGTCAGATCAGCACCGGCTGCAGCTGTTCCCCCCGCAGGGCGGCGCTCACCGCCTCCGGCACCAGGTCGAACCGCGCCACCAGCGACGCCGGCTTCCCCGCCGGGTCGTCCTGCCCAAATGGCACGAAGTACACGTTTTTCCGGGCCAGCAGCGCCCCGATGTTGGGCGCGGATCCGGACAGCCCGTCGTTGGTGGAGGGCGCGATGATCAGCGGCCGCCCGTTGCGCAGATGGGCCTTGGCGGCCATGGTCACCGAGGTGTCCGTGATCCCGTGAGCCAGCTTGGCCAGCGTGTTCCCCGTGCAGGGGCAGATCACCAGCGCGTCCAGCAGCCCCTTGGGGCCGATGGGCTCCGCGTCCTTCACCGTGGCGATGACCCGCCTGTCGCAGATGCGCTCCATCTCCCGCATGAAATCGTGGGCCCTGCCGAAGCGGGTGTCGGTGGCGGCCACCGTCTCCGACACGATGGGAATGATGTGGGTATATCGCGCCGCCGTCGCCTCCAGGGCGGCGATGGCGCCGGAAAGGGTGCAAAACGATCCGCAGAAGGCGAATCCCACCCGATAGTCCTCCATGTTCAGACCTCCAGTTCGTCCATGACGTGATAGATGGTGTCCTTGATGTACCGCCCGGAGGTGACGGGGGCCACCTTCCCCGGCAGGGACAGTGCCCAGATGACCCGGACGCCCAGGGCCGCGGCGGCTTTCATATCGACCCCTCCGGGCCGGGAGGCCAGGTCGATGACCAGCGCCCCCTCCTTCAGGGCGGCCAGCTCCTCCACCCCCAGGATGGCGGCGGGGACGGTGTTGACGACCAGGTCGTAACCGCACAGCCAGTCCGGCAGGCGATCCGGGCTCTCCACGCCGGCGCCCATGCCCTCGGCGGCGGCCTGCTGCTCGTACCGGCGGGCGCACACCCAGACGTGGGCGCCCAGGGCTCTCAGCCGGGGCACCAGCGCGTGGCCGAGGCGTCCAAACCCCACCACCAGCGCCCGGGCTCCGTGGAGGGTGACGGGCAGTTCCTCCATGGCGATCTGGATGGCGCCCTCCGCCGTGGGGATGGCGTTCAGCACCGCCAGCTCCTCCCGGGCGAAGTAGTCCTTTAAGACCAGGCCGCGCTCCTCCGCCAGGCGGCGCAGGCTGTCATCCGCCATCCCGGCGCACACCAGCTGGCCGGGGCGCAGGGCGTCCAGCACCTCTTCCGGCGTGTGGGGCCGGTCGGACAAGGGCGCGTTGAGGCATCCCTCCGCGCCCACGGCGGGCAGGGGCAGCACTACGCAGTCCGCCCGATCCGCGCCGGCCATGGACGGCTCACGCTGCACGCCCTCCGCCTGTTCCAGAGCGTAGGTGTGCACCCCGTGGCCGTCGTCCGCCAGCAGACGGGCCAGCGCCGCCTGGCGGGGGTCGCCTCCCACCACCCAGATGTTTTTCGCCATATCCGCATCCTCCCTCCGAGCGATCAATGCCATCGCACCAGTGTATGATCGGGCGGGGGAGGGGGTGAGCGCATAAAAAAGGCGGGAGGGCAGCGAGCCCTTCCGCCTAAAGCAGAGCCTGATAATTTCGTTTTCCGTAGAGGATGCGGTGGATCTGTACCGTATCGTCCGCGATCTTGTAAAAGACCAGGTATTTTTCCACGATAAGATACCGAAATCCCCGGGCGGACAGCGCCAGATCCCGGGGGCGCGGGCAGCGCTCCGGCATACGGGACAGGCTGGCGATCTCGCCGGTGAGCAGATCGTAATACCGCAGCGCGGCCGCGTGGGACAGGGTGTTCAGGTAGTCGATGATGCCGAGAAGATCCTGCTTTGCGGCAGGATAGATCTTCACCTTATAGGCCCGTTCCATGGACACGTTCCCGGAGTTCACGGGCCAGCACGGCAAAGTCCTCGCCCTCGGCGCCGCCCGCGATCTCCTGCTCGGCCACGGCCAGCTTGCCGTACAGGTCGATGAGGGCGGTCTGACGCTCGTATTCCTCTGTGCTCAGCACCACCATGTCGCCGGAGCCGT
>CANQZJ010000194.1 GCA_947628315.1 uncultured Oscillospiraceae bacterium
AACTCGTCGATATAGGCGTCGATGCGCTGGGTCAGCTCGTCGTAGTTGCTCTCGTCGATGGGCACGTCGTCCATGTCACGGCGGGCCAGATCCTCCGCCAGGATCTCAAAGAACACGTTGTTCTCGTAGTCCATGATGGCCTCGTGGATGCCGCCCTCGGCAAAGGCCTTGGAGGGGATGACCTCTCCCTGGTACTCCTCCGCCACCACGTCCATGCCCTCCTGGGCGGCCCTGGCGAACAGGAGGCTCTCCACCTCGTCGTAGTCCTTGATGCGATCCTCGCCCCGGGTGGAGTTGAGGATCCAGTTGCCGATATATGCCATGTCCAGCAGGCGCCGAAGCTGCTTGCGGGTCAATTCCAGTTCCATGAGCGAACCTCCTTTGGGGGAGAAAGACCTCTCCTACACCTCTATGTTATACACCTTTTTCAGCGGTTGTCAATGGTCATACTTGGCTTTTCAGGCGCATATAGTCAGGGCAGATGCCATTTGACAACGGAGCGTGATTTCATGGAGGATTACAGAGGGGAAAACAAAATCATCCTGCGGGGACAGGTGGCCGGCGCACCCGCGCCCTCCCACCGGAACCACGGGATCGACTACTACATAGCGCCCTTCCGGGTGCCGAGACTGTCCGGGACGGACGACGTCCTCAACCTCATCATCGCCGCGCCGGACGCCGGCCTCTGGACTGAGGGCCGGTGGCTCACCGTCCAGGGGGAGGTGCGCTCCTACAACAACCGCTCCGGCCAGGGGAGCAAGCTGGTGGTCACCGTGCTGGTGCGCTCCGCCGTGCCCGCCGAGGATGGATCCGGCGAAAACCAGCTCATCCTGTCCGGCGCGCTGTGCCGCAAGCCCGTCGTCCGGAGGACGCCCCTGGGCCGCGAGATCTGCGACCTGCTCCTGGCCGTCAACCGGCCATACGGCAGGGCCGACTACCTCCCCTGCATCGCCTGGGGCTCCCTGGCGGCCCACTGCGGCGAGCTCCCCGTGGGCAGTAAACTGCGCCTGGAGGGCCGCCTCCAGAGCCGCCAGTATCACAAGCTCATCGACGGAGAACAGGTCACCCGCACCGCCTTTGAGGTCTCCGTCATGAACCTCCTACCCGAGGACGACGAGATCTAATAGGTGCGGGTACACACCTCGCGGATCTTCGCCCGGAGCGCCCGCAAGTCCGCAAACGTATCCGGCCGCTTGTCCGGGTCGCGCAGCAGCGCCGCCGGATGGTAGATCGCCATGCGCCACACGCCGTCCTCCAACCGGAACCACTGGCCGTGCTCCCGCGTGATCTTGAAGTCCGGCTTGATCAGCCGCGCCGCCGCGATCCGCCCCAGACACACGATGATCTTCGGCTTCAACAGGTCGATCTGCTCCTCCAGGTATCCGATGCACGCGTCCTGCTCCGTGTTCAGCGGATCCCGGTTGTGGGGCGGGCGGCACTTCACGATGTTCGTGATGTAAAAGTTCCGCGTCCGATCCAGGTCGATCAGCGACAGCATCTCGTCCAAAAGCTGGCCGCCCTTCCCTACGAACGGTTCCCCCTGCAAGTCCTCGTTCTCGCCTGGGCCCTCGCCGATGAACATCACCTCCGCGTCCCGCGGCCCCGCCCCAAACACTACGTTGGTGCGGGTCTCCGCCAGGGCGCATTTCCGGCACGCCATGCAGCGGCCGCGCAGTTCTTCCCAGTTCGCCATGGGTCGACCTCCCTCGTGCAACGTTGACTTTTCCCGTCGAACATTGTATAATGCAGACGAGGGCGCTGTTACATAAGGCGGTCAAGTAACCTCCCGAAAGGGGGGATGCCTATGGAGCACGATCGGCGAACGAAATTCCTTCGTTTTTTAGTTCGCCTTCTTGTCATCCTTTGGATGATGAGCTGTGTAGTCCAGAAAGCGTACTAGCCGCCCGGCTCGCACCCGGACGGCTAGCAATTTTTTGCGGCTAGTCTGAGGGCTTGACCGCTGTAACAGCGCCCTCTTTATGTCTATTATAACACATACTCTCTGTTTGTCAACCTGATTTTGCCCCCAACCATACAACCCCCGCCCCCTTATCCCTCCCTTCCGGGAGGGATAAAATCATGCAACACACACCAAAATACAAACTCAACCTGATCGACCCGTCCGACGACTTCTCGCCGGATCCGCTCAACGCCAACGCCACCGCCCTGGAGACCCAGCTCGCCGCCCACGAGACCCGCCTGGACGGCATGGACACCAAGTTCACCGCCGCCATCGGCTCCGGCGGCTCCACCGCCCGCATCGCCGCCGGCTCCTACAAGGGGAACGGCACGTCCAGGTCTCTCTCGTTCCCCTTTAAGCCCCTGGTGGTGTTTGTGGGCAGCTCCCAAGGCAGCCCGTACGCCTTTCCCACCGTCCTTTTGCGGGGGGTCAAAAAGGGCTTCGCGGAGAACGACCAGACGAGCTTCTCGGTCACCTGGTCTGACAAAGGCGTCTCCTGGAGTTCTGTCTTTAATAATGTCGACGGGACAACGTATTATTACGTGGCGATCGGCGAATGAGCATTAATGATCCCCCGGCGAAGCCGGGGGATTTTCATAGACGGGCATAGCCCTTTGATACTAGCGACGCGTCACGT
>CANQZJ010000195.1 GCA_947628315.1 uncultured Oscillospiraceae bacterium
CTGAACTCCAAGGACGAGCGCAAAAAGTGCGACTTCATGACCTGGGACGTGCCGGTCAAAGACAACTGCCCCATCTGCGGCCAGACCATGTTCAAGCTGTCCGGCCGGGGGTTCAAGCGGCCCTTCTGCGCCAATCCCGAGTGCTCCAACTTTACCCCCGAGGACAAGCGGGGCTACCGGCGGACGGCGGACGGCGCACCCGCTGACGGCGCCGCTAAGACCACGGCGAAAAAGACGGCCGCCAGAAAGACCGCTGCCAAGTCCACCGCGAAAAAAACCACCGCAAAGAAGACGGCGGCCAAGTCCGCCGCCAGAAAGACCGCTGCCGGGCGGTCTGCGGCCAAAAAGAGCGCCGAATGAGCGATCATGTCACTGTGATCGGCGCGGGGCTGGCGGGATGCGAGGCCGCCTGGCAGCTGGCGGAGCGGGGGATATCCGTCACGCTGGCGGAGATGAAGCCCGCTAAGATGACCCCTGCCCACCACAGCGCCGGATTCGCGGAGCTGGTATGCTCCAACTCCCTCCGCTCCGACCAGCTGGAGAACGCGGTGGGGCTGCTGAAAGAGGAGCTCCGCCGGTGCGGCTCCCTCATCTTGAAATGCGCGGACGCCACCCGCGTGGAGGCGGGGGGCGCCCTGGCCGTGGATCGGGAGGGCTTCTCTAAAACCGTCACCGAGGCCATCCGCAATCACCCCAACATCGCCGTGGCGGAGGGGGAGGTCACCGCCATCCCGGAGGGCGACGTCGTCATCGCCACCGGCCCGCTGACCTCCGACGCCCTCTCCCAGGCCATCGCCGGGCTGTTCCCAGAGAATCAATACCTCAATTTTTTCGACGCAGCGGCCCCCATCGTCACCTTTGAAAGCGTGGATATGGAGCGCGCCTGGTTCGCCTCCCGGTACGACCGGGGGACGGCGGATTACATCAACTGCGCCATGACCGAGGAGGAGTACCTGGCCTTCTGGAAGGAGCTGTGCGCGGCGGAAGAGGCGGAAGTCCACGGCTTTGAGGACAAAAACGTGTTCGAGGGCTGTATGCCCGTGGAGGTCATGGCCCGGCGGGGGGTGCAGACCCTGTGCTTCGGCCCGCTGAAACCCAAGGGCCTGCCCGACCCCAGGACGGGGAAGGAGCCCTTTGCGGTGGTTCAGCTCCGCCGGGACAACGCGGAGGGTACCCTCTATAACATCGTGGGCTTCCAGACCCATCTCAAATGGGGGGAGCAGAAGCGGGTGTTCTCCACGATCCCCGCCCTGGCCCACGCGGAGTATGTGCGCTACGGGGTCATGCACCGGAATACCTATCTGGACTCGCCCCGGCTGCTGGATCGCTATTACCGGGTGAGTGGCAATGAGCGCATCGCCTTCGCCGGACAGATCACCGGCGTGGAGGGTTATGTGGAGTCCACCGCCTCCGGCTTCCTGGCCGGGGTGGAGCTGGCGAGGCGGCTGGCGGGGAAGGGGCCTGTCGACTTCCCCCGGGAGACCGCCATCGGGGCCCTGGCGCTGTACGTCAGCAACGAGAGCGTCACCGACTTCCAGCCCATGAACGTGAATTTCGGCATCATGCCGCCCCTGGATCACAAGGTCAAGGGCAAGCGGAACAAAAACGCGGAGCTGTCCCGGCGGGCGCTTTCCATCGTGGACGAGCTCAGCAAAGACCTCTGACGAGAGTAAAAAGGAGCGATCGATATGCGGATCATCGTAGACGCCATGGGCGGCGACAACGCCCCCCAGGCCCCCGTGGAGGGCGCGCTGGCTGCCATCAAGGAGTACGGGGTGGACGTTGCCCTGGTGGGCCGTGGAGAGGACATCCAAAAGGCGCTGAGCGCCGCCGGGGTGTCCGACCTGCCCCGTGGGCTTGAGATCATCCACGCGTCCGAGGTGGTGGAGATGTGCGACAACCCCGCCACCGCCTTCCGGGAGAAGAAGGACTCCTCCCTGACGGTGGGCCTGAACCTGGTGAAAGAGGGAAAGGGTGACGCCTTTGTGTCCGCCGGCTCCACCGGCGCCCTCCTGACAGCGGCCACCCTGCTGACCAAGCGCATCAAGGGCATCCGCCGGGCGGCTATGGCCCCCATCGTCCCCACCGGCAACGGCGGCACGGTGCTGATCGACTGCGGCGCCACCGCCGACGGCACCCCGGAATTCCTGCTCCAGTTCGCCTATATGGGCAGCTACTACGCCGAGCAGGTGCTGGGCCGCTCCAATCCCAAGGTGGGACTGCTGAACATCGGCGTGGAGCCCTCCAAGGGCACCGACCTCCAGCGGGAGGCCTATGCGCTCCTCCAGAAGGCCAAGGAGGAGGGCCGCATCAACTTCGTGGGCAACGTGGAGGCCCGTGAGGCCGTGGACGGCGTCGTGGACGTACTGGTGTCCGACGGCTACTCCGGCAACATCTTCCTGAAAGCCCTGGAGGGCACCGCCATCTTCCTGGGGCATGAGATCAAAAAGATGTTCAAGAAGAACCTGAAGACCAAGCTGGGCTACCTGCTGGTGAAGGACGGCGTCGCCGACTTCAAGAAGATCCTGGACGCCAACGAGGTGGGCGGCACCGCGCTGCTGGGCATCTCCAGGCCGGTCATCAAGGCCCACGG
>CANQZJ010000196.1 GCA_947628315.1 uncultured Oscillospiraceae bacterium
CCTGGACGGCCTGCTGGAGGCCATCGGCATCGACCGGGACAAGGTCTGCACCTACTGCTGGAACGGAAAAGAATAAAAAAGGCTCCTTCTTCAGAAGGAGCTGTCGAGCGAAGCGAGACTGAGGATGTTTCCTCAAAATGAGAAAATCCCCCGTCATTTGCTTCGCAAATGCCACCCCCTTTTGCGAAAGGGGGCTTACGGAGGAATCAATATGGAAAACTCCCATTCCGAATCCTACGCCGCCGCCGGGGTGGACGTCACCGCCGGGTATGAGGCGGTGCGCCGCATCAGGCCCATGGTGGAGTCCACCTACATCCCCGGCGTCATGGGCACCATCGGCGGCTTCGGCGGCCTGTTCGCCCCCGACTTCGCCGGCATGAAAAAGCCGGTGCTGGTCTCCGGCACCGACGGCGTGGGCACCAAGCTCCGCATCGCCCAGCTCATGGACAAACACGACACCATCGGCATCGACTGCGTGGCCATGTGCGTCAACGACATCGTCTGCGGCGGGGCCGCCCCTCTGTTCTTCCTGGACTACATCGCCTGCGGCAAAAACGACCCGGTGCGCATCGCCGAGATCGTCTCCGGCATCGCCGAGGGCTGCCGCCAGGCCGAGTGCGCCCTGGTGGGGGGCGAGACCGCCGAGCACCCCGGCATGATGGCGGTGGACGACTACGACGTGGCCGGATTCTCCGTGGGCATCGTGGACGAGGAAAAGATCATCGACGGCAAAAAGCTGGCGGAGGGCGACGCCCTCATCGGCCTGGCCTCCTCCGGCGTCCACTCCAACGGGTTCTCCCTGGTGCGCAAGGTGTTCGATGTGGAGCACGCCGACCTGAACGCTCCCGTCCCCGAGCTGGGCGGCAAGTCCCTGGGCGAGGCCCTGCTTGCCCCCACCCGCATCTACGTCAAGGCCGTCAAGGCCCTGCTGAAGGCGGGTGTGGATATCCACGCCGTCAGCCACATCACCGGCGGCGGCTTCTATGAGAACGTCCCCCGGATGATGACCGACGGTCTCACCGCCTCCATCGACGTCAAATCCTTCCCCCGCCCCGCCATCTTTGACCTGATCCAGGCCGCCGGGGACATCCCGGAGCGGGACATGTACAACACCTTCAACATGGGCGTGGGCATGGTCATCGCCGTGCCCGCGGGCCAGGCGGAGGCCGCCCTGGCCGCCGCCAAGGGAGCCGGCGAGGACGCTTACATCATCGGCTCTGTGGTCTCCGGCGACGTGGGGGTAACGCTCAAATGAAGCGCATCGCCGTGCTGGTGTCCGGCGGCGGCACCAATCTCCAGGCCCTCATCGACGCCCAGGGCCGGGGGGAGATCGTAAACGGCGGGATCGCCGCCGTCATCGCCTCCAAGCCCGGTGTGTTCGCTCTGGAGCGGGCCGCCAAAGCCGGCATCCCCGGCTATGTGATGGCCCGGAGGGACTGGCCCGACAGCCGCGCCTACACCGTGGCCCTCCGGGACAGGCTGAAAGAGCTGGACATCGATCTGGTCGTCCTTGCGGGGTTCATGACCATCCTCACCGAGGAACTGGTGGAGGCGTACCCCAACGCCATTCTGAACGTCCACCCCGCCCTGATCCCCTCCTTCTGCGGGGAGGGATATTACGGGCTCCACGTCCATGAGCGGGCGCTGGCATACGGCGTCAAGGTGTCCGGCGCCACCGTCCACTTCGTCAGCGCGGAGTGCGACGGCGGGCCCATCGTGCTGCAAAAGGCCGTCCCCGTGGAGGAGGGCGACACCCCCGAGATCCTCCAGCGGCGCATCATGGAGCAGGCCGAGTGGAAGCTGCTGCCCCGGGCCGTGTCCCTGTTCTGCCAGGACAAGCTGAAAGTCGAAGGACGGATCGTCCACATCTTAGATTGAGGAGGATCACCATGATCAACCTGAACGAATATCTCCGCTCCAACCCCTATCCCGGCCGGGGCATCGCCCTGGGCCGCTCCGCCGACGGCAAAAAGGCCGTCATCGCCTATTTCATCATGGGCCGCAGCGAGAACAGCCGCAACCGGGTGTTCGAGGCCACCGACGACGGCATCCGCACCAAAGCGTTCGACGAGAGCAGGATGACCGACCCGTCCCTCATCATCTACCACCCCGTGCGGGAGATCAAGGGCGGCCCCACCATCGTCACCAACGGCGACCAAACCGACACCATCCGGGACTTTATGATGAAGGGCCAGTGCTACCGCCACGCCCTGAACACCCGCACCTTCGAGCCCGACGGCCCCAACTGGACGCCCCGCATCTCCGGCGTGGTGAAGCCCGACGGCAGCTACAATATGTCCATCCTCAAGAGCCTGGACGGCGACCCCTCCTGCTGCTGCCGGTACTACTTTGAGTACGACGCCCCCGTCCCCGGCGCCGGCCACTTCATCTCCACCTACGAGGGCGACGGCAGCCCCCTGCCCTCCTTCCAGGGCGAGCCCAGGCGCTTTGCCGTCACCGCCGCCGACGCCAGATCCTGGGCGGACGAGCTGTGGGCCAGCCTCAACGAGGACAACAAGGTGTCCCTGTTCGTGGAGTTCATCGACCTGGAGAGCGGC
>CANQZJ010000197.1 GCA_947628315.1 uncultured Oscillospiraceae bacterium
AAGAAGATCCTGGACGCCAACGAGGTGGGCGGCACCGCGCTGCTGGGCATCTCCAGGCCGGTCATCAAGGCCCACGGTTCCTCCAACGGCTACGCCATCAAAAACGCCATCCGGCAGGCCATCGAGTTCACCCGCTCCGGCCTCATCGAAGACATCACCGAGAACGTATCCTATATGCGCCTGTCCGCCAGGCCCGCCGGGTCGGAGGACGAGGGCTGATAATTTCCAAATCATGGGGACAAAATTTGGTTAAAATGTGTCAAAAAAACTATTGACAGTGGAACGTAAAATCCCTATGATGTTGGCAAAGCCACACAAAAAAGGAGCTGCTTGGTATGTTTGAAAAACTGCGCGAGATCATCGCCCAGCAATTTGAGGTGGAGCCCGAGTCCATCACGATGGACACCGCTTTCATTGACGACCTGAACGCCGATTCCCTGGATCTGGTGGATCTCTCCATGGGCATGGACGACGAGTTCGGCATCGGCGAGATGGAGAGCGAGGACATCGAGAAGATCAAGACGGTGGGCGACCTCTACCAGTACATTCAGGAGCACGGGCAGAACAAGTGATCAAAACGACGAGAAAGTCCCGCTTGCGCGGGGCTTTTTCTGTGGAGGGGTTTCATGGACGCGCTGGAACAAAAACTGGGATATGCCTTTCATGACCGCGGCCTGCTGGAGCACGCGCTGACCCACAGCTCCTATGCCAACGAGCACAGAAGCCAGGGACTCACCAGCAATGAGCGGCTGGAGTTTCTGGGGGACTCGGTGCTGGGCATGGTGGCGGCGGATCGGCTGTTCCGGGAGCACCCCGATATGCCAGAGGGGGAGCTGACCCGCACCCGCGCGGCGCTGGTGTGCGAGACCGCCCTCCACCAGGTGGCGCTGTCCCTGGATCTGGGCCGGTATCTGCGCCTGGGCAAGGGCGAGGACGCCGGCGGCGGCCGGAGCCGCCCCTCCATCCTGGCGGACGCCACCGAGGCGGTGCTGGCGGCGGTCTATCTGGACGGCGGCATGGAGGCCGTGCGGCCCATCATCGAGAACCTGGTACTCAACCGGGAGGAGAAGCAGTCCTCCGGCCGGGATTTCAAGACCGCCCTCCAGGAGCTGGTACAGCGGACGCCCGGCCGCACCATCAGCTACGACCTGGTGCGGGAGACCGGGCCGGATCACTGCCGGGTATTCGTCACCGAGGTATCGGTGGACGGCGCCCCTGCGGGTCAGGGCGAGGGCCGCACCAAAAAGGAGTCGGAGCAGATGGCGGCCAGGGCCGCACTGGCGCGACTCTCCGGCGGGGAATAAAGGAGACGGAGCGGCCGGGCGAAATTCGCCGGGCCGCTCTTGTATTTTGGAAAAAACTTTGATATACTATCCTCGAAATTGTGACCGGAGGGGAGGGACGCCCATGGAAGTCCCGGTATACCATCTGGACAAGGTGGTAAAGGTCAGGCAGGAGGATATGGAGGACTTCGACGGGCCCCTCGATCTGATCCTCCATCTGCTGAGCAAAAACAAGATCGAGATCCGGGACATCCAGATCTCCGTGCTGCTGGATCAGTACATGGAGTGGATGGATCGCCGCCGGGAGCTCGACCTGGAGGTGGCCAGCGAGTTCGTCACCATGGCCGCCCACCTGGTGTATATCAAGACCCGTATGCTGCTGTCCATCGAGGACGAGGTGGCCCTCAGCGAGATGGAAGAGCTGATGGCCGCCCTGGAGGAGCATAAGAGCCAGGAGACCTACCTGAAAATTAAAGAGGCGGCGGGGCCCCTGGGCCAGCGGTATGAGTTTGGCCGGGACTATCTCACTAAGCAGCCGGAGCCCATCCAGGCCGACCGCACCTACCGCTACGTCCACGACAAGGAGGACGTGAAGGCGGCGCTGTTGTCCATGCTGGCCCGCATCGGCAACCGTATGCCGCCGCCTGTCCGTGCCTTCGAGGGCATCGTGGGCCGGGAGCCCTACCCCGTAGCGGACAAGGCGCGCTCCATCCTGGAGAGGCTCGTCCAGTTCGGCGTGGCCCGGTTCCGGGCGCTGTTCCGCACCAGCCGCAGCCGCTCCGAGGTGGTGGCCACCTTTTTGGCCATTCTGGAACTGTGCCGCGCCAACCGCATCCACCTGGCGGGCACGGCGGAGGACTGCACCGTCACCAGTACCGGCGAGAATGTCAACGAGGAGCTGAACGTGACGGTGGAGAGCTATTAAACCACAGGAGGAGGTACCCCCGTGGAACTGAGAGAACTGGAGGCGGCCATCGAGGGCATCCTCTTTGCCGCGGGCGACCCGGTGCCCACCGAGCGCCTGTGCCTGGTGCTGGATCAGGACAAGGAGACGGTGGACAACGTGTGCCAGAGCCTTGCCGACCAGTACAGCTATGACCGGCGGGGCATCCGCATCGTCAAGCTGGAGACCAGCTGGCAGATGTGTTCCGCCCCGGAGCAGGCGTCCTACGTCCGCAAGGCGCTGGAGAACCGCAAGCCCGCCAAGCTGTCCCAGCCGGCGCTGGAGGTGCTGTCCATCATCGC
>CANQZJ010000198.1 GCA_947628315.1 uncultured Oscillospiraceae bacterium
CCCTCGTTGCCCTCGGCGCCGGAGTTGCCGAAGAAGGCCGCCGCCATGCCGGAGCGGGTGCAGAGCTTCTCCGCCAGCCGGGCGTAGGGCTCGGAGTAGTAGAGGTTGGAGATGTGGCCCAGTTTGGCCGCCTGATCCGAAATGGCCTTCTGCCACGCGGGGTGGGCGGTGCCGATGGACAGCACGCCGATGCCGGCGGCGAAGTCGATGTACTCCTTGCCGTCCGCGCCGTACAGGGTGGCACCCATGCCGTGGTCGATGGCGATGGGGTTGCGGCCGTAGGTCTGGAGGACGTATTGACCGTCCAGCTGCTTCAACTCGTCAAAGGTCATGTTCGTTCCTCCTTATACCGACAGCATGGTGCCGGCGCCCTCGTCGCTGAGCAGCTCGATGAGCACCGAGTGGGGGATGCGGCCGTCCAGGATGACGGCGTTGGTGACGCCGGAGCGCACCGCCTCCACGGCGCAGTTGATCTTGGGGATCATGCCGCCTTTGACGATGCCGTCCTTCACCAGGCCGGGGATCTCAGAGGCGCGCACCGCGGGGATCAGGGTGGACTCGTCCGCCGGATCCCGGAGCAGGCCCCGCACGTCGGTGAGGAGGATCAGCTTCTCCGCTTTGAGGGCCACGGCCAGCTTGGCGGCGGCGGTGTCGGCGTTGACGTTATAGGCGGGGTTGCCGTCGGTGCCCATGGCGATGGTGGACACCACGGGGATGTAGCCCAGGTCCAGCGCGTCAATGACCACATCCGGGTCAACGGCCCTGATGTCCCCCACCAGGCCGTATTTCTCGTCCAGCTGTACCGCCTGGAACAGGCCGGCGTCCATGCCGCAGAGGCCCAGGGCGCGGCCGCCCTGCCGGTTGATGCGGGCCACCATGTCCTTGTTCACCTTGCCGCAGAGCACCTGCTGCACCACGTCCATGGTGGCCTCGTCGGTATAGCGCAGACCGTCCACAAATCTGGACTCCATGCCCAGCCGATCCATCATGTCGGTGATCTCCGGCCCGCCGCCGTGGACGACCGCCACCTGGATGCCGACCAAAGACAGCAGGATCAGGTCGGAGATGACCGCATCCCGCAGCTCCGGGGTCACCATGGCGCTGCCGCCGTACTTGACCACCACGGTCTTGCCGCTGAATTTCTGGATATAGGGCAGCGCCTCGGCCAGCACCGCTGCGCGCTCGATCATAGAGGACATTTCAATCAATCCTTATCGTTTTGGTTTATCAGGAACGGTAATCGCCGTTGATTTTAACGTAATCATATGTGAGGTCACAGCCCCAGCAGGTCGCCGATTCATTCCCCTCATGGACGGACACGTCGATGGTCACCGCGTCCTGGGTCAGCACCCGCTTGGCGAAGTCCTCGTCAAAGGGCAGGCCCACGCCCTTCTCGCACACCAGGATCTCCCCCAGGGCGGAGGCGAATTTGATGTCCACGTACTCGGGCCGGAACGGGGCCTTGGAGTATCCCATGGCGCAGATGACCCGGCCCCAGTTGGCGTCGGCGCCGTAGAGGGCGGCCTTCACCAGGGAGGAGCCCACCACGGCCTTTGCCAGCCGCTCGGCGGTCTCCTCGCTCCGGGCGTCCCGCACCGTGCAGGTGATGAGCCTGGACGCGCCCTCGCCGTCGGCGGCGATGGACTTTGCCAGATGCTCGCACACCTGATAGAGCGCCTGACGGAACAGGGTGTAATCGTCGTCCTTCCACTCGATCAGCGGGTTGCCCGCCCTGCCGTTGGCGAGAACCACGCACATGTCGTTGGTGGAGGTGTCGCCGTCCACCGTCACCCGGTTGAAGGTGCGGGGGACGATCTCGTGGAGAGCGTCCTGGAGCAGGTCGTGGGAGATGGCGCAGTCGGTGGTGATGAAGCACAGCATGGTGCCCATGTTGGGGTGGATCATGCCGGAGCCCTTGGCGATGCCGCCGATGGTCACCGTCTGGCCGCCGACGGTCAGACGGACGGCGATCTCCTTTTTCTTAGTGTCGGTGGTCATCACCGCGTTGGCCGCCGCGTCGGAGCCGTCCGTGCTCAGCTGGGCCACCAGCGGCTCCATGCCGCTCTCGATGGCGGCGATGTTCAGCGTCTGGCCGATGACCCCGGTGGAGGCCACCACAAAGTCGGTGGGCTTCAATCCCGTGGCCTTGGCGGCGGCGGCGCACATCCGCTCGGCGTTCTCATGGCCCTGAGGGGCGCAGGCGTTGGCGTTGCCGCTGTTGGCCACGATGCCCCGGCACACGCCGTCCTCCAGATTGCCCATAGTCACGTAGATGGGGGCGGCCTTCACCCGGTTCAGGGTGTAGACGGCGGCGGCGGCGCACTCGCAGTCGGACAGGATCATGGCCAGGTCGAACTTGCCGCTGAGGTAGTCCTTCATGGAGGGCACGATAGGCTGGTTGCCGTCCCCCAGGGACATGCCGTTCTTCACGCCGCAGCGGATGCCGGCGGCCTTAAAGCCCTTGGCGGCGCACACGCCGCCGGAAACTTGATTCAGCATGGATAAC